>ONBA01000004.1 GCA_900315975.1 uncultured Ruminococcus sp.
TAATATATTTGAATATAAAACAAAACCCGATACATTTTGTATCGGGTTTATCCTATTCAGTTCGGTTTCTCATTTGTTCCGCTAAGAGCAGCGCACATTTGAGAGGACGCTTTGTAATTCCAGCGGCAACTCCCTGAGTATTGGTTCCTACGTGGCTGGCTATACTGCACGCGAGCGGACGGTATGTAACCTTGTAGCCGGGAAATTCGTTCTTTATCATGCCGACCCAGCGGTCTATCATTTCCTGAGTTTCCATAGTGCCGGACGCGCCGATACTGAGATGTTCCTTTGGAACGTCCTTGTATTTCGTTGCGAGGTCGTTGTGGATAGCCTCAAACATCTTCTTTTCAGCGTTATCCATACCGCGAACCTTTGCGTATGCATCAAGCTTTCCGCCCTGAATTTTCAGTACAGGTTTGAGGTTGAGTACTGTTGCAATAGCCGCTCCGGCTTTTGTAATCCTTCCGGTCTTTATTATACGTTTAAGGCTGTGGAGCGTGATATAGATATCGTTCTGATACGTATTTTCTTCAAGATACTGCTTTATTTCTGCCCCTGTCATGCCGTTTTCAGCCATGTACTGAGCATCATATACGGAGTCGAGCAGAGTTATCGAGATGCGGTGGTTGTCAACAACTATGACCTTGCCGTCGTAATCGGCAGACAGCGCTGTTGCAGTTGCACATGAACCGCTGAGTCCGCTTGTCATGGGGATATAGACGAGTTCATCGTATCCGGCGGCAAGAATATCGTCCCACATTTTTGTAAGGTCACCGGGAGAAGGCTGTGACGAAACGATATCCTTGTTCTCGTTTAGTGCCTTATATAGAGCGGCATGGTCGAGAGTCAACTCTTCCATGTAGTCCTTGCCGTCGATTATAACAGGCATCGGCAGTACGAAAATGCCGTGCTCTTTTCCTTCGTTCAGCGTAATACCGCTGTTTGTATCAGTCATAATAGCTGTTTTCATTAGCTTTCCTCTTTTCATTCATATTCGCGGCGTATCCGCAAGAAAACATACAAATATTATATCATCACATACCTGTTTTGTCAATGTATAAATAATGTGTACTCAGTAATCCTACAGAATACAATCAATATATTGTATTTATACACTTGCTATTTTGACTGAGATGTGGTATAATATAACGTAACTGAAATCTGACCGAAAGGAATTATAAATATGGCAGACAAAAATGAAAAGAATAAACGTCCGTTTGAGATACCGCGTCCTGTATTCCCGAAAAGAGCCGTTATCACAGGCGGTATGCCCTACGGAAACAAGGAACTCCACTTCGGACACGTTGGCGGTATGTTTGTGTTCGCCGATACATATGCACGCTTCATGCGTGACCGCATTGGCAAGGAAAATGTAATTTTCGTCGGCGGTACGGATTGCTACGGTTCGCCTATCGCAGAGGGTTGGCGAGTAAAGGTAAATAACGGTGAATTTGAAGGTTCGCTTGAAGACTTCGTTCAGCGGAATCACGATAAACAGCAGAAAACTCTTGACGATTACGGCATTTCTCCCGACCTCTTTGCCGCTTCCGGACTTGGCCGCTCAAAGGAGATACACGCAGAGGTGACTGACTGGTTCATCAGTTCCCTTTACAAAAAGGATCAGCTCAATCAGATAACTACTATGCAGTTCTTTGATGAGAAGGCAGGCTGTTTCCTCAATGGCAGACAGGTAATCGGAAAATGTCCTGTTGAAGGCTGTACATCTGAAAAAGGCTACGCTGACGAGTGTGACCTCGGACATCAGTATATGCCCGAAAACCTCATAAACCCTGTCAGCACTCTCACAGGCGAAACACCGTCTATGAAGCCGGTAACAAACTGGTATTTCAAGCTCCGCGACTATGAACAGCTTATGAAGGACTGGGTCGAAGAACTCAGGAAGCGCAAGGATATCCGTCCTGTTGTGTGGAAGACTATCGACGAGTTCCTCAAGCCTCCGGTAATCTATATCAAGCGTGAATTTGAGGAAAAGTACTTCACTCTCAAGGATTCTATGCCTGCTCATGAATACCTCGAAGAACCTAAAAAGCCTTCATTTACTATACAATTCACACAGCTTTCCGACTGCGATGAGGCTTGCCGTGTGCTCACTGACAACGGCATCCGCTACAGAACAGGTAAAACTCTTGTTCCGTTCCGCCTCACCGGTAATATCGAGTGGGGAGTTCCTGCACCTGTTATGGACGGAGTGGAAGGTCTTACAGTGTGGGTATGGCCCGAGTCACTCTGGGCACCTATCTCGTTTACTCAGACATACCTTGAAAAAGTGGGAAGAGACCGTGATGAGTGGAAGGACTACTGGTGCAGTAAGGATTCGACCGTTTATCAGTTCATAGGTCAGGACAATATCTACTTCTATGGAATTGCCGAGCCTGCAATGTGGATGGCTCAGCAGTCGGGCGATTCAAAGACTGCCGATGTACCCGACGGAGAGCTGCAGCTTCCTGTAATAGTGGCAAATCACCACATACTCTTCCTCGACAAGAAAGCTTCAAGCTCAGGAGCAGTCAAGCCGCCGATGGCTGACGACCTCCTCAACTATTACACCCCTGAACAGCTTCGTATGCACTGGCTCGGACTGGGTCTCGGTCAGCGTTCGGTAAGCTTTATGCCTAAGCCTTTCAACCCTGATGCTAAGCCTGAAGATGCCGACCCTGTTGTAAAGGACGGTCTGCTTCTCTCGAACGTTTATAACCGCATGATACGTACTGCGTTCTATACAACTCAGAAGGAGTTCGACGGCATTATGCCTTCACTCGCTCCCGAGGAGAAATTTGTTGCAGACGCGAAAAAGGCTGTTCTTGAGTACGAGAGACATATGTCAAAGTTTGCGTTCCATCAGTGTACATATGTGCTCGACAGCTATATCCGCAACGGAAGCAAGTACATGGCAAAGGCTGTTAACGGCGAGAATGTAAGCAGGGACGACCTCGCTCAGGCACTCGCTAACCTCTTTTATATGATTAGGATCGCGGGAGTACTCCTTCACCCGATGGCTCCCTTCGGAACTGAAAAACTCCGCGAGTATCTGCAGGTCGATGAGCGTATATGGTCGTGGGACACTATCCTCGAACCGCTCACTTTCTTCACCGGAGATAACCACAAGCTGAAGTTCCTCCCGCCGCGTACAGACTTCTTTACACGTCACGAGAGCCAGTTTACACAGAACGATAACGAATGATATTGAGCCGGAGAGTAATTCTCCGGCTTTGTTTTATGGATAATCTCACTCATATTTTTTGAAAAATGTCCGGTTTTGAAAACTTCCAACGAGTAGGGTTTATGAATCGGTTCAAAGGTGGTGAATATATGACGGACAGTCAGCTTCGCGTGATAATGAAAAAGTCTCCGGCAGAAGGCAGACGCGCCCTGTTTGATGAATACTGTGCGTACGTCTATGCAGTCGCGGCTCAGAAACTGCGTAATTGTGCAAGCCGTGAGGACATCGAAGAATGTGTCAGCGACGTTTTTGCAGACGTTTACCGCGTTTGCAGCGGAAACTCCGGATACGACGGTGACCTGAAAGGTCTGATAGGAATAATCACAAGGCGCAAAGCTGTTGATTACTTCCGCAGACTATCACTCAACAGCGGCAGGGTCGTATCCTCGGACAGTGAGGACTTCCCAGAGCTTACATCTGCCGAAAATGTGGAGAAAAACTCAGAACGCGCCGAACTAAAACGTATACTTACGGAATGTATAACACGGCTCGGCGAGCCTGATTCCGTCATCATCACTCAGCAATACTACTATGGCAGGACTATCCGTGAGATAGCCGCCGCACTGAAAATGTCCGAGGCAGCAGTACAGAAGCGCAGTACACGCGCGCGTGCAAAGCTTAGAACACTGCTTGCCGAAAATGGCATAGAGGAGGTATAAATATGAAAATTGACAGTAATGATCTTTTCAAATGCTTTGACGGCGATGAGCCTGAGCAGCTTCCTATGCTGACAGATACAGAAAAGGAGCGGATATACCGTATGAGTGAGAACAAATTCAAGAATACAGATATAAATGAGAAAAAGGATAACGGCACTACCGTTTCCGGAGTTGAACACTACAGCCGTCCGGTATGGAAGAAGAGACTTTCAGCTGTTGCGGCGGCGGCAGTAATACTTCTCGGAGCAGGCGGAGGTGCGTTCATTCTCAAAAACGGCAGCTTTGCCGGAACAGAAAAGACTTTGCAGGGTTCAGATGTGTCTGATACAACGGAAGAAGTGACCACAGAATCTGTGACTGAAACTACAGATGTTAGTGAAGAAACAGAAACTATGGAGCTTGCAAAGCTTTATTCTGATACCTACCTTGAGTTCCAAAGGCTGATACGTTTCAGAGATTTTGACAGAAACGACCTGATAACAGTAGGTACAACAGAAAAAGTATACGCAAAGGTCACAAAGCCGGATTTTACCGCTCCTGCCGATAAGATTTGGACTGCCAGAACTTTTGAAGAGCTGAAGGAATACAGTTTGATGGGCAGTGACTTATTTGAAAGTGAATATGGTTCTTTCCTGAATGTCAGAATAGAAGACCTCAGTGAGGATATTTCTTCTGAGACAGGCGATATGCCGTATTTTGTTGAATACAACAATGCTATCTATGGCGACCTTGATTTGTCAGAAAGATCGGATATTGATGATGCCGGAACATTTGTTGATGAGCCGGAAATTATCGCGAAGTATGAATACGAGATGGTCTTCAACCGCAAGCTTTCATTCACCAACAAGGAAGACGCGATACTTCAATTTGCACTGAAAAAGTGTGATGACGGTGTATGGCGCATATTTGGTGTCGGCGAATTAGAAGAAGGTGATGACACACATTCAGAGCTTACACAGGAAACTGCTGAAATTATTTACACTCGCTACAACCGCATTGCTGCCGCTCTTGGAAGTCCCGAATATGTAGACACAGACAGGTCAGTAACATACAAGGCTATACTTGGCTCAAACAAGGAAGAAGTATTATTCAGCTATGCACCGTTCACTCACCCTGATTTCCACTCAGGCGCACAGTTTGAGCAGGATGTACTCCAAACATTCTCTGAAAGCCTGCGCGACTGTATCTTCCCGGTAAATATTTACAGCGATAAGGACTATGCTGAATATCCCGACGGACATATATGGACTGACAATGAAGGTCAGAACAGCATGGATCTTTTAGGTTCTCCGATTGGAAAGATCTTCATTGTAAGAGACGGCGAGATGTACAGAAGTGACGAGTATGATTTCCTTCCGTACTATGTAAATGATATCGAACCTGACATAACAATTCTCGAACAGGACGAAAATACCGCAGAGATACAGGTAAAGAATGCGGCTTCTGACGAACTCCACCCCTATGACGTGAAAATGAAGCTTGTCTGGGCGGGCGGAGGCTGGCAGGTAGACGAACTCATCTATCCCGGACACGAAGAAGGTTTACGCGGAAATGCGTAATGGTTTTAAAGCTCAGAAGGCTTGCCTTCTGAGCTTTTTGCCGATTTGTGTGAATCTTTAAGCGTGGGTATTGACAAATATGAGGTTTTGTAGTAAAATGTATTTATATGTATTTCAAGCTACTTGCTAATACGAAAACTATGTAAAGGCGGTAATCATACTAATGGGTTTATTTAAAAGCATTTTCGGCGCAAACGCATACTCTACAAGAGAATTAAAGCGTATTGAGCCAATTAAGAATAAAGTCCTCGGTCTCGACGAGGAATACGGCAAACTCTCCGACGCAGAACTTAAAGCTAAGACTCAGGAATTCAAGGACAGACTCGAAGCTGGTGAGACTCTCGATGATATTCTCCCTGAGGCTCTTGCTACTGTAAGAGAGGCTGCTTGGCGTGTTCTTGAAAAGAAGCCCTATCCCGTTCAGATAATCGGTGCTATCGTTCTCCATCAGGGACGTATCGCTGAAATGAAGACAGGTGAAGGTAAAACTCTCGTTGCCTGCGTTGCTTCATATCTCAATGCACTTTCAGGCAAGGGCGTTCACGTCGTAACCGTTAACGATTACCTCGCTAAAACTCAGGCTGAGGAAATGGGTAAGGTACTCCGCTGGCTCGGACTTACAGTCGGCTGTATCCTCCACGGTCTCACAAACGACCAGAGACGTGAGGCTTACCTCTGCGATGTTACATATGCTACAAATAATGAGCTCGGATTCGATTACCTCCGTGACAACATGGTAACTCATAAGGAAGAGCGCGTTCAGCGCGAGCCTAACTTTGCTATCGTCGATGAGGTCGACTCTATCCTTATCGATGAGGCACGTACTCCTCTTATCATTTCCGGACGCGGAGACAAGTCTACAGAGCTTTACACTATCGCTGACCGCTTTGCGAAAATGCTTACTCCTACAACCGTTGTCGAAATGGACGACAAGGCTGATCAGGACGCTATCAGCGAAACTGCTGACTACATCATCGACGAAAAGGCTAAAACTGCTACGATCACTCAGCGCGGTGTTAAGAAGGCAGAGCAGGCTTTCCGCATAGATAACCTCATGGATCCTGAGAATATGACTCTTCTTCACCACATCAATCAGGCTATCAAGGCTAACGGTGTTATGAAGAACGAGATAGACTACGTTGTTCAGGACGGTGAGATCATCATCGTTGACGAGTTCACAGGACGTCTTATGCTCGGACGCCGCTTCAATGACGGTCTTCATCAGGCTATCGAGGCTAAGGAAGGTGTTAAGATCAAGAGCGAGTCGAAGACTCTTGCTACTATCACTTTCCAGAACTTCTTCCGCCTTTACAACAAGCTCTCAGGTATGACAGGTACTGCTATGACTGAGGAAGACGAGTTCAAGGAAATCTACAAACTCGACGTTATCGCTATTCCTACAAATAAGCCGGTTATCCGTATTGACCACAATGATCAGGTCTACAGCACTGAAAAGGGCAAGTATGCCGCTATTATTGAGAAGATAATCGAGTGCCACGAAAAAGGTCAGCCTATCCTCGTTGGTACTGTTTCAATTGAGAAGTCGGAGCTTCTCTCTGCTATGCTCAAGAGAAAGGGCATAAAACACGAAGTCCTCAATGCTAAGCACCACGCTAAGGAAGCTGAGATCGTTGCACAGGCTGGTAAGTACGGCGCTGTTACGATCGCTACTAACATGGCCGGACGTGGTACCGATATCATGCTCGGCGGTAATGCTGAGTTCCTTGCAAGAGCTGAACTTAGAAAGCGCGGCTACGATGAAGACATCATCTCCGAGGCTATCGGCTATGCTGATACTGACAATGAGGAGATACTCGAAACAAGAAAGGTTTATCGTGAACTCTATGACAAGTTCAACGCTGAAGTAAAGGAAAAGGCTGTTGAAGTAAAGAAAGCAGGCGGTCTCTATATCCTCGGTACAGAGCGTCACGAGTCAAGACGTATCGACAATCAGCTCCGCGGACGTTCAGGACGTCAGGGCGATGAAGGTGAAAGCTGCTTCTTCCTTTCAGTTGAAGACGACCTCATGCGTATTTTCGCCGGCGACCGTCTTGAGAATATGATGAAGGTGCTCAATGTTGACGAGACTATGCCTATCGAGAGCAAGTCGCTCACAAAGATAATCGAGTCCTCACAGAAGAAGGTCGAGGGCAGAAACTTCAGCATCAGAAAGAACGTCCTCAACTACGACGACGTTATGAATACACAGCGTGAGATCATCTATAAGCAGCGTTCACAGGTGCTTGACGGTGAGGACCTCCACAAGGATATCCTCAAGATGATGGAGGATCTCATCACTACTACTGTTAATAATTACCTCATTGATGAGGATAACCACGAAGACTGGAATATCGTTGGTCTCAAGGAATACTTCCTCGGCTGGCTCATCGGCAATGAGGACCTCACATTCACTGAGGACGAGCTCAAGAGTGTTACCAAGGAGCAGATCATCAATGCTCTCAACGAGAAGTGCGGCGAGATCTATCAGGCTAAGGAAGAGGAGTACGGCAGTGAGATCATTCGTGAGCTTGAGCGCGTTATCCTCCTCAAGACTGTTGATACTAAGTGGATGGCACACATCGACGATATGGAAGAACTCAAAAAGGGTATCGGACTCCGTTCATTCGGTCAGAAGAACCCTGTTATCGAGTACAGATATGAAGGCTTCGAGATGTTCGATGCTATGGTAGAGTCTATCCGCGAGGATACTGTTCGTGCTCTGCTCACTGTTAAGCTTCAGAAGCACGAGGCTCCTGAGCGTGAGCAGGTCGCAAAGCCTGATGCACCTAATGCCGGTGCAGGCGACGGAAGCTTTTCCGAGCCGGCTCGCTCTGCAAATAAGGTGGGCGATAACGACCCATGCCCATGCGGAAGCGGCAAAAAGTACAAGAAGTGCTGCAAGCTCAAAGAGAACGGCGGCAACTGATCAAAATGTGGAACGGCTGTAACCGTATCCCCATATAAAGGCAGTGTACCTTTTATCTGAGGTAAACACTCTTCAAAAGAGTTTACCTAATCAAGAGGATTTGTACATTTATATGGGAACGCGACTACAGTCGTACCCATTTTAAAGCAATAGAGGTATAGAAATGGAGAAAAAGCATATACTTACCGCCGTGACGGCAGTCATGCTGCTTGCAGGATGCAGTCAGGCGGATAATACTGAGGTAAATGCTCCGACAGAGCCGGTTACTACCGAATCGGCTTCGTCAGGGAATGCGGCAGTATCAGCTTCAACTTCTGCTGCAACCTCGGAAAACACATCCAGGGCAACATCATCTTCAACTTCAAGCGTTCCGTCTGATGCGAAGATTTCGGGACAGTCCTCGCACAAGCCATCGTCTGATGGAGCTTCTGATCAATCATCAAAACGTACCGGAAACGCTCCTGCTCAGCCGGCATCTGCGCCGGCATCGACTACTACAGTCGCTGCTGCCGTTAAGTCAAATCGTCAGCAGGAAGCGGCTTTCAAGGATGGCAGTTTTACTTTTAAGGTCATTGACGATGGTCTTGAAGTGACTGAAAACGGTCAGAAACTCCAGACTATTGCGGTGAATACTGAGGAAATGCAGCGTTATCTTGAGTCCAATACCTCCGATAACCTTGCTGAAATGTCGGTAAGCGATTTCGACAGCGACGGCAATAATGACCTCTTTATTCCTCAGCAAATCGGGGTTCTCAACACGTTCGGAGTTTACTACCACTTTGACCCTATGTCGGGTGAGTATGAAAAATGGGACCAGATGAAGGAAATCGATACTTTTGCTGTTGTCAATTCTGAAGATAACACTTTTGTAACTAATGTGCGCTACAGCGAAGACGAGTCGGAGTCCTGTACCTATGGCTGGGACGATGACGGCGCTCCTGTTTTGAAAACTATGGAAAAGCAGTATAAAAGCTCCGGTGATACAGCTGATATCTTTGTTGACTACACTGACTACACATCAGGAAGTGAAGTGCTTGTAAAGCGTGAGCGGCTGCTGTTTGACGACGAGCATAATGTTGCCGGCTCTGAGGAGGTAGAGATAAACTAATGGCTGGATACAGCGTTTTTGCAAGGTATTATGACCAGCTTACTGCTAATATCGACTACAAAAAGCGTGCAGCATATTTTAATGACATCATCAGAAAATTCAGAGACGCAGAGGGCGGTATACTTCTTGACCTTGCGTGCGGAACAGGCAGTATCTCTGAGGAGATGGCAAGACTCGGATTTGATGTCATCGGGGTTGACAACTCCGACGAAATGCTGGGTATCGCGCTTGACAAGAAGTTCGACAGCGGACTGAATATACAGTACCTCTGTCAGGATATGCGCAAACTTGATATGTTCGGTACTATTGACATTACTATATGTGCACTTGACAGTATTAATCACCTTAACAGCCTCAACGACGTCAGGGCAGTTTTTGAGAACGTCGCATTTTTCTCCGAGATTGGCGGACTCTTTATTTTCGACGTGAATACACTCTATAAACACCGCAATATCCTCGCAAACAATACCTTTACTTACGAAACTGACAACGTCTACTGCGTATGGGAGAACACTCTCGTTCCCGATACAGACGAGGTTAAAATGCAGCTCGAATTTTTTGAGCTTGAGGAAAACGGTCTGTATTCGCGCAGTTCAGACGCTTTTTCGGAAAAGGCTTATAGTGAGCAGCAGCTCGAAGAACTGCTGATTGACGCGGGATTTGAGATTCTCGCAAAATTCGGCGACGATACTTTCGATTCGCCTGCCGCTGATTCGCAGCGCATAGTCTACGCAGCAAAATGCGTAAGAAACGGTCAGAAAGAGGTCTGACCATTTGTTTTCAGAAAGGAAATCACCATGGGAAATCTGTATAGGGCAATTTCGGCGGACGGTTCGGCATTTGCTGCTGTTCTCGATGCAAAGGACATAGTTTCGGAAATTGAAAAAATTCATAAAACTTCGGCGGTCGTTACTGCCGCACTTGGAAGACTGTCTGTAGGCGCTTCCCTCATGGGTTATATGCTCAAAGGCGATGAAGACAGCATTACTCTTCGTATCGACGCTGACGGTCCTACCGGTCAGCTTGTTGCAGTTGCTGACAGCCGCGGAAATGTCAAAAGCTGTGTGAATAATCCGGTTGTAGAGCTTCCGCTGAATAGCGTCGGAAAGCTCGACGTATCGGGAGCAGTCGGCAAAAACGGTACTCTTTCCGTCGTGAAGGATATGGGACTTCGTGAACCCTATGTCGGTGTAATACCGCTTGTTTCCGGAGAAATCGCCGAAGATATTGCAAGCTATTATGCTACAAGCGAGCAGATCCCTACCGTATGCGCACTCGGTGTTCTCGTTGATACTGACCTCAGCGTGAAGTCTGCCGGAGGATTTCTTGTACAGCTTCTTCCGTTTGCGGACGAGAAGTGTATAGACACTATCGAGAAAAATGTTTCTGCTATGCGACCTGTTTCCGCTCTCCTTGACGAGGGTGTGACACCGGAGGAGATAGCAAATATGCTGCTTGCCGGACTTGAACCTAACGAGCTTGACACTGCTTCGCCGGTCTACAAATGCGATTGCAGCAGACAGCGTACAGAAAAGGTACTTATCAGTATCGGCAGGAATGAACTCAATTCAATCGCCGCTGAGGGCAAAGATACGGAAGTAAGCTGTCATTTCTGCGGCAAAAATTACGTTTTCACACCTCAGGAGATAACCCGTCTTGCGGAAGGAGCGTCAGAGGAATAAATGAATAGGCTGACCATCTGTACTGCGGCGCTGCTTCTTGCAGCGTCACTTGTCTCATGCGGCAGAAGTAACAGAGACCCCGAGGAATACGTCGTAGCTGAGAATTTTACAGTATACGAGTCTACAGCCGCTCAGCAGACGGCAACTGCCGCACTTACTGAGACGATTACCGCTCCGACGGAAGAGACTCGTCTCTCGTATGCTTTGAATGGTACTAACGTTGAGCTTTCAATCAACGACAGAAAAGTAAAAACACTTGAGTACTATTACACTCCTGACGAGAAACATATAATCGTTGATGACTTCAATTTTGACGGATTTAAGGATATCTATATCCCATATGAAAATGCAGAGTCCGGCTGCGGTGACTATTACTGCTATGACTCTGTCAAAAAGGACTTTTATGAGGACAAGGCTCTTGCTGAGATTGGTATGGAAATGACTGTTACCGGTGATAATCAGCTTACACAGACCTATGATAACGGCTATATTACACGAGCTGTAGACTATCAGTGGCAGGGCGGAAGGCTTGTTGCAGTGCAGAAAACCGAGTCCTATACTACAGGGGACAATGTTCTGCACAAGGACTTCTACAAATACGATAAGGACGGCAGTGCTTACCTTGTTGAATCAAAAGAGGAGAACGCTCCGGAGACGACTGCTGCTGCCGAGACTCTTCCTCAGTAAGGAGACTTTATGTACGAAAACAAGACTGAAGAACTGCCGGTGAAAGCGGTTCTTGCGTGTGTTGATACCGGAGAATTCAACGCAGAGACTTCAATAGACGAGCTTGCTGAACTTGCTTCGGCTGCGAATGCTGAAGTCGTCGGCAAGATGATACAGAGGAAATCTGCTTTCGACCCTGCTACGTGTATGGGTGCAGGCAGACTTGAAGAACTGCGTGAACAGCTTGAGGCTCTTGAGGCTGAACTTGTTATATTCGACCATGAACTGAGCGGTGTTCAGGTGCGAAATATCGAGAATATCCTTGATGTAAGAGTAATTGACCGCACTACGCTGATACTCGACATTTTCGCACAGCGTGCCCGCACTAAAGAGGGTAAGCTTCAGGTCGAACTTGCACAGCAGAAGTACCGCTTACCTCGTCTGACGGGAATGGGTACGTCGCTTTCGAGACTCGGCGGCGGAATCGGTACAAGAGGTCCGGGTGAGACTAAGCTCGAAACCGACAAACGTCATATTCGTAAGCGTATATCTTACCTCGAGGCTGAGCTTGAAGAACTTAAAAAGCACCGTACATTTTCTCGTTCAAGACGTAAAAAGGACGGTGTTCTATCAGCAGCTATAGTCGGATATACAAACGTTGGCAAGTCTACTTTGCTGAATGCGCTCACCGATGCAGGAGTACTCGCGGAGAATAAGCTTTTCGCGACTCTTGATATCACATCTCGCGCAATAGAGCTTCCCGACGGCAGAAGTGTGCTGCTTATAGATACGGTCGGACTTATCCGACGTTTGCCGCATAATCTCGTTGAAGCATTCAAGTCTACACTCGAAGAAGCGGCATCTGCTGATATTATCCTGAATGTGCAGGACCTCTCTTCACCTGAGCGTGAGCAGCAGGCGGAAGTTACTCAGCAGCTTCTATCTGAGCTTGGCTGTGACGGCATACCTAAAATCAACGTCATGAACAAGTCTGATGCTGCAATTTTCCCCGATACTGTTTTCGAGGACGATAATACGGTAATAATCTCCGCTAAACATCATGGCGGATTTGATAGATTGCTTGATTGTATCGCGAAGAATCTTCCCGAAACTGCAAAACGTATGAAACTCCTTGTTCCATATGACAAAACTGCGTTTATTAACCGTATACGTGTCGAAGGAAAGGTATTCTCCGAGGAATACACTGATTCCGGTACTCTCATTGATTCACTTGTTGACGTTAAACTTGTCAAAGAAGCTGAGAGTTATATAGTATGATTTCAGGGTACACATTGTGTACCCTTTTTGCTGTCTTTGTACAGGGTGGAAAAATAACCTAGTATAACAATTATGTATAACCGGAATAGTTGACATTAACGGAGGAGTGTGGTAGAATAATGCATACATAACAAGTAGGAATATATTTTTCAAATGTACTTGCTTTTTCTGTAAATCGGTGGTATAATTCTATATGGAATTCTTTGGAGGGATAATTATGAAAGAAAAGAAAGAACATCTCCGTCTTCTGACTTTTGCAGCACTTCTCGCGGCTATGACTACTGTTGCGACAATGCTGATACAGATTCCAACTCCGACTAAAGGTTATGTAAACCTCGGCGACAGCATTGTAAATGTTGCTGCATGGCTTCTCGGACCTGCATTCGGAGCTGCGGCTGCCGGAATCGGCTCTGCGGCTGCTGATATCATAAGCGGATACGTTGTTTACGCTCCCGCTACACTTATTATAAAGGCAGCTATGGCAGTTGTATCTTTTTACGTGTTCAAGACGGTCAACACAAAGTTCAGCTCACTTCCGTCAAGAATTGCGGCGGCAGTAAGTGCAGAGGTCGTAATGATGGCAGGATATACAGTTTTTGAGGCAATCATGTATCATTCGATGTCAGCGGCTGTACTCGGACTCCCCGGCAATATAGTACAGGGAGCGCTCGGCGCGGCGGTATCGGTAGCAGTATACGAACTTGTAATAAAACGAGTGCCGCATTTTCAGAAATAACAACTCTGCCTTACTGAGTTTTTGCGGTAGTGTGTATGTTACAGAGGAAAACTGATCCTTCAATAACAGACATATGTTCCTACAGAATAGTGCAGTAGGGCAGAGCTTTTTTGGAGGGTAATATGATATCACAGTTTTCACGTACAGAGCTTATATTCGGAAAAGAGGGAATGGAGCGCCTTGCAGGTGCGCGGGTTGCTGTATTTGGTATAGGCGGAGTCGGCGGACACGCTGTTGAAGCACTTGCACGCTCGGGAATCGGTGCACTTGACCTCATCGACAACGACAAGGTCGCGCTAACAAATATAAACCGTCAGATGGTCGCATTACTAAGCACAGTGGGGGAGTACAAAGTTGACGTTGCAGAGGCGCGTATCAAGGACATCTCACCCGACTGTACAGTCAGGACGTACCGTACATTTTTCATGCCTGATACTGCTGATGAGTTCGATTTTTCGCAGTACGACTATGTCATCGACGCAATAGACACTGTTACCGGCAAAATTGAGATAATAATGCGCGCAAAGCAAGCAGGAGTCCCTGTTATAAGCAGTATGGGCGCCGGAAACAAAGTTGACCCGACTGCTTTTGAAGTCACTGATATTTACAAAACGTCAGTTTGTCCGCTTGCAAGAGTAATGCGCAGGGAGATGAAAAAACGCGGTGTGAAGTCACTCAAGGTGGTGTACTCGACTGAGGAGGCTATCAAGCCGACAGGTGATACCGGTGAGGATAAGGGAGTACGCCGCAGTCTGCCCGGCTCAAACGCCTTTGTACCGTCTGTTGCAGGACTCATAATAGCCGGCGAAGTCATAAAGGATATTACAGGTTTCAATAAATGATATTATTCTTAGCCGCGAAAGCACTTGCATTTTTCGACGATATGTTATATAATAAATATACTATGTTTTAAGGAGAATCATCAATGGTATATGATAACATAATCGAGGCTATGGGACATACTCCCATGATAAGACTGAATCGCATGAATAAACCCGGAAATGCACAGGTGCTCGTTAAATTTGAAGGACTTAATGTTGGCGGCTCTATCAAGACTCGTACCGCTTATAATATGATACTCCACGCTGAAATGGAAGGCAGGATAAACAAAGATACGATAATTGTTGAGCCTACAAGCGGTAATCAGGGTATCGGACTTGCACTTGTAGGAGCAGTACGCGGTTACAGGACAATTATAATCATGCCCGATTCAGTAAGTGAAGAACGCCATAAACTCGTTAAGCACTACGGCGCAGAAGTTATCCTGATTCATGATGACGGCGATATTGGCAGATGTATTCAGGAGTGCCTTGATACAGCACTGAAAATGGCTGAAGAGGATAAGAACGTCTTTGTACCTCAGCAGTTTGCGAATGTTAATAATATCTACGCTCACAAGTACCACACGGCGCTTGAAATACTTGAACAGACTGCCGAGAAAATCGACGGTTTCTGTTCCGGAATCGGAACAGGCGGTACCATCACCGGTATCGGCGAAACGCTGAAATCGCAGTATCCTGATATGCTGATATGGGCAGTTGAGCCGGAGAATGCGGCTATACTTGCAGGCGGAAACATTGGTACTCACCTTCAGATGGGTATAGGTGACGGAATAATACCTGATATCCTGAATCAGAAGATATACGACGATATATACATTGTTACAGATGAGGAAGCTATTCAGACTGCAAAAGACCTCGCATCAAAAGAGGGAATAATGTGCGGTATATCGAGTGGTACTAACGTTGCGGCTGCACTTAAAATGGCAGAGAAGCTTGGCGAAGGAAAAACCGTAGTCACGATTCTTCCCGATACCGCAGAACGCTATTTCTCAACTCCGCTTTTCGATGAATAATAAAATAAGGCTCATGCATTAAGCATGAGCCTTTAGTTTTACTTTTTAGATGTTTCGGGAAGTGACTTTATAACCTTTGCATCGAGTTTCTGAATTGCAAGTGCGTCCTTACCGGTTACACCGTCTCCGACATCGCAGCAGTCTGCATTAGCCTTAGCGACGTCATCGAGCTTATATTTGTCCTTATTGCCGATGAACTGGAGAATTGTTACAGCATCAGCGATAGTAACGTCATTATCGAGATTAGCATCGCCGATGAGCTTTGCCTTAGTCTTTGGACCTGCTGCAGTTGTTGTTGTCATCTTCGGACCAGCTGTAGTAGTTGTCTTAGGAGCAGTTGTAGTAGTTTCCTTGGGGGCAGGCTTTGAACCGTCAGGCTCAGTACCGCCTACGAGAACACCGTCATCGTAAACGCAGATGTTAGCAGCGGGAGCCTCCGGCGGGTCGTCAACAGCGAAGAAGTCGTCGCTCTTGCCTATCTTGAGACCATCGTAGCTCCAGTCGTTCTTAGGATCCCATAAGTCGCCGTAGTACATACCAACTTCAAACTGGTACTTCTTACCGGAGTTTGAAATGCAGTAATCGTCCCATGTAATCTCGATGTAGTATGTATCCTCAGCCTTGTCATACTTGAAAGGACCTGTGAGGATACCGTCAGCGCCGACCTCACCGTCCTCAGCACTTGACTGGTCGTAAAGCTCGGAAGCCTTTGTTACACCTGCAATGCCGTTCTTGCATTCTTTTACACTAAAATAGTAGCGGATAGAAGTCTTCTTTGAAGGTGTAGCTTCACCTGAGAGGACCTTGAATGATACCTGAGTTGTACCTGAGCCGTCTCCGTTGAGGTTAGGCTTGTCAACAGCGATAGCTTCAACCCAGTAGCCGCTTCCGCCGCCGTTGCTTGAACCGCCGCCATAGACTCTCTTCTCATCCTCAGGCGGGAAATTAGGAGTTACAGCCATATCCTCTGTGCCGAACATAGCATAGAGACCTGCTGCTGCTGCGGGAAGTGCAGCGTTGTAGTCTATAGTTACCTCGTTTTCAGTCCAGTCCTTTGTAGCGTCGTCATGACCGTCTGAACCGTCAGGACCGCCTGCGAGAGCGCCCCAGAGAATGTGTTTCTGTTCACGCGGGTCTTCAGCCATGAGAAGTCCGGAAGCAGCACGGTGGTGAGGATTCTTTACAGCTGTATCGTTGTAGCCGACGATGAAAGCTCTCTTGCCGTGAGTACCGTTCTGACCTGCGAGAACTGAGAATTCGGGGGTTTCCTTGTACTTTATATCGTTGTCGCCGAGAACGTAGTTCATCTGTTTCTTAGCCCAGTTACCCCACTCGCTTGGCTTGCCGTCGTTTGTATACTTATCATAGAGGAGGCATATCATCTGCATAGCAGTGTTATAGCGGCAGCTGCCCCAAGTATCGAGGTGAGAGAAACCGCCGGGAGTCTCGTGCTGTTTCCAAGCCTTGAGACACTTTCCTACGCAGTCGTCGTCCCAGAAATCCTTGAAGACGTACTGATTCTTGCCCTGTGCGTCTCTGACTTTCTGAACGAGGTCAAGTTCGGGGTGCTGCTGATTTACTACAGCCCACATAACGCCTGCACCGCTCCACATATCGTTCCAGCAGTAGCACCAGCCTGAGGGAGCGTAGTAATCGAATATCTTTGCAGCGTAATCGAAGCATGACTCATCTTCAGTAACTATGTACATCCATGCAGTAGCCCAGCAGTAATCGTCTTCCCACTTAGAGGAACCGTAGAACTGAACAGGACCGTCAGCATTATCGGAAAGGAGTTTATCCTCCTTCTTATCTGTATTGCCGCCGGCAGTGCTGCCGCCGAACTCTTCGATAGCATCGTTAGCGAACTTCCAGAGAGACTTTGCGTACTTGAGTGACTTTGCAGCGTATTCTGGGTCTGTATCCTTGAAGTTGAGGTAGTTGATAGCGAGGGAAGCACAGGCAGAAACAACGTAGTCTATCTGCGGTTTCTCAGCTGTAAGGAAGAATGCCGGACGCGGCATAGTGTCATTCTCGGGGCAGTTCCAGATTTTGTGGTCGATGTTGCCCTCGCCGACCTGATAGCAGTGTGCGATAACTTTACCGTCGTCGTCGAGGAATGTGCACTTCATGAGGTAATCGTTGAAGTGGCGGAGGATAGTTTCGATGTGGCTGTCCTGTCCGAGTTTCTTATAGACATCACGGTACTCGTAATAGCCCCAGCCGAGAGTAGCAGCCGAGTAGTTCTCAGGCATACCGAACTCAACGTGGTCGCCGGCGTCGTGGAATCCGCCTGCAACGTCGATAGTACCGTCGCCGTCAGGGTCGAGGATATCCTTGTACTTTTCCATGAATTCAGCAGAGAGGTTTGTACCGCCCTTGCTTGTTTTTTCAGTTACCTTGTCCCATTCTATCATAGGAACGTGAGCATCGTAGGTATGGCAGCTGCCGCGCCATGAGAGAAGATTCTCATTTTCTTTGAATTCGCCGCACATATTCGCGTCATAGAAATAGAGCGAATACTGAAGTGCTCTCGCGTAGTCGATATCAAGACCGGAGTCGTTGACGATCTCACTGATAGGAGCGGAGAACTGCTGCTCCTCTGTAGTATCGTCGGCTGCATCTGTGAGGAAAGAAGCTGAGCCGGATACTGCGGTCATAACAGCGCAGGTGATCGCTGCCATGGCTTTTTTGAATCTGAACATTTTAATGATCCCTCCAAAAAAATTTGCGTGACTTATCGTTTAAGTAAATATTTAAGCGATAAATCAACCGAGCGTATTTTTACAACTTATATGATATCACATATTTTGGAGAAATGCAAGTTAATTTTTGCTTAATTTGAGAAGTTTTTATTATTTTTAGCTTTTAATAAAATGCGCCTGCGGACCTTTGAAAATATAACTATCATGGCTATAATGACTAAACTAAATATTAACACGGACGGAATGGTTATGGGGCGGCGCTGACCGTTTATGCTTTGAATTGCGAAAGCGTGTACTGAGTCGGCGGCATTTGTAAAAGAGAGATTATTATCCCGAGCGTATTTTTTAGCTTCTGAATTTCTGTCTCCGAGGACTGTGAAGTCTTTTTGTGGGGCAGCACCGTCATCAGTCGGCACATATCCTGCTGCGCATATGCCTATAGTTTTTACAGATGACGGTATGTAGAGGGAGTCCATCGCGTTACACATATAAAAAGCACAGTCTCCGATTGAGTTGACTCCGCTGCCTATCGATACTTCCTTCAGACTTGTACATCCTGAAAAGCAGAAGTCGCCGATAGTTTCGATGCTGTCGGGGACAGTGAAATTTGTCAGTGACGTGCACGCTCTGAAACATGACTCCGGAAGTTTCTGAGTTGCAGATGAAATGGCAGCACTTTTCAGTCCGGTGCAGCCGCAGAAGCAGCCCATTCCAATATCAATTGCAGATTCCGGCAGTGTTACGCTTTCAAGTGATGTACACCCATAAAAGCAATGGTGACCGATTTTGACAACAGTTTCGGGAATGTCGATATGTCGCAGAGTTGGACATTCGTAAAATGCGTTGTCGCGCAGCTCGGTCACACGGCAGCCGTCGATAGTTTCAGGTATGTTTATATATGCAGGCTCACCCTTAAAACCTGTTATAGTTGCTTCATTATTAATAATAGTGTACTCGTAATCAGGTTTTTCTGCACATTGAGCAGTTTGGCGAGGGTAAACCAGTATAATAATCAATGCAGACAGAATGAATGACAGTATTTTTTTCATTTTTTTACAACTCCTTTTTGTTTGATTGTACAATGTAAATACAGGCAGGTAAAGCAAAAATAATCGCCGTGAAATGCCACAATTGGGCATAAAATGACATTTTCTCACGTAAAGTGTGTGCGGCTGACAATATGTTAAGTCAGAGATTGTCGTATATTAACGGTGCGTTATTTGTAAAAAATATACAAATCTGAACAAAAATGAACGTATTGCTATTTTGTGAGGCAAGTGGTAATATATCTGTAGCTTACGAAAGGAGCTGAATATTATGAAATATTCAAAGAGATGTCCAAAATGCGGCAGCAGTGACATTCTTTACGCCAAAGGCTATACTGGCGGTTATGGTGCCGGAAGCAACATATTTTATGGAATGACTGTTTTTTCTGCTGTTGACGTTGACCGCTATATCTGCGGAAACTGCGGATTTATCGAGCATTACGTGCGTACTGGTGATATAGAAAGTCTGCGCAGCAGCAAAAAAATCAAGCAGTATGAATAAATAATAAAAAACTACCAATATTCACCTGTGAGGTGATATTGATGAAGAAAAAAACTGAAATAATACTTGCCGCAGGACTCTTGCTTGCGATACTTATGACAAACTCAATTACATTCATTCGCGACGGAAGACGGCTTGAACAGCTTCGGGGCAGTGTTCTGCGTCTGCATATTCTTGCTGAGTCCGACAGTGAGCGTGACCAGCAGCTAAAGCTGAAAGTCCGCGATGCACTGCTTACAAGCGGAGTTCTTGACGGCGCGGACGACCTCAAATCAGCCGAGAACATCGCGTCTGCCAAACTGCCGGAAATTGAGCGGATAGCAGAGGATACTCTCCGTGAGAACGGGTGTAGTCTGCCGGTCAGTGCGGAACTTGCTGACGTTGAATTCGACGAGCGCACGTACGGCGATATAACGATGCCGGCAGGGGAGTACCGTGCTTTGCGCGTGAAAATCGGCTCTGCACAGGGACATAACTGGTGGTGCGTGATGTATCCGCCGCTCTGTCTGCCTGCCGCCTGCGAGGTCACTGACGACAAGGAAAAAGAATGTGAGCTTTTCGACGACGATGAACTTGATATTATGTATCATCCTGAAAAATATGAGGTCCGTTTTGCTATTTGGGATAAAATCAAGGAATTGACAGAGGACTGATTGTGCAAAATGCTGAAAATGTATGCCGGACTTGACAATGTCAGGGAAAAGGTATATAATATTTTAGTAAACAAAGCAGAACTACCCCGTTCTCACCGTCAGGCTAAGCTTAAACGGTCAATATGAAGTCTCTTTTATTGGAGTGCGTATTGTATGAGTGCGGAGATATCTGCACTCATTTTTGTTTTATTTTATAACCGGAGGTGCTTGAAGATTAGCAAACAGGAACTGCAGATCAACGAAGAGATACGAGATAAAGAAATTCTCGTGATCGACGCTGACGGAAAGAAACTTGGAACAATGTCCGCTAAAGACGCTCAGAAATTAGCCTTTGATCAGGATCTTGACCTCGTTAAGATCGCTCCGCAGGCAACACCGCCAGTATGCCGTATTATGGACTATGGCAAGTATTGCTTTGAACAGGCTAAGCGTGAAAAGGAAGCAAGGAAAAATCAGAAGGTCGTTTCTATCAAGGAGATAAGAATGTTCTCCACAATTGATACCCATGACTTTGAAACAAAGGTGAATCAGGCTATTAAGTTCTTGCAGGGCGGAGACAAACTCAAGGTTTCTGTCAGATTCCGTAAGAGAGCTATCGCTCACCCCGAACTCGGCTCTGAACTCCTCGATAGATTCAAGGAGGCTGTATCGGGTGCAGGCACAGTCGATAAACCGGCTAAAATGGAGGGACGCAGCATTGTTATGTTTGTTAGTCCCAAAGCAAATAAGTAAGAACTGACCTGTTCTGAATTAAGGAGGATCATAACAATGGCAAAGGTTAAGGTTAAAACTCATTCAGGCGCAAAGAAGCGTTTTAAGATCACTGGAACTGGTAAGGTTAAGTACCAGAAGACAAACAAGAGACACAGACTTACTCAGAAGGATACAAAGCGTAAGAGAATCGCTCGTACAGCTGGTGTTGCCGGAAGCGCTAACGCTCCTACAATCAAGAAGCTCGTTCCTTATATGTAATCAGTGAGAGCTATGCTCTCAAAACGCTTTTCGCAATTTGAATAACTGGAGGTAAAAGACTATGGCACGTATCAAGGGTGCAATGATGACTCGCAAGAGAAGAAATAAAGTATTAAAGCTTGCAAAGGGCTACTGGGGCGCAAAGAGCAAGCACTTCAAGATGGCTAAACAGGCTGTAATGAAGTCAGGCAACTACGCTTACATCGGTAGAAAGCAGAAGAAGAGACAGTTCAGACAGCTCTGGATCACAAGAATCTCTGCTGCTGCTAAGCTCAACGGCATGAACTACTCAACATTCATGAACGGCTGCAAGAAGGCTGGTATCACTCTCAACAGAAAGATGCTGTCTGAGATCGCTATCACTGACGCTGCCGGCTTCACAGCAATCGTTGAGAAGGCTAAGGCTGCTCTTTAATCAGTACAATAACACGCTCCTTATTTAATTAAAGAGCGTGTTTTCTTGTAGGAGGCGGGAGTTTTATCCCGCACTTCTTCAGGATAATGTTCTGTGTTCGGAGGTGTTCGTACTATTGGAAAACATCATAACCTCTAAAGATAATCCGGTAATCAAGCTGTATCAGAAGCTCGCTTCTTCAAAGAAAGAAAGGCTTCAGTACGGCTTATTCGTGTTGGAAGGACTACGTATCACTGAGGACGCTCTTCGTGAGGACAGCGGTCTTTCTCACCTTATCATGACTAAGCAGGCATTCGATAAATATGGTGACGAGCTTTTGCAGGCTGATTTGAGAGATACAAAAACTCTTGTTATTTCAAATGAACTTGGCAACAAAATCTCGTCAACGAATACTACTCAGGGAGTGTTCGGCATTTGCAGGATACCGCCTGAGCGAGAGCCGCTTTTCCGCGATAACGGCAGGTATGCTGTGCTGTTTGGCCTTCAGGACCCCGGTAACGTCGGAATGATAATCCGTACTGCCGATGCTCTCGGTATCGATGGGATATTCCTTTCAGGCAGCTGCGATATCTACAGCCCGAAGGTGATACGTTCAACTATGGGGTCGATATTCCGCGAGAATATCTACATCGTTAACGATACAGACCGGCTCTTTGAACTTTTTACAGACGGAGGTGTTGAAACTTCCGCGGCAGTAATTGATACTGATGCTGAAAAGGTAACATCGTGCAGATTTCCTGGACGTCAGGCTGTATTCATCGGCAACGAGGGAAATGGTCTGCCGCGCGATATAGCGCTTCGCTGCACGAGAAGAATAACCATTCCCATGAATGGCACTATCAATTCGCTGAATGCAGCAATGGCAGCGGGGATTCTTATGTGGGAGCTCTGTAAGCAGCAGGAGGTGTGACGAGTGGAAGAGAAAAAGTACTGGGTATGGCTTACCATGGTTTTCGGTGCAGGAAGCAGCAGACTGTGGAAAATACTGGAAAGATACGAAACCGCGGAGGACGCTTACCTCGCGATAACGTCGGGAGAGTGTGAATCATTCCTGACACCTAATGAACGCAGAGCGGTATCTACACCACTTGAAGCAGCTGAAAACCTGCTTATGGAGTGCGAGAAAAGGGGCGTTATGACTGTGTCATATGAATCTGAGGACTATCCGCCTCAGCTGAGACATATCACCGACCCGCCGGCAATACTCTATTATAAAGGCGATATACGCTGTCTTAAAGGAACTAAAACTATAACTGCGATAGGTTCAAGGAATTCTGCGGATTATCCTCTCAGAGTCGCAAACCGCGTATGCTATGAACTTGCACGCAGGGGAGTTGTCATAATCAGCGGATTCGCACTCGGTGTCGATATAACCTCTCAGATGGCCGCTGCGTCAAAGGGTTATCCGACGGTTGCTGTTCTGGGCTGCGGAATTGATGTCGACTATCCGCGTGAGAATTACAGATGCCGTGACACTATTATAAAAGCCGGAGGAGCGCTTGTTACAGAGTTTCCGCTCGGTACAAAGGCACTTCCTCAGAACTTTCCTAAGCGTAACCGCATACTCTCTGCACTGAGCAAGGCTACAGTCGTTTTTCAGGCTTCAAAAAAGAGCGGTTCACTCATAACGGCTTCTCTTGCGGCAGATCAGGGACGCGATGTATTTTGTCTTCCGCCGGCTGATATCTATTCATCGGCTTATTCGGGAAATGTTATGCTTCTGAGTGAAGGAGCTTCACCGTTTTTCAGTTCAGATGACATTTATTCCTGCTTCGGATATGGTATGCCGCTGTATGCTGAAACAGTTGATGACCCGTTTGAGGACAGTCTGCCGCAGGAAAAAACGTTGCAGAAAGAGACGATTCCTCAGAATGTGACTGAGGAAAAAACTGCTGACATCAGTCAGCAAAAGGATGAAATTATACTCGACGGCATACAGGCGGATATAGCAAGGATACTCTCCGATGGTCCGCTTCATGCTGATGTACTGGCTCAGAAGCTCGGCATTGATATGTCGGAACTTATGATTGAGCTCACGGAAATGGAAATACTCGGAGCTGTAAGATCGCTTCCGGGAAAGATCTATGAAAAATTCTGATAAGGGGAACATATACAGATGTCAGATCTCGTAATAGTAGAGTCGCCTGCAAAGGCAAAAACAATACAGAAATATCTTGGAAAAGGCTATGAAGTTGTAGCCTCGATGGGACACGTCCGCGACCTTCCTAAGTCGAAGCTCGGTGTTGACACTGAGAACGATTTTGAGCCGCAGTATACGGACATGAAGGGGAAAGAGGACGTAATAAAAGACCTGAAAAAGCGTGCTAAAAAGTGCGGTAAGATTTATCTCGCAACCGACCCTGACCGCGAGGGAGAGGCTATATCATGGCATATAGCACAGATGCTGAAGCTCGATATGAACGATAATAACCGTGTTGCGTTCAACGAGATCACAAAGACCGGTGTCCAGAACGGTATGAGTAATCCGCACAAGATAGACGTTGACCTCGTCAACGCTCAGCAGGCTCGCCGTATACTTGACAGACTTGTTGGTTATAAACTAAGTCCCTTCCTTTGGAAAAAGGTCAAGCGCGGACTTTCTGCCGGAAGAGTTCAGTCAGTAGCAGTACGTCTCGTTGTAGACCGCGAAAACGAGATACGCAAGTTCGTTCCGAAGGAGTACTGGTCTATTGATGCGAAATTCACAGCACCGGGTTCGAGAAAAGTATTCGACGCATCGCTTGTTTCAGTTGACGGAAATAAGCTCGAAATACCCGGTCAGGCTCAGGCAGACGATCTGCTTGCAAGGCTTGAAGGTGCTGAATATACCGTAACATCCGTAAAAAAGCGTGTTACTCGCAAACAGCCTGCTCCGCCGTTCATAACTTCAACGATGCAGCAGGAAGCTTCACGAAAGCTTGGTTTCAGTGCAAAGCGCACTATGAAAGCTGCTCAGGAGCTTTACGAAGGTGTTGACGTTGAGGGCATTGGTGCAGTCGGACTTATCACATATATGAGAACCGACAGCCTGCGTATCTCAGACGAGGCAAAGGCTGCTGCCGCACAGTATATCGGAACAGTTTTCGGACAGGACTATCTGCCTGATAAACCGCGTGTGTTCAAGACTAAGAGCAATGCTCAGGATGCTCATGAAGCGATACGTCCTTCAACTCCGGAACTTACTCCTGAGCGCGTAAAATCAGGGCTTTCGAGTGACCAGTTCAAGCTATATAAGCTCATATGGGAGCGCTTTATAGCAAGTCAGATGGCTAATGCTCTGCTTGATACTGTTTCGACTGATATCGAGGCAAACGGATGTGTATTCCGTGCGTCAGGATATTCAGTTAAGTTTGACGGCTTTACAAAGCTATATGTTGAGTCTACCGACGGTTCTGACGAGAACAAGAAAATGCTTCCGCCTATCACTGAAGGAGATAACGTTAAGCTGAAGTCTATTGCCGGAAATCAGCACTTTACTCAGCCGCCTCCGCGATATACCGAGGCTTCGCTCATTAAGGCACTCGAAGAAAACGGCATCGGCAGACCGAGTACCTACGCTCCTACAATCACCACTATAACAGCGCGTCAGTATGTCGAGCATGAGGGAAAACAGCTCAAACCTACCAATCTTGGTGAGGTCATCACTGAACTGATGAAGGAACATTTCAAGGAGATCGTTGATGCAAAGTTTACCGCTGAAATGGAGAATAATCTCGACGAAATCGAACACGGTGTAAAGGACTGGGTAAGTACTCTCCATGAATTCTACGACGGCTTTGCTGATACTCTCAGCAAGGCTGAAGAGGCTATGGAAGGCAAGCGTGTGAAGGTACCCGATGAGGAGACCGATGTAATATGTGAAGCTTGCGGACGCAATATGGTAATAAAGTACGGCAGATATGGCAAATTCCTTGCCTGTCCCGGATTCCCCGAGTGTTCAAATACAAAGAAAATAGTCACTGAAACAGAGGGTAACTGTCCTCGCTGCGGCAAGAAAATGCTGCTTAAAAAGTCGAAGAAGGGCAGAAGCTTCTACGGCTGTGAGGGATACCCCGACTGCAACTTCATGACATGGAATGTTCCGACTGCTGAGAAGTGTCCGGACTGCGGCAAGACCCTTTTCAACAAGGGAGGCAAATCGGGCAGACTTATCTGTGAAAATGAAGGCTGCGGATACGAAAGAGAGCTGAAAAAATGACGAATACCGTAAATGTAATAGGTGCGGGACTTGCCGGCTGTGAGGCAGCATGGGCACTCGCACGTTACGGCATAGATGTAAAGCTTTACGAAATGAAGCCGGAGAAGTATACCCCGGCACATAAATACAGCGGATTTGCTGAGCTTGTGTGCTCGAATTCGCTGAAGGCGGCAAGACTTGAATCTGCTGCCGGACTTCTCAAAACTGAAATGGAAATGCTCGGTTCACTGACGGTTCCTTGTGCTAAGGAAAATGCTGTCGAAGCCGGAGGAGCTCTCGCGGTTGACCGTGAGAAATTCTCCGACAGCGTGACTGCTAAGATCAAGTCGGACCCTCATATAGAAGTCATCGGCAGAGAGGTTACTGAGCTGCCGGAGGGGACTGCTATTATAGCGACAGGTCCGCTTACATCAGGTGCTATGGCTGACGTTATAAAGCAGCTTTGCGGAGAGGGACTCAGTTTCTACGATGCGGCAGCTCCTATAGTGACATACGAGAGTCTCGATATGGATAAGGTGTTTTTTGCGTCACGCTATGACCGCGGTGATGCTGATTATATCAACTGTCCCATGAATAAGGAAGAGTATCAGGCTTTTTACCGTGAACTCATTGGTGCTGAGCGCGTTCAGCTCAAAGACTTTGAAACTCATCCGTTCAGCGTTTATGAAGGCTGTATGCCTATAGAGGTACTTGCTTCGCGCGGAGAGGATACCATGCGTTTCGGACCTATGAAGCCGGTCGGTATCACTGATAAACGTACAGGAAAACGTCCGTATGCGGTCGTTCAGCTTCGCCGTGAGAACCGTGAAGGTACTCTTTTCAACCTCGTAGGTTTTCAGACGAATCTTAAATTCGGCGAGCAGAAACGTGTTTTCTCAATGATACCGGGACTCGAAAATGCCGAGTTCATGCGCTTTGGAGTTATGCACCGCAATACCTTCATCAACAGTCCGCAGCTTCTTAATGCTGACTTCTCAATGAGGGAGCGTCCGGAAATATATTTCGCCGGACAGATGACAGGCGTAGAAGGTTACATGGAGTCAGCTGCGAGCGGTATAATAGCAGGTACTGCTGCGGCAAGGAAGATTCTCGGACTTGAACCGTTACAGCTTCCGCGTGACACTATGCTTGGAGCACTTTCCGCTTATATCAGTGACCCGTTCAACAACGGCAAATTTCAGCCTATGGGCGCTAATATGGGAATACTTCCTGATATAGGCGTGAGAATCAAGGACAAAAAGGAAAAGTACGGCGTATACGCAAACCGCGCCGTAGAATCGCTGCAGAGGGAGCTTGATAGGATTGGCAAGAATAATAGTTGATGCATTCGGCGGGGACAACGCTCCCCTTGAAGTGCTTAAAGGCTGCGAGAGAGCAGTAAAACAGCTCGGCGTGCAGGTGACTCTCACCGGCAGCAGCGAAAAGATCAGGAAATGTGCCGCTGATAACGGTATAAGTCTCAGCGGCATAGAAATAGAGCATACCGATGATGTTTTTGATATACATGACGAACCGAAGGAGATAATCAAGTCCGGTAAGGACTCCTCTATGGCTGTCGGACTGCGTCTTCTCTCCGAAGGAAAGGGAGATGCATTTGTTTCCGCAGGAAGCACCGGTGCACTCGTAATGGGTGCGACCTTCATCGTCAAGCGTATCAAAGGGATCAAGCGAGTTGCTCCGTCACCGATACTTCCGGGAGATAAGGGGAATTTCATACTCCTCGACGCGGGTGCAAATACTGAGTGCCGCCCCGAAATGCTTGTGCAGTTCGCAGTTATGGGCAGTGCTTACATGGAACGCGTAATGGGTGTGAAAGCGCCTAAAGTCGGACTTCTCAACATCGGTGCCGAGGAGACTAAGGGCAGGGAACTCGAAATCGAGACCTACAGTCTTCTCAAGAATTCGGGACTGAATTTCTGCGGAAACGTTGAAGCACGCGATGTACCGAATGCCGATTTTGACGTTGTCGTTACTGACGGCTTTACAGGAAATATAGTCCTGAAGCTCTATGAGGGCGTGGCTTCATTCTTCGGAAAAAAGGTGAAATGGCTCTATTCGGGAGCTGGTAAGCTGGGAGCTCTTTTCTCTCTCGGCAAAATAAAGAAATTCAGCAGGCAGATGGATTACCGCGAGACCGGCGGCTCAGTTCTTCTCGGAGTGAGAAGACCGGTCATAAAAGCTCACGGCAGCTCTGACGGATATGCCTTCTTTAATGCGATAAGACAGGCGCAAAAGTGCGTTGAAGGCAATGTTGTTTCCGCTATTGAGGAATACGTCAGCGGAATGTCCGTGCCTGATAAGGAGCAGAATAATGGATAATACCGAACATTTTGAACAAATCATAGGATATACATTCAAGGATAAGCAGCTGTTGCATCAGGCACTGTCACATTCGTCGTATGCGAATGAGAGAAAACAGCCGCGAGGCAGCAATGAAAGACTCGAATTCCTCGGTGACAGCGTGCTTTCGATAGTAGTATCAGACTACCTATATAAGCATCTGACAAGTGTTGCCGAGGGTGACCTCACAAAGCTGAGAGCTTCGCTCGTATGTGAGAAGAGTCTGCATATTTTTGCTAAGCAGATAAATCTTGGCGACTTCCTCCTCCTCGGCAAGGGCGAGGAAAATACCGGCGGCAGAGAGCGACCCTCCATACTTGCAGACGCATTTGAAGCCGTTATTGCTGCAATTTACCTCGACGGCGGTATGGACGCTGCACGCAGACACATTCTCCGCTTTATCCCTGATGACCTTGAGCATGGCTGTAAAAAGGCTTTCAGCGACTTCAAGACAGTGCTTCAGGAGGTAGTTCAGAAAAACCCCGAGGAGAAGGTCGAGTACGTACTTATCGGTGAAGAGGGTCCCGACCACAACAAGCGCTTCGTTGTAGAGGTAATGCTCAATTCACAGGTTATAGGCAAAGGCAAGGGCAGAAGCAAGAAAGAAGCTGAGCAGCTTGCGGCAAAGGAAGCTCTTGAGCTTATGGGATATGAAGCACAGTAACATTTCAATATTCATACCGCACGTCGGCTGCCCGCATCTTTGCAGTTTCTGCGACCAGCGTACAATAAGCGGTGCCCAGCATCTTCCCGATGGCGATGAAGTAAGGGAGATTTGCGAAAAGGCACTCGGCGAGGTAAGTTCACCGGAAAACACGGAGATAGCGTTTTTTGGCGGAAGCTTCACTGCAATACCGCGTGACTATATGAACGAGCTTCTCGGCGCTGCAAAGGAGTTTGTCGGACCCGGAAAGTTCAAGGGAATACGCTGCTCTACACGTCCGGACTGCATCGACAATGAGGTACTTGGTATACTTGCAAGGAGCGGTGTTACGGCTATCGAACTCGGGGCGCAGTCGATGAGTGATAAGGTGCTCGAAATGAACGAGCGCGGACACAGCTCGGCTGATGTTGAAAATGCTGCGGTGCTTATAAAGCAGTGGGGATTTGAGCTCGGGTTGCAGATGATGGTCGGACTTTACGGCAGTACACGCGAGGACGAACTTCTTACCATGCACAGGATAGTCGGACTTATGCCCGATACAGCGCGAATCTATCCTACGGTGATACTAAAGGGTACAAGACTCGCTGAGCTGCTTATAAGCGGCGAATACGTACCATTCAGCTTCGACGAGGCAGTAGAAATAGCCGCTTCCGGACTCGTTCTTTTCGAGGGCAGCGGTATCCGTGTAATAAAATGCGGTCTGCACGCGAGTGAATTTGTAGAGCAGGACATGGTCGGCGGTTTTTATCATCCGGCATTTCGTGAACTTTGCGAGGGTATGATTTTCCGGTGCAATATGGAAATGATGCTCAAAAACGAAAAAAGGCTGCCGGAGAGTTGTACATTTGCGGTATCTCCGAAATGCATAAGCAAGGCAGCAGGTCATAAAAAAGCCAATACTGATTATTTCAGACAGAAGGGTATAGACATTAAAATAGTCGGAGATGAGGAACTCTCCGGATTTCAATGCGAACTGAGGAGGTGAGTGAGTGTACCTTAAATCACTGGAAATACAGGGATTCAAGTCGTTTCCCGACAAAATAAGCCTTACCTTTGACAAGGGCCTCACAGCGGTCGTAGGTCCTAACGGCAGCGGAAAAAGTAATATCGGCGACTCCGTAAGATGGGTACTCGGTGAACAGTCTACCAAGACCCTCCGCGGAAACAAGATGGAAGACGTTATTTTTTCCGGTACTGTTGCCCGCAAGCCAATGGGCTTTGCCGCCGTAACGCTCAATATCGACAACTCCGACAAGACCATTTCAGATATGGACGAGGAGATAGCGGTAACGCGAAAGCTGTACCGAAGCGGTGAAAGTGAGTATATGATAAACGGCAAAGCCTGCCGCTTGAAGGATATAAACGAACTGTTCATGGATACAGGTCTCGGACGTGACGGTTACTCGATAATCGGTCAGGGACGTATTGCTGAAATTGTCGGTGCAAAGAGCAGTGAACGCCGAGATATCTTTGAGGAAGCAGCGGGAATCTCAAAATTCCGCTACAAAAAGCTCGATGCTGAGCGTAAACTCACTGCCGCACAGGAAAACCTTCTCAGACTTACCGATATCCTCTCTGAGCTTGAGGGACGTGTAGAGCCGCTGAGAATACAGTCAGAGAAGGCACAGAAGTTCATCAAACTCGCTGAAGAGCGTAAGCGACTTGAAATATCTGTGTGGGTGACACGTCTTGACGAGTTGAAAGAAAAGCTTACAAAGCTCGAAGAAAAGGTACTCATCAGCAAGGGCGAATACGAGAACCTTGAAAATGATATACAAAGGGAAGAGGAGCGCCTTCAGGACGGCTTCCGCCGTATGCAGGAGTGCACTATAAAGTCTGATGAGCTGCGTCAGAAAATGCTCGAGGAGGAGCAGACTTCATCGCAGAAAAAATCGGATATAGCCGTTTTCGAGAACGATATCCGACATTGTCAGGAAGCTATTGAATCTGCAAGAAAGAGTGTCGAGCGTTCTGAGGAGACTAAAAAGGAACTTCTCGCCCGCAAGGAAGATGCAAAGAAGCGTATCAGCGAACTGAATGAGCAGCGTGAAAAGCTCGAAAAGGACATCGCGGATATGACTGCGAAATTTGAAAAAGCAGAGCAGGAAAACTCTCAGCTCGGCGACAACGTCGATAAGGCAGGCAGTGTCATCAACAGTCTTTACATCAGGCAGAGTGAGCTGAAATTCGCTGCCGAGGCTGCAAAGCAGTCTATAGCAGATGAGGAGCAGCGACTTGAAGAACTGCGCGGAAGCAGCAGTGACGCGGAGAAGGCTCTCGCCGATTATGAGCGAAGAATCGCCGGAAATGAAGCTTCTATAAAAGCAAATGAGGAGCGTTCAGGTGAACTGAAAAACCGGCTCAGCTGGCTTGAGAGACTTTACAAGTCACGCAGAGAAGGCTTTGAACAGGCGAAGATGGACTTTGAAAAAAACATCTTCGAGCTTAAAGAAAAACAGCAGCGCCGTAAGATATTGAATGACCTCGAAAATAACATGGAAGGCTTTGCCGGAAGTGTAAAGCAGGTACTAAGAGCTGCTAAACAGGGACGTATCAGCGGAGTTTCGGGTACTGTTGCACAGAATATCAGCGTTGAACCGCAGTACGCGGTTGCCATAGAAACTGCACTCGGCGGTGCGATGCAGAACATCATCGTTGACAATGAGGACATCGCAAAACGCTGTATCCGCTTACTCAAGGAGCAGAAGGGCGGAAGAGCAACGTTTCTGCCTGTTACTTCTGTACGCGGAAATGAGCTTCGTGAGAACGGTCTTGAAAACTGCGGCGGATTTGTTTCGGTTGCCAATAAACTCGTCAGCTACGACGAGCGGTTCAGCGGCATTTTTGCTTCGCTGCTCGGACGTATAGTTATCGCTGAGGACATCGATTCGGCAACTCTTATTGCTAAAAGGTACGGATATAAATTCCGTATAGTTACCCTCGACGGACAGGTGATAAATGCCGGCGGTTCGTTTACCGGTGGTTCGGCTATGAAGTCGGGAGGAGTAATTACAAGAAAGAATGAAATAGAAAAGCTTGATTCTGAGATAGAAAAGCTGTCGGGACAGCGCGACGAACTGAGTGCAAAGGCTGAAAAGCTGCGTGCTGAATCCGAGAAGCTTCGCTTCGACACTGAGGCGGCAAAAAAAGACATAAACGACCTCGAAACCGAATCTGTACAACTCAGGGCAGAGCTTACAAGTCTTCATTCTCTGAAAGAGCAGCTGAGCTCGCAGACTGAGAATTCCGGCAGACAGCTTACAGAGTCAGAGCAGAAGATAGCAGCCGCAAAGCAGACTATCACCGATTCGGAAAAAGCTCTCGCTGAGACTGAACAGCAGATAAAGGAAGCTGAGGAAAAGCTCGCAGAAGGTCAGGACAGCCGTGAAAAGCTGCGTATTGAACGTGCGGAGCTGTCAGAGGAACTTTCAAAGCTGAAGATACACGGTATAGAGCTTGCTAAGGATGTTCAGGCTCAGGAAGAAGAGATAAGACGTGTTGACGATTCTCTCGATGAACTCCGCAGCGGCAGCCGTCACTTCGAGGACGAGATAAAACGTCAGCAGCAGATGATAAGCATGAAACAAAGCGATATCGAAAAGCTGAAAGCTGAGCTTGACGGTATGCAGAGCAATACTGACACCTATCTCGCGGAAATTGCAAGGTATCAGAACGTCCATACAGAGCAGAACCGTCTTGTAAAAGAGATACAGATGGGTATGAAACAGCTCAATGAGGCAAAGGAAAAGCTATCGGGCGAGGTCACAAGACTTGAGGAGCGCCGCGATTCTACTAACCGTGATTCCGATTACATCATCGGTCAGCTGCGTGAGGTATATCAGCTGAACCGCAGTGAAGCGGTCGAAATCGCTGAAAAGCTTGACGACCTCGCAGCTGCGCAGGCTGAACTCACTTCTGTAAAGAATAAGATACGTGCACTCGGAAGTGTAAATGTTGCGGCTATTGACGAATACAAAGAAGTTGCCGAGAGGTACGAATTCCTCTCAGGACAGATTTCAGACGTTCAGAAGTCGAAGAATGAGCTTGAAAAGATAATCGCCGACCTTACAGAGGAAATGTGCAGGATATTCTCGGAGAGTTTCCGCATAATCAACAGCAACTTCAAGGAGATATTCGTTGAACTCTTCGGTGGCGGCAAGGCTGAGCTTATACTTTCCGACCCCGAAAATGTACTCGAATCGGGTATCGAGATAAGTGTAGCGCCTCCGGGTAAGGTCATCAAGAACCTTATTGCCCTCTCCGGCGGAGAGCAGTCTTTCATAGCTATTGCAATATATTTTGCCATACTGAAACTGCGTCCGGCGCCGTTCTGTATTCTCGATGAGATAGACGCCGCTCTCGACGAAGTAAACGTAAGAAAATATGCGCAGTACCTGAAAAAATTCACCGATACCACACAGTTTGTACTCGTTACCCACCGCCGCAGTGCGATGGAGGAGGCAAATGTACTTTATGGTGTAACCATGCAGGAGGACGGTATCTCGAAGCTTCTCAAGATGGAGCAGGTGGATTTTCAGGAAGACGTAGCTGATATACAATAAAACAAGGCAGAGCTTTCTGCTGAATGAAAAGAGGATACTATGGGATTATTTTCTAAGATAGCACAGGGAATCAAAAAAACAAAGGACAGCTTCCTCGGCGGACTTCAGAAGGTTTTCAATTCCTTTACCAAAATCGATGAGGAACTCTTTGAACAGCTCGAAGAACAGATGATAATGAGTGATATCGGTGTTGACACATCTGTTGAGATATGCGAACGTGTACGCAAAAAGGTCAAGGAGAGAGGTATAACCGACCCTCAGCAGATCATGGAACTCATTCATGAGGTAATATCTGAAATAATGGGCGATGATACAGGACTTGACCTTACAAAGTCTCCGGCAGTAATAATGGTCATAGGAGTAAACGGTGCAGGCAAGACTACTACGATAGGAAAACTCTGCTACCAGTTCAAGAATGAGGGCAAGAAGGTACTTGTTGCGGCTGCTGATACTTTCCGTGCTGCCGCTATCGACCAGTTAGAGGTTTGGACTGAGCGTGCAGGTGTTGACATTGTCAAGCACGCTGAGGGCAGTGACCCCGGTGCGGTGGTGTACGATTCGCTCGAAGCTGCAAAGGCTCGCGGATGCGACGTTGTTATTATCGACACCGCCGGCAGACTCCATAACAAGAAAAACCTCATGGAGGAACTGAAAAAGATAAACAGAATAATCGACACTAAGGCAGGCGACAGTTCACGCGAAGTACTGCTCGTCCTCGACGCTACTACCGGTCAGAATGCCGTAAGTCAGGCTAAGCTTTTCAGCGAGACTGCCCCTATTACCGGCATAGTCCTCACGAAGCTCGACGGTACTGCAAAGGGCGGTATAGTTATCTCTATCAAGAATGAGCTCGGCATACCTGTAAAGCTTATCGGTGTAGGTGAGAAAATAGACGATTTACAGCCGTTTGACAGCCGTATGTTCGTGGACGCTCTCTTTGATATGCCTGAAACTGAGGAAGAAGAGGCAGATGAAGAGACAATTGCTGAATCTGTTAATGAGGAGAGCAATGAACCTGAAACACCTGATTACGATGAAGATGAAATTGACGAATCTGAAGACGATGAAGAAATGTCTGAAGATACTGAGTACGAAGATGATGAGGAAGAAACTGAAGAAGCTGACGCTGAAGATGATGATGACGAGGACGAAGGTTTCGATGTTGATAACTATGACGAAAATGCCGAGTTTGAGGCAAGAACTGAATTTGATATAGACGAGAGCTTTATGGAGGCTCTTGCTGAGGAGAAGTCAGCTGATGAAGATGAAGAAGACTTCGAAGACGAGGTTGAAAAACTCATAGACGCTGAGGAAGAAGCTCCGGCAGAAGAGCCTGAAAAGAAGAAAAAGAAGGGATTCTTCAGCCGTCTGTTCGGCAGAAAGGGCGATGAAGATGATAACTAAACTCGTAATGGCTACAAATAACGCAAACAAGCTCCGTGAGGCAAGAGAAATACTCTCTCCGCTCGGGATAGAGGTGCTTTCACAGCGTGAAGCCGGTGCTGACTGCGACCCCGAAGAAAACGGTGCAACGTTTGCCGAAAATGCCTATATCAAGGCAAAAGCGGTCTATGAGACGGTTGGTCTGCCGACTATCGCTGACGACAGCGGACTCTGTGTTGACGCTCTTGACGGCGGACCGGGAGTCTATTCTGCGAGGTATGCTCCGGAGGGACAGCACTGTGCAAAGCTGCTCAGTGAGATGAAGGAAGTTCCCGATGAAAAGCGCGGAGCGGCGTTCAAGTGCACTATCTGTTTCCTCAACGAGAACGGTCACACTGAGCTGACCGGCGAATGCAGAGGTGCTATCGGACATGAGATGAGCGGCACTAACGGATTCGGATACGACCCTGTTTTTGTGGTCGGAGACAGAACTATGGCGGAGCTTTCCGCTGACGAAAAGAATGAGATAAGTCACAGAGGTGCGGCTCTGCGTGAGCTGTACCGCTTCCTAAAAGAAAGATACGGTGAATAATATGCTTACAAGCAAGCAGAGAGCATACCTGCGCGGTATTGCTTCAACATATGAGACAATTTTTCAGATCGGCAAAGGCGGAGTTACAGAAGCTATGTGCAAGGACATCGGCGAAGCTCTCCGCAAGCGTGAACTTATAAAGCTCCGCGTACTCGAAAATTCAGGCTGGACTGCAAGAGAAGCCGCTGACGCTATCGCTGAACAGACCGGCTCGGACGTTGTACAGGTGATCGGCAGCCGTTTCGTACTCTTCAAGCGTAACGAAAAAGACCCTGTAATTGAGAATATTCCTAAGGCAAAGTAAAAAATTTCCTCAGAAATGTGTCAGTTTGAAGTTTTGGACTGAATGTTATAGATGAGTGTGCATTTTGAGGAATAATTCAGATGAAACGGGAGGAAGCTATGAAGGTATTGCTCATAAGCGGCACTAACCATAAAGGTTCAACATATAATATCGGTCGGATGCTTGCGGAAAAAGTGACTTCTGCCGGTAATATATCCGAGGTGTTTCTGCCGCGTGATTTCGATGAATTCTGCTGCGGGTGCACCACCTGTTTCGTCAAGGGTGAGGACAAATGTCCGCACTATGAGAAACTCCGTCCAATAACAGAAAAGATAGACGAAGCTGACCTTGTGATACTCACATCGCCGGTCTATGTTTACCATGTGACAGGACAGATGAAGGCTCTGCTTGACCATTACGGCTACCGCTGGATGGCACACCGCCCCGACGAGAAAATGTTCCATAAGCAGGCAGCAGTGGTCACAACAGCCGCAGGAGCGGGTGTCAAGTCGGCACTCAAGGATATGGCTGACAGCTGTTTCTTCTGGGGCATACCGAGAACATACAAGCTCGGCAAGCCTATAAGGGCTGCATCGTGGGAGACCGTAACTCCCAAGTTGAAGCAGTCGCTGGAGAAGCAGACAGACAGCATTGCCGCTAAAATCAAGCGAAACCACGGTAAAAACAGCGTTCCGCTGAAAACCGCGGCATTCTTCAGACTTATGGCAATGATTCAGAAAAACGGCTGGAATGAAGCCGACAAGAACTACTGGAATGAAAAAGGCTGGACTTCCGGCAAAAAGCCGTGGAAGAAGGTGTGAATTGCATGAGGACAGGTATATACGGCGGAAGCTTCAATCCGGTACACAACGGACATATCCACCTCGCACTCACGGCAGTTTCTGAACTCGGACTTGACAGGCTTTTTCTTCTGCCGTCAAGAATAAGTCCGCACCGTTCATCTGACGAGTATGTCTCAGGTGAGGACAGACTTGAAATGCTCAGACTTGCCTGCGGTGTGAGCGAAAAGCTGAGTGTAAGTGACTATGAACTTCGCTCGGACAGAGTGAGTTACACAGTCTATACAGTCCGCGAATTCCGCAGAAGATACCCCGACGATGAGCTTTTTCTCCTTGTCGGGAGCGATATGTTTATGTCGTTTGAAACGTGGCGCTGCTTTGACGAGATACTCCGCGAGTGCACACTTGCTGTAGTTTCAAGGAATGAGGGTGACCTCCCCGAACTTGAAATAAAAGCTGATGAACTCCGTAAATTCGGTAATATCATCGTTTGCAAAGCTGAGCCGATTGAAATTTCATCTACCGATATAAGAAAAAAAATTGCAAAAAATCAGAAATACTCTTGCTATCTTGACGAAAATGTAGTACAATATATAAGATTGAAGAATCTTTACAGACAATGAGGTGAGCATTTGTTATACGATCCCGATGACAAAAAGAAATACCTGAAATCGCACCTTTCACAGAAAAGGTATCAGCATTCGCTGAACGTTGCGGCGGAGTGCCGCAAGCTTGCCGAAAAGTATGGCGAAGACCCCGATAAGGCATATTTTGCAGGTCTGCTCCATGATATCTGCAAGGAACTCCCTGCCGCTGAGCAGAAGCAGTTCGTTCTCGAAAGCGGATACACAGTGTGCCGCGAAGAACTCGAAACCCGTTCGCTTCTTCACGCTATAGCCGGTGCATATTTTGTAAGGAAAGAATTTGGCGTTGAGGACATAGACATACTCAATTCAATACGCTTCCATACAGTCGGCAGAGCCGGAATGACAAGGCTTGAGGAGATAGTATACCTCGGTGACCTCGTTTCTGCTGAGCGTGACTACAAGGACGTTGACAAGATGCGTAAGCTGACCTATTCTGACCTTGACGCGGCTATGCTTGAGGCATTTTCATTTTCGATAAAGTCAGTGATAAAAAAAGGCGGAGTTATCCCGCTGTGTACAGTTGAGGGCTATAATTTCTATACGCGCCTCATCGAAGAAGAGAAGAATAAATAAAACGTAGGATGATAATACGACATTAATGAAAAGAGGATAACAATGAAACAGAACGAATTGGATATAAATGGCATGGACTCAAATAAAGAAGTCCATGAGCGTCCAAAGCCTTTAAAGAAGCTTGTAAGGGCTAATAATACTGCTTTCAGTCAGTATCCGCCTGCAAATGAACCTTACCGCGGACAGCATGAGGCACCTTCCGGAGAGTATCGCGGACCGCATGAGGCACCTTCCGGAGAGTATCATGGACAGCATGAGGCACCTGCCGGAGAGTATCATGGACATCATGAGACACCTGCCGGAGAGTATCATGGACAGCATGAAGCTCCTGCCGGAGAGTACCACGGAAAACATGAGGCACCTGCCGGAGAGTACCACGGCAAGCACGAAGCACCTGCCGAACCCTACCGCGGCAGATATGAAGCTGATAACAGTGATGACGATTACGATGAGGACTACGAAGAATACGATGCTGAAAAAAAGCGTATCTCCGCAAAGGACGTTATCATCAAGACTGTTTCGGTTCTTACGAGTCTTGCTGTGATATGTATGCTCGTGCTGAATATGCCTATTTTTGTAGACAAAAACACCGGCGGAAACGTCTCGCTCGTTTACCTTTTCAAACACGCTCAGCCTATGGCTAAAGAGGGACAGCTCAAGAAGGAAGATGTCGAGCTGAACCTCAATACAGAGGTAGTTACTCCCGAATTCGACGACGGACTTGACCTCCCTCAGCTTGTTGAAGGTCAGTACAGCATTCTCTTCCTCGGTTTCGATGAAGAGGAACTGAACAGCGACGTTATGTGGGTTGTACAGTTTGACATCGGTAACGGTGCTATGAATATACTTCAGATACCGCGTGACTGCTGTCTGCCGGACTACACTTCAAGCGTAACAAAGAAGTTCAACAGCATCTATTCATGCGGTGACCCGAATAAGATACCGATTCAGCGCGTTGTTGACGCTGTTCAGGAAAACTTCGGCATTCCGATAGATGCTTATATAACTACCGCTTGTTTCGATATCGTAAGAATGGTCGATATCATCGGCGGTATACCGATTCACCTCGACAATGAGATAATCTATGAGGCTGACAAGATAATCCCTGCCGGAGACGTTGTACTCGACGGTCAGCAGGCAGAATGGTTCGTTCGATTCCGTCACGAGTGGCTTCAGGGCGACATCGGACGTATGCAGAATCAGCGCCGTTTCATGGCGGCGGCTATGATGAAGCTCTTCAACATCGTTGAGGACGAGGGCAGAATCAAGCTCTACAGCTACATCAAACAGATAAAGGACGAGGAACTTATTTACACCGACCTTTCAATTGATGATATGAGCAAGGTAGCTGACTTTGCTTCTACTCTTTCAATGGATAATGTACACGTAAATATGGTTCCCGGTGAGGACGCGTGGTTCTATGCTGACGACGGTGAAAAGTACTCTGTATACTCCGTTCACAAGCAGGAGACCATTGATATGCTCAATGAGTATTTCCGTCCTTATCAGGTAGACATGAACGAAGACAGCACAACCATCGTTGAGCTTGTGCTCGACCACTCTTACGCAGTATATGACGATACTGGAACGTCGTTCGAGGAACTCGAAACGGCTACCGAGCCGCTCAGAGACCCCGAAAAGAAACCATGGTGGAAGGAAGATTGAATTTATGACTGAGCAGGAAAAGCTCGAACTTATAGTTAAAACACTCGACAGCAAAAGGGGAGAGGATATACAGGCTCTGCGCATTGCCGACCTCACTATCCTCGCTGACTATTTCGTTATCGTAAATGGTACAAGTAATACCCATGCACGTACTCTTGCCGACGAGGTAGAGTTTCAGCTTTCACAGAAGGGTATTGAACCCGAGCGCCGTGAGGCTGATACCGGCAACACTTGGATAATCCTTGATTACGGCGATATCATCGTTCACGTTTTCTACAAGGAAACACGTAATTTCTATAAGCTTGAAGGACTTTGGGCTGACGGTGAGCCGGTCGATATAAGTGCACTCCTCACGAAAGAGGGCAATGGTGAGAACTAATAACTCGCAGGGCAGAATGATCTGCATAGCTATCAGCGGATTTATGCTCGTAAAATTCTTTATAAACCTTGCGATAGGCGGCTTTGATGCAGCAGAACTCATCAGGGCGATAGTGTGCGGATTCTTTCTGATAACCGGACTCGAATACGTTAATTACATCATTGCAGGTGTACTCGCTTTCTATGCGATAAGATTCCTGCCGAACAATATCATGCACATCAAGGATAATTTTATTTACCTTCTTGAAGGTATAGTCGATATCGGCTGTGCAGTGGTACTGTGCACTGTTCCGGCAGTAAAAGAACATTTCACAAACAAGTGGAATGACTTTCAGTCGAAGATAAGCAAAAAATAATAAAAAGGAATGATTTATACAATGGGCAGATACGATTTTACCGCCATTGAGAAAAAGTGGCAGAAGTATTGGGAGGAGCATGAGACCTTCAAGACTGATGTATGGGATTTCAGCAAGCCGAAGTTTTATGCACTCGATATGTTCCCCTATCCGTCGGGAGTAGGTCTCCACGCTGGTCACCCCGAGGGATACACAGCAACAGACATCGTTTCACGTATGAAGCGTATGCAGGGCTACAACGTCCTTCACCCGATGGGATACGATTCATTCGGTCTGCCTGCTGAGCAGTACGCGGTAAATACCGGAAATCACCCCAACGGATTTACTCAGGAAAATATCAAGACCTTCTCGAAACAGCTCAAGGAACTCGGTTTCGACTACGACTGGTCAAAGATGATAGCTACTTCTGACCCTGAGTTCTATAAGTGGACTCAGTGGATATTCAAACAGCTCTACATTGACGGCTACGCTAAGTACATTGATATGCCTGTTAACTGGTGCGAAGAACTGGGTACTGTTCTTTCCAACGACGAGGTTATTGACGGAAAATCCGAGCGCGGCGGTTTTCCTGTTGTCCGCAAAAATATGAAGCAGTGGGTCATCGACCAGCCTGCTTTTGCTGAAAAGCTCCTCGAAGGCCTCGATGAGATAGACTGGCCGGAGTCAACAAAGTCCATGCAGAGAAACTGGATAGGCAAGTCTACCGGTGTTGAGGTAGAATTTGACATTGTCGGCGGCGGAAAATTCTCGATATTCACAACTTGTATCGAAACTATTTACGGTATCACTTTCATGGTACTCGCTCCCGACGGTGATATCACTGCAAGCCTTCTCGACCGCGTTCAGAACCGCGAAGAGGTCGAGGCTTACATAGAAGAAACAAAGAAGAAAAACGATATGGACCGTACAGAGCTCAACAAGACAAAGTCAGGCTGTGAGCTCAAGGGTGTTACTTGTATCAACCCTGTAAACGGCAAAGAAGTTCGTATGTTCATAGGCGACTTCGTTCTTGCAAGCTACGGTACCGGTGCAGTTATGGCTGTTCCAAGCCACGACCAGCGTGACTTTGAGTACGCAATAGCTCACAATATCGACATGATACAGGTCATAGACGGTAAGGACGGTCATATCGACGTATCCGAAGCGGCTATGGAAAAGACAGAGTACCTAGGCAAGGGCTACAAGCTCATCAATTCCGAGGAGTTTACTGGTCTCACTGTTGAAGAGGCTAAGGAAGCAATTACTAAGAAACTCGAAGAAATGGGCAGAGCTAAGCGTACTGTTAATTACCATTTCCGCGAGTGGATATTCGCACGTCAGCGCTACTGGGGCGAGCCTGTTCCTGTAGTTCACGGCGAGGACGGTTCTATCCGTGTTCTCGATGATGAAGAACTCCCGCTCATTCTCCCCGAACTTGATGACTACAAGGGCAAGAACGGCAAGGCTCCTCTTGAAAATGCAACAGAGTGGAAAAAGTACGAGAAGGACGGCTTCAAGGGTACACGTGAGACTTCAACTATGCCCGGAAGCGCTGGTTCAAGCTGGTACTACTTCAGATACATCGACCCGCACAACGACAAGCAGTTCGCTGACCCTGAACTTCTTAAACACTGGATGCCTGTTGACCTCTATATCGGTGGTCCTGAGCACGCTGTAGGTCACCTCATGTACTCTCGTATTTGGAACAGATACCTCTACGATAAGGGCCTTGCACCTACTAAGGAGCCGTTCAAGAAGCTTGTTCATCAGGGTATGATACTTGGCGAGAATGGTATCAAGATGGGTAAGCGTTTCCCTGAGTTCGTTGTTAACCCCTCGGATATCGTAAGAGACTACGGTGCAGATACACTTCGCCTCTATGAGATGTTCATGGGACCTCTCGAGGTAAGCAAACCATGGAGTAAGAACGGTGTTGAGGGTGCGAGAAAGTTCATCAACCGTGTATGGAACTTCTTCACAGAGCCTGAAAACCTCACTGACGATAACGACGGTGCTCTTACTAAGGTATACCATCAGACTGTCAAAAAGGTAACTAACGACTACGAGAACCTCGCTTTCAATACTGCTATCAGTCAGATGATGATATTCGTGAACGAGGTATACAAGAATGGCAAGTGCCCGAAGGAGTATGCTGAGGGACTCATTAAGATGCTCTCGTGCATTACACCTCACGTCGGCGAAGAGATATGGAGCCTTCTTGGTCATAACGACACTATCGCCTTCGAGTGCTGGCCGACTTACGATGAAGCTCAGCTCGTAGAGGATACTATTGAGATTGTTGTTCAGATAAACGGCAAGATAAAGGCTAAACTCAACATTGCTGTTGATTCCGACAAGGACAGTGTTATCGCTCTCGCTATGGATAATGAGGACGTTAAAAAAGCTGTTGAAGGCAAAAATATAGTAAAACAGATATATGTACCAAATAAGCTTGTTAATATTGTGGCGAAATGACGAATTTTTCCAAACTGTAAAAAAAGCTTGACATATTATGGTTTTAGTGATAAAATAATATTATATTCGTATATGTTATTATATTATATTCGTATATAGCTATAAAATTATAGTTATGAGGTATGTTAACTGACACTCGTAAGAGTGATTAGTATAAAGCCCGGGGTTCCAATGGGCAACCTCTAAACAAGGGAGGGAAAGATAAATGGCAGAAGTTCGCGTTGGTAAGAACGAGTCTCTTGACACTGCTCTTAAAAGATTTAAGAGATCATGTGCAAAGGACGGCGTTATTGCTGAGGTTCGCAAAAGAGAGCACTACGAAAAGCCTTCAGTTAAGCGTAAGAAGAAGTCTGAGGCAGCTCGTAAGCGTAAGTATTAATTTTGCGTGAACTATTAAAGTGTTGATAAAAGCGGGCGATAATGTCCGCTTTTTCATTTGACTTTTTTATTTCCCACCGGGAAAATTTTCATACATGACGTTTTCCGACAGATTTCTTTCTGACGGTGACGTATAATGTTAGTGGAGGTATTAATGCTATTCAGTATTACAGCTGCATTCAACCATGTGACCGATATATCTCCGGAAATGCTCGCAAGACTCGGTATAAAGGGTCTTATCCTCGATATCGACAATACTCTCGCGAGACATAATGATCCGCAGCCTGCGGACGGCGTCGTTGAATGGCTCGAAATGATGAAAGAATGCGGTATCAGAATGATAATCGTATCGAATAATTTTTATCTCCGCGTGAAGCTTTTTGCTGAACTCGTCGGACTTGAGTATGTCTGCGACAGCAAGAAGCCGTTCAAAAAGGGGTACAGAATTGCCGCAATGAGAATGGGACTTCCGAAACATTCACTTGCCGCAGTCGGCGATCAGATACTCACCGACGTTCTCGGTGCAAACCTGTTCAAGATAAAAATGCTCTACACTATTCCGCTTGGAAACAGAGAAAGCAGAATGTTCAGGATCCGCTCGGTGATAGAGTCGCCGTTCATACCTAAAAAAATTTACTGCCGCGGCGGAAAAACTGCGGTGGATCATCATACTCTGAAAGCTATTACATATAAGGAGCGTTTATAATGATCAAAAAGATCCTTGTTATACACGGACCTAATCTCAATCTTCTCGGCGAACGTGAGCCGGGAGTTTACGGAAATGCAGGAATAGATACTCTCAACAGCAACATAATCGACCGCGCTAAAGAGCAGGGACTTGAGTGTGAGATTTTCCAGTCCAACCATGAGGGCGCTATCATAGATAAGCTCCACGCTGCACGTACTGCCTTTGACGGTGTTATCATCAACGCAGGAGCTTATACTCACTACAGCTACGCTATCAGGGACGCTATTGCGGCTATAAAGATACCGGTTATAGAGGTTCACATCAGCAATATCAATGCGCGTGAGGAGTTCCGTAAGAATTCTGTAATTGCTCCGGTTTGCAAAGGAAGTATTTGCGGATTCGGTCTTCTCAGCTATTACCTCGCCGTTCAGGCTATGGCAGAGCTTTAAGGAGTTAAGTATGACAAAATTTGAAAAGCTTTTCAGTCAGTTACCTGAAAGTATTGACTGCGTACTGATAACGTCTGACATAAACAGACGTTATTTTACTGGAATGAAGTCGTCCGATGGAACGGTCATCGCATTCCGCGACAAGGCTTACCTCGTTATCGACTTCCGCTATATTGAAAAGGCTCGTTCAACAGTTACTTCCGCGGAGGTAATTGAGCAGAAGAAGCTTTACTCTCAGCTGAATGAACTTATGCATAAGCATAACGCTTCTAATGTTGCCATAGAGTCACAGACACTCACTGTAAGCCGTCTGCACATCCTCAGAGCACAGTTCAAGGATATCGAGGTAATTGATACTGATGTCCTCAGCAACGCTGTAAATGCACTCAGAATGGTCAAGGACGAATCTGAACTTGAATGTATAAGGAAGGCTCAGGAAATCGCTGAAACGGCTTTTGAGAGCATTCTCAGTTTTATACACGTGGGTGTGACTGAGCGGGAGATAGCACTGGAGCTTAACAGACTCATGTTTGAGTACGGTGCGGAAGACCTTTCATTTGAGACTATCGCCCTTGCAGGTGCTAATACTTCTATGCCGCACGGAGTTCCGTCCGATAAGAAGGTGGAGAACGGCGAGTTCGTACTGATGGACTTCGGCGCAGTGTATAACGGATACCACAGCGACATGACACGTACAGTTTGTGTAGGTCAGCCAAGCGACGAGATGAAAAAGGTGTATAATATCGTCCTTGAAGCTCAGACAGCCGCTATAAACGCGGCTCACGCAGGTATGACTGGTCAGGAGCTCGACCTCATTGCACGCAGTATTATCAGTGATGCAGGCTACGGAAACTGTTTCGGACATTCCCTCGGTCACGGTGTTGGAATGGAGATACATGAGCGCCCTAATGCTTCACCAAATTCGGCGGCTGAACTTAATAAAGGGGCAGTCGTAACGGTCGAACCCGGTATTTATATCGCAGGAAAGTTCGGTGTTAGAATCGAAGACTTTGTCATTTTGACTGAAAATGGTTGCATAAATCTGACAAAAAGTGCAAAAAATATAATATCTTTATAATAATATGGCTTTGGGTATTGCCAAAGTCCCGAAAATGTGGTAAAATATTACATATAATTCTATTGGAAAAATACGGAGGTATTTATAATGATTTCAGCAGGCGATTTCAGAAACGGCGTTACTTTTGAGCTTGACGGACAGGTTGTTCAGGTTATCGAGTTCCAGCACGTAAAACCCGGTAAGGGCGCTGCTTTCGTTAGAACAAAGTATAAGAACGTAATCACAGGTTCAGTTGTTGAAACTTCTTTCAACCCTACAGCTAAGTTCCCTACAGCTTTCGTTGAGAGAAAGGATATGCAGTACAGCTACAACGACGGTGACCTTTACTACTTCATGGATATGGAAACTTATGAGCAGATCCCGATCAGCGCTTCTGTTCTCGGCGACAGCTTCAAGTTCGTTAAGGAAGAGATGATGTGCAAGATCCTTTCTTACAAGGGCAACGTTTTCGGTGTTGAGCCCCCCAACTTTGTTGAGCTCGTTGTTACTCAGACTGATCCCGGATTCAAGGGCGATACAGCTACAAATGCTACAAAGCCTGCTACTCTCGAAACCGGCGCTGAGATCAAGGTTCCGCTCTTCATCAATGAAGGCGAGAAGATCCAGGTTGACACCAGAACAGGCGAGTATATGTCTCGTGCATAATCTGTGCCTGAAATGATTTCCTTTCGGAGGGAGAACTGACATGAAACTTACAGAAAAAATGTCATATTTACAGGGTCTCATTGATGGACTCGAAATAGATACAACTACTAAGGAAGGCAAGGCTCTTACTCAGATGTCTGAGGTAATGTCTGAGCTCGTTCTTTACGTAGAAGATCTCCAGTCACAGGTCGATGAGCTTACTGAGCTCTGCGATATCCTTGACGAAGACCTCGGTCAGGTCGAGGACGACATCTATGATGATGATGACGATTACGACTGCGATGAATGTTATGACGATGAGGACGATGATGACGAGTATGAGTTCGACGACGATGACGATGAACTCTACGAGGTTACATGTCCTACCTGCGGAGATACTATTCTCATTGATGAGGGTATGATCGAAGAGGGTTCGATAAACTGCCCTAACTGCAACGAACTTCTTGAGTTCGATTTTGACGGTCTTACAATTGAAGACTTTGAAGAGGCTGATGAACAGCCTGCAGAGGAAAAGTAATAACAAAAACGGACAGCTTTTATAGCTGTCCGTATTCTTTTAGGAGAAGTTATGCTGAAAAAAACTCATGATTACGATGATATAATAAATTGTCCGCGTCCCGACCAGTCGAAACGCGGAGGTATAAAAGTTGATGAAAGAGCAGAGCTTTTCGCTTCATTTGAGGCTCTCAACAGTCCCGACGAGAACCTTGACGAAAATGCAACTGAACTGTTCTGTGAATCTGAACTTGATGAGAAGAAACTCTCTGATTTCGACATCAGGAAGCTCAAAAGAAAATCAGGCAAGTCCTGAGAACTTCCGGTAGTTAGCATTTATATATTTCGTGAGACGAACATAGTACTCTTCACCGTATGGGACAAACAGGTACGCTTCGTTCTGAAATTCCTCACTGTGGTACTTCTCTTCGCCAAAGAAGTCAAGTGCCATACGGTCGACGTCTTCGGGAAAACAAGGGGAGTCCTCGTCAGCGTAGAAGTCGTAGTAGTAATCTGTGAAAGCCTGTCCTTCATCGGTAAGGATTTCCTTTGTGAATTCGCCGCCGAGATAGTTCATGACAAACTTTCGGATATCAAGCTTACCCTTAGCGATATTAGCGAGTTCATCTGCGAAAAAGTCAGTGAACTCTTCATTTATCATCTCATGCTCGATGCACCAGCGAACGAATGCGGCAATGTGATTTGCGGCGTTCAGCTCATAGGTATCGAGCTGTTTTTCTGTGATTTTGCGTGAGTGGTCTTCGACACGGTCAATGAGTCCGAAATCGTCCTCAGTAACTGCCGCACGTCGCTCAAGGTCGAGTACGGGGTCGAGTTCACTTCCGAAGCGGTCGAGGAGGGCATCGGTGCACTTTTCTATCTTGTAGCGCATTTCAATGTCGTACAGCGGAATGACCTGATAGAAGTTGATCTCGTCACCGTTTTCAAGCGGACAGACTGATGCTTTGTCGCCAAAAGCTGTACCAAGCAGAAGGACTGCTGATAGTTCTGTGTCATCAGCAAATGGCTTATTGTAGTCAACAGAGTGCCCCCAGCCGAGCCATGTTTTATTGCGTATGGGGAGGTGTGCAAGCCTGTTGAGAAGTTCTACCGGCCACATCTGCTCCGGAATTTTCTCATCGAATTTCCAGTTAGGCGGCAGACAGAAAACAAGCTCAGCGCGTTCGAGTTTTTTATCTGCGAGTTCGGACGGGGTATTCATGCGGTATGCGCCGAATCCCATTGTTACAAGGGTCAGAAAGTGATTGTCTGCATTCGGCGGTATGACCGCTATATCGAGTTTTACACCGAATGGTGAGTTGTCACGGAAAACTTTTGGAAAGTCGCCGTAATTCTCGGTGATAAAATTTTCAAGTCTGTCGAGCTGTTCTTCAGTATAAAGCTCGGGCGGTGAAGTAAACATTTCCTGTTCGCTCATGATTTCCCCCTTTCACTATCTGCGAGACTGTTCACGATGAGCGAAAGCTCGTCTATTTTTTTATTCAGCAGTCTGTTTTCCTCAAGGACTTGTCCGAGAAGCTTGTTTGTCTGTACAAGAACTGCCAAAATATCGCCTTCCGGAGCTTTTTCTCTTCGTGCGAGCATTTCTTTTTTCAGTAGTTTTTCAAGTATATTGCGAAAGCTGACAAAGCCGTCAGTTATTTCTCCGCGCTCAGTCATGGCTTTCACTGTCGGACTGTTTTTGAAAAATTCAAACATAAAGCAGTCATAGGCGTTGAGAAAGTCGAGGCAGTCGTCACGGCTGAATCCGGAGCTGTTTCCGTCGAGTGAGAATCTGCTCCTGAATTCGTGTATCTGCCTGATAAAACGTTTTGCATTAGTGCTTGTATCACTTGAGGCAAGGACGAGTGCCGCCGCACTTTTATAGCATTCACTGCGGTCGTTGCGTACATTTTCGAGAGCTGTGACTATAAGTGCCGAATCGAATATATTCGACAGAGATGATACTATGACAGGAGTAGGGTCGGGAGAGTCGGGACTTATGTCAGTCTGCGCGATAACTGCTGACGAGCGCTCAGTCTGTTCGACGATACTCCTTACAAGTTCCTCTTCGGAAAGCATTCTCATAGGCTCACCTCAGGATAAAACGCGGAATATCATCGGCGGTTTCAGCGATGAAATCGGCTCCGGCATTTTTGAGTTCATCAACTCCGCGGAATCCCCATGCACAGCCTATAGAATGAAGTCCGGCATTTTTAGCGGTCTCTACATCTACATCGCTGTCTCCTATCATGAATACGGTATTGTTGCCGTCGGGTACCTCAGCCATTATCTCGCTGATAATAGCTGTATCAGGCTTTTTCGGACGCTCACTGCATCCGCCGAGTATCTTTATAAACTCAAATTCGGGGAGGAGTTCCTTCACAATTGAACGTGCAAAGTCCTGTGGTTTATTAGTTGCAATAGCAAGCTTTACACCATTGTCCGCGAGAAGCGTGAGAGCCTCTTTCATACGCGGATAGAGCTTTGTCTTATCAAGATAATGACTGCCGTAGTAGTCACTGAAATAGCCGAGCAGAGTATCTGTATCGGCTTTTTTATCGTCGGGCAGAGCTCGCTCGCACAGCTTCTTCACTCCGTTTCCGACGAAATGCTTATAGCTTTCATACGGGTGAGTAGGGTAGCCGAGCTTGATAAGTCCGTGATTAGTAGCGTCTGCGAGGTCATACAGCGTATCGGCGAGAGTGCCGTCGAGGTCGAAAATAGCAATGAGCATTGTTGACTCCTTTATATTCTTGTTGCGAGAAGCTTTGAGTATTTACCGCGGAATTCTTCAAATCTGTCATTGTCGATAGCTTCGCGTATTTTTTCGGTCAGTGTGTTATAGAAGTAGAGATTGTGCTGAACTGCGAGTCTGCCGGCGAGCTGTTCATTTGCTTTGAAAAGGTGACGGATATATGCGCGGGTGAAGTTTTTGCAGGTGGGGCAGTCGCACTGTTCATCGACCGGTCGCGGGTCGGTTTCGTAGCATTTATTACCGAGGTGCATGATACCGCTCCATGTGAAAACAGTAGCGTGACGGGCGTTTCTGCTTGGCATTACGCAGTCGAACATATCAACACCGCGAGCAACTGCTTCAATGATATTTGAAGGAGTTCCGACTCCCATAAGGTAACGCGGTTTATTAACGGGCATAAAGGGTTCGACTACGTCAATTATCCTGTACATCTCGTCAGTAGATTCGCCGACTGCAAGTCCGCCTATAGCGTAACCGTCGAGGTCGAGTCTGGCGATATCTTCCATGTGCCTGATGCGCAGGTCGTCGTAGGTCGAGCCCTGATTAATGCCGAAAAGCATCTGATGTTTGTTTATTGTGTCCGGCAGACTGTTAAGACGTTCCATTTCGTCCTTACAGCGGTAAAGCCAGCGTGTAGTGCGTTCAATCGACTTTGCAACGTAATCGTGGGGAGCGGGGTTCTCGATACATTCGTCGAATGCCATAGCAATGGTAGAACCGAGATTCGACTGTATCTGCATACTCTCTTCCGGACCCATAAAGATGCGGTGTCCGTCGATGTGGGAAGCGAAGTAAACTCCTTCCTCCTTAATTTTGCGAAGCTGTGCAAGTGAGAATACCTGAAATCCGCCGCTGTCGGTGAGAATGGGCTTGTCCCAGTTCATGAACTTGTGAAGTCCGCCCATTTCCTTGACTATTTTGTCACCGGGACGCAGGTGGAGGTGGTAGGTGTTACAGAGTTCGACCTGAGTTTTCAGACCTTTCAGGTCGACTGACGAGATACCGCCCTTAATTGCGGCGGCTGTTCCGACATTCATGAAGCAGGGAGTCTGGAAGCTTCCGTGAACTGTTTCAACAACACCTCTTCTTGCTTTATTGTCTGTTTTTAGTAATGTGAACATATAAACTCCTTAATTTTTGAATATAAATTCGAGTACAGCGGAAAATATACCAATTCCGTATGTGCCGATAACAACACCATGAACGATATAAACAGTGGTCATAAGAACCTTGTAGCCTTTAGTTACGACTGTGCCGTTTTCGCTGAATCTGAACCTTGCAAGGTATGTGAGAGAACCTGTGATAAGACCTGTGAACAGCGGAATAAACCCGATAAGCACGATTATTATTGTGACTATTATGTATATGCCGAGTACAAATGGTCCGAGGAAAATTAATGAAAGCGCATTGTCGGTGATATCCTGAGTTTCATTGGCTATTTCTGAGAATGCGATAGTTCCGCCGATGATGGATAAGACCCCGATTATAAATAAGACAGATGATATAACGGTATTGATAATGAACTCTGTTTTTATTCTGTTATTAGCTTTCATGATTTGTACCTCCTGTGTTTTTTTATATTATACGTTATATCTACAGGAAATACAAGGTGAATCACGTCATATCGTCAGTTACAAATGTAATCATATTATATCGTACGGCTTAGAGTCATCGGGAGTACGTGATATCTTGCGGTTTGCGAACCCTATCAGCTTTCCGTTGCCATCTCTTATTGAAATGATGTATTTATCAACGTTTTGGCTTGTATCACGCAGAACAAACACGTTGTTATTTTCCTGACTTTCCTTGAACCACTCTACAACCATATTTATCTTGCTTTCACCTTCAATGGTTGTAAAGGATCTGAGTGGCTTGCCGACGAGGTCGAATCCGCCGAATTTCTCATATTTTTCGGCAGCCGCATGGTTGATGTAGACAATACGGTAATCGAGGTCACATATAACGACAGGCTGTTCTTCTGTATCAATGTAGCTTTTGAAAAAATCTGTTAATTCCATGGTAAGTAGTCCCTTCAATTATATAATGTCTGAATTCTCTGAATGCTGTCAATGGTGAGAAATAATGTGTATGTCACTATTTTCAATAGCCTATGCTTAAAGAATGCACATTGAGTCGCCGAAGCTGAAGAAGCGGTATTTTTCTTCCACAGCAGTTCTGTAAGCATTCATTGTATTATCGTAACCCATGAATGCGGAAACAAGCATTATGAGTGTACTTTCTGGAAGATGAAAATTTGTTATAAGACCGTCTATGCACTTGAATTTGTATGACGGGTAGATGAATATATCGGTATACCCTTCATGTTCGGATATATCACCGTAAAATGTTGCGACACTCTCAAGAGTACGGCAGGTGGTAGTGCCTACTGCGATGACCCTTCCGCCGGCAGCTTTTGTCTGATTGATGAGGTCGGCAGTCTCTTTCGGGAGGTAGTAGTGTTCACTGTGCATTTTGTGGTCGAGGACGTTATCTTCCTTGACGGGGCGGAATGTACCGAGACCGACGTGAAGTGTAACGAAGGCAGTGTTGATACCACGTTTTCTAAGGTCATCAAGCATATCCTCAGTGAAGTGAAGACCTGCTGTAGGAGCGGCTGCTGAACCGAGTTCATGCGAGTAAACCGTCTGATAGCGCTCCTTGTTTTCGAGTTTTTCCTTAATATAAGGGGGGAGCGGCATCTGTCCTACATCTTCAAGGGCAGTGAAAAAGTTTCCCTCGCACTCAAACTGTACGATACGGTTGCCGTCTTCTTTGACCTCAACGACCTCAGCGATAAGTCTCCCGCCGCCGAAGCTGAATCTTGTACCGACCTTTGCTTTTTTACCCGGACGGCAGATTATCTCCCATAGCTTATCGCCCTTCTGTTCAAGAAGCAGAAACTCAATAAAAGTGCCGTTTTCAATTTTTTCTCCGTAAAGACGTGCAGGGATAACACGCGAATCGTTCATGACGAGAAGGTCACCTTTTTTCAGGTGGTCGCATAGATTATAGAAATGGTCATGAGTTATTGCACCGGTAATGCGGTCAACGCACATCATACGTGATGCATTTCGCGGTTCAATAGGAGTCTGAGCGATAAGTTCCTCAGGAAGATCATAGTAGAAGTCTGATTTTAAAAGTTCCATTTATTACTCCTTATTGTTTAAGGCTGCGGAGGTATATTTTGTGCTCATCAGGGATTCGCAGACTTTCCGCAGATTTTTGTATAGTTTTGTTATGTGTCCATTTGTCGAGCCTGTTCTGCTCGATATATGGGAGTATTTCGTCATAGTTCTTGGCGAGTGCCGTAGCGAAATACCATGCCCTCATCATGTTGATGTAGTATTCATCTGACACGACACCGGCTACTCTGTCGGCATATTCTGTATGGAAGCTATCGCCGAGGAAGTACCTCATCAGCGTGCATATCGCAAATCTGACGGTATATGTATGTTCCGAAGCAAGCCACCTGTCAATATACGGCATAAGCCTGTCAGTATTCCTTGCAAATGCTTTTGGCGAAAGCTGGTCACAGGTAGCCCAGTTGTCGATATATGGGAGGAAAGCCTCTGTCAGTGCGATACATTCCTCAAAGTCCTTTTTCGCTGAGATAATGAAGGAATGAAGTTGGTATTCCTCGAAGTATCTGTGCGGCAGAGCTGCGAGAAATTCGCCGGCATCGTCACGGCAGGAGAGTTCCTTTGCGAGCTTTCGCAGGTCAGGTGTGCGCACACCGTAAATGTATTCCCTGCTGAGATTCGGTATTGTTTTTTGAGTCAGGAGAGCAAATTTCTCATCTCCTGACTGAGTAAGGGCAGTTTCAATGTAAGCAAATATGTTCATAGCGTGTCCCGTTCCGAAAATAAATTTTTAAAATCATCAAAAAAACTGTTGACAACACGCGGTATAAGTGATATTATAATAACAAGGTAGAGGTGCAGCTGCGATAAGTAATCGCGCGGAGGACGACCAGTCCGGTGAACCGCGGTGAAAGGCAAGGCTGCCGAAGGACGGCGTCCGGTAAACGGCGTTCTGGCTGCAGGTCTAACAGGTTTGTGGCTGTCATCAGGAGTTTGATGGAGTGCTATCGGCATGACTTAACAAAGCTGTGTCAATATTTCTATTATAACTCATGATGAGCCGGTTTGCAACCGGTTTTCTTATTTTTGTGAAAAATTTTTTTGAAGGAGTTTTTTTATGAAACAGTATAACGTAGGTATCATCGGCGCAACAGGTATGGTTGGACAGCGTTTTGCAACTCTGCTTGAAAACCATCCGTGGTTCAATGTCAAGGTGCTCGCAGCATCTCCCAGAAGCGCTGGACAGACATATGAGCAGGCTGCCGGAAGCCGCTGGAAGATGGCAGTTCCTATGCCTGCAGCAATGAAGGATATGGTGCTTCTTGATGCTACTAATGATATCGAGAAGATAGCTTCCATGGTTGATTTCTGCTTCTGTGCTGTTGACATGAAGAAGGACGAGATAAAGGCTCTTGAAGAGGCATATGCAAAGGCAGAATGCCCGATAGTTTCAAACAATTCTGCACACAGATTTACTCCCGATGTACCTATGGTAGTTCCGGAGATAAATCCTGACCACATCGAGATAATCAAGGCTCAGCGTGAGCGTCTCGGTACAAAGAGAGGCTTCATTGCAGTTAAGTCTAACTGCTCTATCCAGAGCTATGTTCCTGCACTTCATCCGCTCAGAAAGTTTGGCCTCAAGAACGTTCTCGCGTGCACATATCAGGCAATCTCAGGTGCAGGCAAAAACTTCGAGACATGGCCTGAGATGGTTGATAACCTCATTCCGTTCATCGGCGGTGAGGAAGAGAAGTCCGAGCAGGAGCCGCTCAAGGTATGGGGCGAGATAAAGGGCAATGAGATCGTCAAGGCTTCAACACCTTCTATCACGACACAGTGTCTCCGTGTACCAGTTTCTGATGGTCACACAGCTGCTGTATTCGTAAGCTTCGAGAACAAGCCCTCCAAGGAAGAGATACTCGACCTCTGGAAGAATTTCAAGGGTGTTCCTCAGGAACTTGAGCTTCCGAGTGCACCGAAGCAGTTTATCCACTATTTCGAGGAAGACGACCGTCCGCAGGCTAAGCTTGACAGAAACCTTGAAGGCGGTATGGCTGTATCAACAGGACGTCTCCGTGAGGATACTCAGTTCGATTACAAGTTCGTATGCCTCTCACATAACACTCTCAGAGGTGCAGCAGGCGGTGCAGTTCTTCTTGCAGAGCTCCTCGCTGCAAAGGGCTACTTTGATTAAGCAGGAATTATAAATAACGGCAATTCAATTGTCTGAACAGATTCAATTCAAACAGTTATGGGCGGATATCGTCCGCCAGTGAATAATGGAACACTGAGTGCGGTGTTTCATACAAATTATTTTCCGAAAGGAGAAAGATTATGAAGAATACCATTTTTACCGGTGCTGCAATTGCCATAATTACACCTATGAATGCAGACGGTTCTATAAATTACGATGAACTCGGAAAGCTCATCAATGACCAGATAGAAAAGGGTACAGACGCTATCGTTATCTGCGGTACTACCGGCGAAGCTTCTACCATGACTGATGATGAGCACCTTGATGCCATCAAGTTTGCTGTAAAGCAGGCAGCAGGAAGGGTTCCGGTAATCGCAGGAACAGGCAGCAATGATACTGCATACGCTGTTAAGCTCTCAAAGGAGGCTGAAGCAGCCGGTGCGGACGCTCTGCTCCTCGTTACCCCTTACTACAACAAGACAACTCAGAAGGGTCTTATCGCTCACTTCACAGCTGTTGCTGACGCTGTAAATATCCCGATAGTTCTCTACAATATCCCCGGCAGAACCGGTATGAACATCGAAGTTGCAACTGTCAAGGAGCTTGCTAAGCACAGGAATATCGCTGCTATCAAGGAAGCAAGCGGAAATATCAGCTATGCCGCAAAGCTTATCGCTGAGTGCGGTGACAACATTGACGTTTACAGCGGAAACGATGACCAGATAGTACCGCTCATGTCTCTCGGTGCAAAGGGAGTTATCTCCGTGCTTTCACACGTCCTTCCCGCTGAGACTCATCAGATGGCACAGTACTGCCTCGATAACAACTTCGCTGCTGCAACAAAGATGCAGATTGAGTACCTCGACCTCATCAACGACCTCTTCATTGAGGTTAACCCGATACCTGTCAAGGAAGCTATGAATATGATGGGTTGGAATGCAGGTCCGTGCCGTCTGCCGCTTTGTGAGATGAGCGATGAGCACAAGGCTAAACTCCGCGCTTCACTCATGAAGCATGGACTCATTAAGTAAGATTTCTCTCTGTATAAAGGAAGTGTAAAGCATGACTAATATAGCTATTTGCGGCGCTAACGGCAAAATGGGAAAAAATATATACAACTGCATTAAGGACCGCGACGACTGCACTGTTGTTGCTGGTGTTGATATTTTTACACAGCAGTACGCTGATTTCCCTATCGTTGAATCACCTGATAAACTTCCGGTAAAGCCCGATGTTATAATAGATTTCTCAAATCCGGCTCTGCTTCATGACCTACTCGCATACTGCCTTTCAACCGGTACTCCGCTTGTTATCGGTTCAACAGGCTACAGCGACGAACAGATTGCGCAGATAAAAAGTGCTGCACAGCAGATCCCGGTTTTCTTCACATTCAATATGTCACTGGGTGTAAACCTCCTTGTAAATCTCGCAAAGAAGGCTGCTGAAGTCCTCGGCGACCGTTTCGATGTTGAGATAGTTGAAAAGCATCACAATCAGAAGATAGACGCTCCGAGCGGCACCGCTATTATGCTTGCAAATGCCGTTAACGAGGCTTTCGATAATACAAAGCAGTACGTTTACGACCGCCATTCACGCCGTCAGAAGCGCGATAAGAACGAGATAGGTATGCACTCTATCCGCGGCGGTACGATCGTAGGTGAGCATGACGTTATTTTTGCCGGAAACGACGAAGTAATAACCCTTTCTCACTCTGCTGCTTCAAAGTCTGTATTTGCTGAGGGTTCAGTAAAGGCTGCCCTGTTCATCAAGGATAAGCCTGCCGGACTCTATGATATGCAGATGCTTATTTAAGCTATGTCCCGCTTTCAATGGCGAGAGCGGTGCAAATAAATTCAAAGGAGCAAACCAATGAGCAAAGTAAGAATTGGTATTGCCGGCTACGGCAACCTCGGCAAGGGAGTAGAACTTGCTATCAGACAGAATGACGACATGGAGCTTGCGGGAATCTTCACTCGCCGCGATCCTTCAACACTCAAGCCCCTCACAGCAGGAGCTCCTGTGTTCAGCATGGATGACCTCAAGAACAAGAAGAATGATATCGATGTTCTTATCATCTGCGGCGGCAGCGCTACTGATCTCCCCAAGCAGACTCCTGAGCTTGCTAAGGACTTCAATGTAATCGACAGCTTTGATACACATAAGCGTATCCCTGAGCATTTTGCAAACGTTGACAAGGCTGCTAAGGAAAGTGGTCACCTTGCATTTATCTCACTCGGTTGGGATCCGGGTCTTTTCTCACTCAACAGACTCTATGCTGAGTCTATTCTTCCCAACGGCAAGAGCTATACATTCTGGGGCAAGGGCGTAAGCCAGGGTCACTCAGACGCTATCCGCCGTGTTGAGGGTGTAAAGCGCGGTATACAGTACACAGTTCCGATCGAGGCAGCTATGGAAGCTGTACGCAGCGGAAGTCAGCCTGATCTCACAACTCGTGAGAAGCACCTCCGTGAGTGCTGGGTAGTTCCCGAGGAAGGCGCTGATCTCGCTAAGATCGAAAACGAGATCAAGACAATGAAGAATTACTTTGATGAATACGATACAACTGTAAATTTCATAACTGAGGAAGAATTCGACGCTGTTCACAATAAGATGCCTCACGGCGGTTTCGTTATGAGAAGCGGTCTCACAGGTGACGGTGAGAAAACTCATCAGATGATAGAGTACTCACTCAAGCTTGAGTCAAATCCTGAGTTTACTGCAAGCGTTCTTATCTGCTTTGCAAGAGCTATGGCTCGTCTCAAGGCTGAGGGTGCAACTGGCTGCAAGACTGCTTTTGATATCGCTCCGGCATATCTTTCAAAGCTTTCTGGCGAAGAACTCAGAGCTTCAATGCTTTAATCTGAATAAAAACACTCCTTTCGGTGAATAATAAAGCTGAAAGGAGTGTTTTTTTATGGTTGAACAGGATACAATAAGACTGCTGCGTGAATGCGATTCCGGTATCAAAATGGGTATCACCGCAATAGACGAGGTCATGGACCATGTCAAAGGGGACAACTTGCGTGGGATACTTCACGACAGCAAAAGTGAAAGTCAGCGTTTGCAGTGTGATTTGCAGAAAGTCCTCGACGATTACCACGACGACGGAAAAGAGCCGAATCCTATTGTTCAGGGAATGTCATGGGTCAAAACCAACTGGGAAATGATGATGGACGGCACTGACAGCAAGATAGCTGAACTTATGATGGACGGCTGCAATATGGGTATCAAGTCGCTTAGCCGGTATATGAACCAGTACAAAGCGGCTGACGAACGCTCAAAGGATATCGCAAAGCGTCTGATCAGTTCTGAAGAGAGACTTTCAAATGATATGAGACACTATCTATGAAAAAAAGGCGGTCATTATGACCGCCTTTAGCATTATAAACTGCTGTGGAATGTACGTGATATAACGTCGTCCTGCTGCTCTTTAGTGAGCTTTACGAAGTTTACAGCGTAGCCGGAAACTCTGACTGTGAGCTGCGGATACTTTTCGGGGTGTGCCTGAGCGTCAAGGAGTGTTTCTCTCGTGAACACGTTAACGTTGAGGTGGTGACCGCCTTTTTCTACATAACCGTCAATGAGTTCGATGAGGTTATCGATCTGTTTTTCGTTTGCCATAGTTATTTCCTCCTTAAATCAATCGTCGTCCTCGTCTACAGCGTTTTCGGTAGGCTGACAGCAAGCGCCTTTTGTACCGCATACATCGGTGCTTTTTACTGTGTCGACCTTTAATCCGTCACTGCTGTTGTCTGAGGTTATATTCACATGACCGCTTCCCTGCGACATAAGCTGGTCTATCAGGTCAGCGAGTTCGTCCGGAGTTCTTCCCTCGGGGGAGATAGTTTTATCATTCATTGCCTAACTCCGCTGCAAGCTTTTCAATATCGAGGTCGCCGGCAAATACCTGCATATCCTTACCGAGTGCATCGGGAACGATTGAGAATGTATTGGAAATACCGTCCTGAGCGTGGCGGAAGGGGAGTTTTGCTACAGATGAGAGAGAAGCTACTGCACCATGTGTATCTCTGCCGTGCATCGGATTAGCTCCGGGAGCAAGCGGAACACCCTGCTTACGTCCGTCAGGAGTGTTACCTGTCTTTTTGCCGTATACAACGTTAGATGTGATAGTGAGGATAGACATTGTAGGCACACCGTCACGGTAAGTGTGGTGTTTTCTTATGCAGTCCATGAACTTACGTACAACTGTAACTGCAAGCTCGTCAACACGGTCATCGTTGTTGCCGTATTTCGGGAAATCTCCCTCAATTTCGTAGTCAACTACAACATTCTTGGCTACGTCGATAACATTGCCTGCCTTGTCCTTGATCTCGATATCCTTGCGGATAGGTTTAACCTTAGCGTACTTGATAGCTGAGAGAGAGTCTGCAACAACTGAAAGACCTGCGATACCTGTTGCGAAGTAACGCTTTACGTCTCTGTCGTGGAGAGCCATCTGAAGTCTCTCATAGCTGTACTTATCGTGCATATAGTGGATAACGTTGAGGGTATTTACATAGAGACCTGCGAGCCATTCCATCATGTCCATGTATTTTTCCCAAACGTCGTCAAAGTCGAGGTATTCGCTGTCAACAGGTCTGAACTTAGGACCTACCTGAAGTCCGAGACGCTCGTCTACACCGCCGTTTATAGCGTAGAGCAGGCACTTTGCAAGGTTTGCTCTTGCACCGAAGAACTGCATTTCCTTACCGACTCTCATAGATGATACACAGCAAGCGATAGCGTAGTCATCGCCGTGAACAACTCTCATCATATCATCGTTTTCATACTGGATAGATGAAGTCTGAATGGATATCTTAGCGCAGTATCTCTTGAAATTGCGCGGGAGCTTTGTTGACCAGAGAATAGTCATATTCGGCTCAGGAGCAGTTCCGAGGTTTTCGAGAGTGTGAAGATAACGGAAGCTGTTTTTTGTAACGAGGTGGTGACCGTCAACGTCAACACCGCCGATAGACTCTGTTATCCAAGTCGGGTCACCGGAGAAGAGCGAATTATACTCAGGTGTACGTGCAAATTTAACGATACGAAGCTTCATGATGAAGTGGTCGATAAGTTCCTGAGCCTGCTGCTCAGTTATGAGACCGCGTTCAAGGTCACGCTGAATGTAAATGTCGAGGAATGTGGAGGTACGACCGAGTGACATAGCTGCACCGTTCTGCTCCTTGACTGCTGCAAGGTAGCCGAAATACAGCCACTGAACAGCTTCCTTCGCATTTGAAGCCGGCTTTGAGATATCAAAACCGTAGATATCGCCGAGCTTTTTGAGCTCTTCAAGAGCACGAACCTGTTCAGCGAGTTCTTCACGAAGGCGGATATTCTTTGAAGTCATTCTCACGAGAGAAGTGTCAATCTGATGTTTTTTGTCCTGAATGAGTATATCGACACCGTAAAGGGCAACTCTTCTGTAGTCGCCTATGATACGTCCTCTGCCGTAAGCATCAGGGAGACCTGTGAGAATAGCGGAGTGACGTGCGAGACGCATTTCAGGTGTATATGCGTCGAAAACACCCTGATTGTGTGTTTTTCTGTACTTTGTGAAGATGTCAACAACTTCCTTGTCAACCTCATAGCCGTACTCCCTGCAAGCCTGCTGAGCCATACGGATACCGCCGAAAGGCTGGAGTGAACGCTTGAAAGGCTTGTCTGTCTGAAGACCCACGATCTGTTCGAGGTCCTTATTGAGGTAGCCTGCACCGTGTGAGGTAATAGTTGAAATGATCTTGGTGTCCATATCGAGAACGCCGCCTGCTTCACGTTCCTGGCGTGTGAGATCCATGATCTGATCCCAGAGCTGTTTTGTAGCGTCTGTAGGACCTGTCAGGAAGCTTTCATCGCCGTCATAAGGGGTATAGTTCTTCTTGATGAAATCGCGGACGTTTACGGATGTATTGCTCCATCTGCCTGTGGTAAAGCCTTCCCATTCCTTTGGAAATTCTTTGAGATAATGTAACATACTATCAGGACTCCTTTATTGATTATTTGCTATATTAATAATAGCACATTGTTTAATAATTGTCAATCTTGGGACCCGCTCAAATATGAAAACTTATTTTGTTATTTTTTAGTCAATTAGACAACGCTTTATTTTTTTGAGACTTTTGGTGGAGTTTTTAAACGTGATTTTTTGATTTTTTTCTCATGCTTTTTTTCAATGATGACCGGAACAGGTATACCGAGTTTTTTCTCGCGTGATTCAAGTACATCGAATGTGAGCTTGTATACAGTTGCCGCGAGGGGAACTCCTATCAGCATTCCTATGATTCCGAAGAGTCCGCCGCCGACTGTTACAGCGGCAAGTACCCATATTCCGGGCAGTCCTATTGAATCGCCGACAACCTTTGGGTAGATGATATTTCCCTCAAACTGCTGAAGTATGATGAGGAATATAATGAATATGAGAGCCTGCATCGGGTTTTCAGTCATGATGATGAATGCACTGATGCCTGCACCGAGAAATGCTCCTACTATCGGGATAAGTGCGGTAACTCCGACGAGTGTGCCGCTCATTGCGGCATATGGAAGTTTGAGAATGGTCATACCGATGAAACAGAGTGAGCCGAGAATTATAGCCTCTACAAACTGTCCTACGAAGAAGTTTCGGAAACATTCGTGTGCGGTTTTGAGTACGTGTGCGAATTTTCTGTTGAAAGTATCACTGAAATACGCACGCTGTACGCGGTTGAAATCTTTCTGAAGCTTTGTTTTGCGCAGAAGAAGGTAAATAGCGAATATGAATGCGAGTACGTAGTTGGTAGCGGTGCTGAGCAATGCACCCACAAATCCTACAGCCGAGCTGATAAAGCTGAATACACCATTTTGCAGGAAGTCTGAGATTTTTTCGGTAAGTGAAGCCCAGTCGAGCTCCTTGAAGTCGAATTCGTTGAAGATTTTTATAGCCTGTTCCTGTAATTCGGGGTATTCGCCGAGTTTTTTGATGATGAATGCCTTTATGTCGTTGAAAAGCGGCGGAAGTTTTAAGCTTATGAGTTTAACAGCGTTGATTATCTCGGGTACTATGATATTTAGTACGAGGGCGAGTATCGCGGCAACGCTGAGCAGTGACAGCACAAGGCATACGGGTCTGCGGGAGGCAGTTATAAATTTGGTATCTTTTTTGGGGAAATAGTGTACCTCAAACCATTTCATTATTATGTTTATGATGTATGCCATGACTGCTCCGAGGGCGAGCGGATAAAGTGCACCGCAGGCGGCGGAGATGATTTTGGTGAACATCGCGAAATTCTGTACGATGAAGCAAACAGCTATAGCGAGTATTGCAATGACTATGTAGCGTCTTAATTCTTTCTTTTCCATGATATGCTGCGGCAGACTGCCGCGCCTCCTGTGAATATTATTTTTCACTATAATTATACAACACTATGATGTCAATGTCACCAGTGAAATTGTTAATTTTCTGTGAACAGATTATGTGCATTATTTTTTTATTGTATTGATATTTTCAGATGATTATGTTATACTTATTATTAAGTGAGGTGAGTTATTTGAAGGCAAATATCATTTCTTCAGGTAAACAGCTATATTCCGTCGGAAACGTGATAGTTGACAAGAGTCTGCATACTCAGACAGGAAGCGAGGCTTTTTTCAGCTATTTCGGTAACGACGTTACATATTCCATAAGACGTACTATCGACGAAGAGGACTTTCCCCGGCTTGAAGAGTGCCTTGATAAGGTCACAGCAGGAGTCACTCTGCGTACCGTGATACGTATGAGAGGTGTAAACGGTGAACTTCGGTGGATTCTTGCGGCTGTAAGACTTGTTTCCGGAAGGGGAGAGTCGGCACTGTATTCAATCGATTTCAGCGACGTTTTTTCTCTTGAAGGCATAACTGCTGATAGCGAGCGCCGTCTTAGTGAGTACCGCTATATTCTCAGCCTTGTTTCAGACCTTGCGTTTGAGTACAACTTTCAGACACGCCATATACGCATTTATATGTTCGACTGCTGCCGTGAGATAGTCCTTGCTGATGAGGAACTCGATAAATGGCAGAAACAGGCAATAGACAATGGGTGGGTACTTTCAAGATACATCGAAACTTTCAATACTCTCTGCCGCGATATCAAGAACGGAGTTTATCGGTTTGACTACGAGTTTGAGTCGTCGATACTTACAGGCGGAAAAAACAGGGAAATGTGTCTGTTCCGTGGTATAACGCGCTATGACGCTCCGGATATTAAGAGAGTAAGCGGACTTGTTTCCGTAGTAAATGCGCGTCAGAAGGCTAAGGACATCAACCTAGCCCTTGAAGCAAACAAGGATTCGCTGTCCGGACTTCTCAATAAACGCACGGTCACATCGTTTGCTGAGGACATTCTTTCGTCGAAGCCGACTCATAACGTAAACTTCGTTATCCTCGATATCGACAATTTTACGGACATAAACACTGGTTATGGTCACCTTTTCGGCGATGAGGTCATCTATACCGTTGCGAATATCATCAAGAATCAGATAGGTACACGAGGATTTGCCGGACGTATCAGCGGCGGAGGCTTCCTTATAATTCTTGAGAATACCCGGAATGAGGAGGATTTGCGTGGAATCCTGCGTGCTATCAGAACTAATACGGAACTCGCTTTCAGCGACAGATTTGAGAATCTGCGCATTACCTGTTCTATGGGCGTTTCTACTTATCCTATCGACAGCATGGACTATGAGGAACTCTTTATGCAGGCGGATAAAGCACTGTATATCGCTCAGCAGAAGGGTCAGAACAGATATGTCATATATGATATTGAGAAGCATGGTCCTGTTGAAAAAGACCTCGATAACAGGATAGCATTTCTGAGCGGTCAGAAAGACACCTCGGAAAAGCTTTCATTTGCGGCACTTCTGTCCGAGAGTCTTGTTTTCGGACGTATCCCCGATATTTCCGTACTTCTTGAGCAGATACGTTCAGTTTTCGGTCTTGATGATATATGCGTTTTCGCCGGTAAAGACATGGAACTCATGCTAAGCTGCGGTAATTCAGCTTCTCGTAATGCGGAGTACCTGTTTGACAGCGGATATACTGAGCATTTTAACGGTGACGGACTATTCGCTATTGACAATGTTAATGAACTCGAAGGGCGCGAGGACAACGCTTTCCGTCAGCTGACTGATGAACACATCGGCGGTGCGGTGCAGTACCTTATGACCGATGATACCATGATAAAGGGACTTATCTCATTCTGTTATATCGACCGCTTCAAGAAGTGGTCGGTAACTGATATGAATTATTTTACTATTCTCGGAAGAGTGATAACCTCAGTCCTTAAAAAGCAGGCATTTATATAATGAGCGACCGGAAGTATAACGATACTTCCGGTTTTTGTGTGTCGGAAAATTTTTTCATAAAAGTACTTGACAAATGCTGAGACAGAGTATATAATAGTCTCATATTCTACGAAAGGACGGTGAACACCATGACAATACGCAATAATAACTATCAGATGCCTAAACTTAATATTACTATCTTAAAGCATGGAGTTTGCCCGATATGTTCAGCCATGTGCTGATTCTGCACACCTATAAGCATTCTGCACTCCTGCGGGAGTGCTTTTTTTGTGCATTCGGGCGGCTCGGAAAGGAAAAAAATGATTGAACTAAACGGAAAATACGCTTCAGCTAAAGTCTTTACCGAAACAATCGACCCTACCGCTGTTTCACAGATAATAGAACTCTGCAATCAGCCTATGAGCAAGGATTCGCATATTAGGATAATGCCCGATGTTCACGCCGGAGCAGGCTGTACTATTGGCACTACTATGCATATCACCGACAAAGCAGTACCCAATCTCGTCGGAGTTGATATCGGATGCGGAATGGAAACAGTAAAGCTGAAGGAAAAACACATCGAACTGCAAAAACTTGACAAGCTTATCTACGCGAAGATTCCGTCAGGATTCGATATTCGTGAAAAAGCTCACCGCTACAGCGAGAAAATCGACCTGACCAAGCTCTTCTGTTATGACCATATAAACCCCATTCGTGCTGAGCGCAGTATCGGCACTCTCGGAGGAGGCAACCACTTCATCGAAGCCGATAAAGGCGAAGACGGCAGTATATACATCGTTATCCACTCAGGCTCACGCCATCTCGGTGTTGAAACTGCAAAGTACTATCAGGAGGAAGCTTTCAGACGTCTTAACGGAAGCTCTAAAAATGATGTTGACGCTCTTATCGCGCGTATGAAGTCGGAAGGCAGGGAAAAGCAGATACAGTCAGAGATAAAGAAGCTTCAGAATACGAAATTTACAGACATTCCAAAGCATCTTGCCTACTGTGAAGGGGAGCTGTTTGAGCAGTATATCCACGATATGAAAATAGTTCAGGAATTCGCGATGCTAAGCCGTCAGGCTATGATGGACGAGATAATCAAGGGTATGCACCTGCACATAGCAGAGCAGTTCACTACTATACATAACTACATCGACACAGAGAATATGATTCTGCGCAAGGGTGCGGTTTCTGCTCAGGCAGGAGAAAAACTGCTTATACCGATAAATATGCGTGACGGCAGTCTTATTTGCACAGGCAAGGGGAATGCGGACTGGAATTGCTCCGCTCCTCATGGTGCAGGACGACTTATGTCACGTTCACAGGCGAAGCAGAGTTTTACCGTATCGGAGTTCAGGAAGCAGATGAACGGTATCTATACAACATCGGTCAATGCGCAGACTCTTGACGAGTGTCCGATGGCTTACAAGTCGATAGATGATATCGTTGACAATATCGGCGATACTGTTGAAATCAACGAGATAATCAAGCCTATCTACAACTTCAAAGCAGGTGAGGAATAATGGACATAACTATTGTTGACAACAAGCTGAAAGATGCTGTGATATCCTATGCTGAAAACTGTTCATGGGGTGCCGGAAAAGAACTTGCTCGTCTCATGCGTGAGGACGGATTCAAGGAATGGGAGAGGGTATTTGCCGCCTGCGAAAACGGAGAAATAGCCGGATTCTGCACTCTCACCGAAAGGGACGAGATGCCGCCGGAGTATCCGTTCACTCCGTTTATCGGATTTGTGTTTGTGGACGAACGATACCGCGGCAGAAGAGTGTCGGAGAAGATGATAAAGTCTGCTATAGGATATGCTGATGAAATCGGCTTTGAAAAGGTCTATATCATGAGCGGAGAGGTAGGACTTTATGAAAAGTATGGTTTTACGAAGATTGGCGACTTTGAAACGATATACGGCGGTACCGAACAGCTTTTTGAGATCAGTACGACAATTTGAAAGGAGACTGAAATGACTAAATTTACATCTTTTGAAAAGCTCAGCAAGAAAGAGCAGAAAAAGCTCAACGCTGAAAAGCGCCGTGACTGGAATGGTCTCAACCCTGTTACGCGCGTTGCGCAGGACAATAAAAAGGTCTACAAGCGCAAATCCAAACATCCGGAAAAATTCGATATATGACGGTATTATAAAAGAAAGGCTGCCAACGGAGTTCCGTTGGCAGCTGCTTTTTATTATTCGATAGTTACTTTTTTCATTACCTGAGGTTCAAGTGGCTTGTCACTGTAATCGGTTGCGGTTGCAGCGATCTCATCAACGACGTCCATACCCTCTACGACCTTGCCGAATGCAGCGTACTGACCGTCGAGGTAGGGAGCGTCCTCATGCATGATGAAGAACTGTGAACCAGCTGAATCGGGGTTCTGAGCTCTTGCCATTGAAAGAACTCCTCTTGTATGCTTGAGGTCGTTCTTTACTCCGTTAGCCGAAAACTCACCCTTGATGTGCCAGCCGGGACCGCCTGTTCCTGTTCCGTTAGGACAGCCGCCCTGTATCATAAAGCCTGAGATAACTCTGTGGAAGATAAGTCCGTCATAGAATCCCTGCTTAACGAGCTTTTCAAAGTTTTCGCATGAAATAGGTGCGATATCAGGGTAAAGCTCAAGTTTGATCTTCTTTCCGTTTGCCATTTCTATAATAACCATAGTGTTCCTCCGTTAATTAATAATGATCGTGAAATCAGAAGGCATCGTTGGGACTGTGTTTCCCTCCGGATCGTATCTGTTGTGGTCGAAACCGTTCAGATACGGCGGAATAGTGGTTTGTGCGGGGTTAGTTTCGACCGGCACAGCTTCTGTCGGTTCGGATACTGCTGTTACGGTAGAGTTGTAAGGCTGAGTTTCGGGGACTATTGATGAAACAATGTCGCCGTTCTCGTCATATGTTATAACAACTCCCGGTTCCGGCACTTCACTTGTTGGTGCGGTCGTAATCGGTTTACCAAAAATATCGTACGATACCTCTTCAGTCTGAGCCTGCGTAGTGACAGGTTTTCCGAAAACATCTGTTTCGGTAGGTTCGGCTGAAGTTGAACCTTCGCTGAACGAGTATGAAACACCTGGCCGTGCCTGACGCTCGTTTTCCTGATGGTTTTTACGGCCGTTTTTTATTGCATCGTCTGCACAGCTTTTGCCTGCGATTATTACTAATGCTGTGGCAATTATCGCACACACAATTGCTATTAACCTGTTACGTTCCATTTATGACCGTCCTTTCGCAAGCTTATAGTGAATATTATACTACATATCTGAGTATATTTCAAGGGATATCACAAAATTTATATAAATGCGTGGTTCAGTCTGAAATATTCATCTGTTCATCGACGTTGTCAACTACAAGAGCCGCAGAGCCGTAAGCTTTCAGTGGTTTGCCGTTTTCGTCGAATTCGGCCGTAAGACGTACATGGAATGGGACTCTGCCGACTGTGAGAGGGATAATGCCCTCGATATGGTCTATGAGGCCCTCGTCTATCTGGTGTATCCAGTCGCGGTACATATCGGCATAGTCAGGCGGGAACAAGCCGTTCTCGATGAGTGGTTCCGGATAGTTTTCGACAACAGGCGGTACACCGAGGTCGCGCATACAGCGGAAGCAAGGCTTCATACGCTTTGTTGCAACTTCGTACTCCCATGCGTATACGTTTACCTGTTCACTTGCAAACCTGAAACGACGTTCACTCTCTGATATTTCGTCGAATCGTTTCTTTTCTGCCGTGATATTCTGAATCATCGCATAGAAGATGTACTGGTCACCTGCCTTGCCTATCAGGCGGATATTACTGCGCAGGCATATCTTTTCCTCGCCGCATATCTTTGAGCAGACCTTTCGCCACGTTTCACAGGTCTCCTCATCACCGGACTCAATGGCTTTCAATAGTGTATCTTCAAAAAGAACATGACTTTTTTCGTCAAAATAGGACCAAGGGTCAGAATCAAGGACCTCTTTTTCGGTCATGTTCATACCCACTTCTTTCATGTACTTTTTATTCACTCGGAGTATCTCTATCTCGCCGCCGCTGTATGTGAAGATAGCCGCACCGCCGACAAAGTTGTTGAATATAAGAGTTTCGAGTGAATTTGGGTCCCAGAATTTTCCGGAGTCCATTTCGGTCAGGAGCTTTATAGCCTGAGAAACAGGTTCGTGGTCAATTGTCTTGAGCTTTTCGATGAATTCTTCCTCGTTTATCGGCTTTGAATAGAGGTATCCCTGCACATAACTGCATCCGATGCTTTTCATGTAGTCAGCCTGCTCCATAGTCTCGACACCTTCAGCTACGACCGGAGTATTCAGCCATTTAGTCATCTGCACCATTGCACTTATTATAGTACCGCCTCTGCCTCCGACGTTTCCGCTGAGGAAGCGCATATCAAGCTTTATGACATCGACGTTGAGGTCTTTGAGCACGTTAAGGGACGAGTAGCCGCTTCCGAAATCGTCCATTTCGACAATATACCCGAATCCATGGAGCTTTTCAAGTACACTCGTCACAAGCTCCATACCTCCGATAGCTGACGACTCAGTTATCTCAATGTGAAGAAGCCGGACCGGTATATCGTATTTTCTGCGGATATTTTCAATTTCGTCAATATAATTATTATGGTATATGTCATAACGCGACATATTTATTGATATCGGTACTGCCGATATGCCTTTGTCAAGGCACCGTTTCTGAAACTGGCAGACTGTCTCAAATACATGAAGGTCTGCACGGCATATGAGGTCGTGACGTTCAAGGAGAGGGATAAAATCTGAAGGATACTGCATTCCGCAGTTCGGGTCTTTCCAGCGCATAAGCGCTTCTGCGCCTATCATTCTGCCGGTAGCGTGGTTCATTTTGGGCTGATAGCATACAAAAATGTGTCCATACTGCAAAGCGTCGTCAAATCTGGCAAGCAGTTCCTGTTCAGACATTCTTCTGTTCATAACGATACCTCCTTATGCTGATTTCTGAACACTTTAATGTTATTATAACATAACGGTCACACGATTTCAATAGTTTTCACAAAATTTTATTGAACTATATAAAATTAGTGTTGATAATACATCAAAGAGTAGTAATCCAACTTTGTTTATAAAATAACAAATACAAAAATAATACAAAAATTGTTGACGACGCCGTTTTCAGATGATATAATTAAAATATCGGTTTTCCGTATTCTATATTTATAAGGAGGCAATCATCATGTCATCAATCAAAAAGTATGTGGCTGAATGTATCGGCACTTTCGTGCTCGTACTGCTCGGCTGCGGAACAGCTATGCTCGTTGGCTGTGATTCTGCTAACGGAGGAGGTTATATCCTTACAGCACTCGCGTTCGGTCTCGTAATCGTCGGAATGGCTTATTGTATCGGTAACATTTCCGGCTGTCACATCAACCCTGCTGTATCTCTCGGAGTTCTCATGACAGGCGGTATGACCGGTGCTGATTTCTGCGGATATGTCGTTTCTCAGACTATCGGAGCTACTCTTGGTGCACTCACACTCAAGGGCATTTTCAGCCTCGGTTCACTCACTGATATGACCGGCGGTCTCGGCTCAAACGGACTCGGCAGTCTTGCTGACGGCGCTGGTAACGTTACAGGTGAAAGCATTTGTGCAGGTCTTCTCGTTGAGTTCCTTCTCACATTCATTTTCGTGCTCACTATTCTCGGTGTAACATCAAAGAAGTTCAAGCACGGTTCATTCGGCGGACTCATCATTGGTCTCACACTTACACTCGTACATATCTTCGGTATTGGTCTTACAGGTACTTCCGTTAACCCTGCAAGAAGCATAGGACCCGCTATCTTCGCTGGCGGAGACGCTCTCAAGTACCTTTGGGTATTCATCGTAGGACCTCTCGCAGGTGCTGCTGTTGCTGCCCTTATTTACAAGTGGTTTGAGTCGGACGTTCCTGAGATAAAAGAGGAAGCACCCGCTCCCGCAGCAAAGACTGCTTATAAGCCTGCTAACGGCAATTCAAAGAAAAAGAAGAAGAAATAATGACTTCTGTGAGCCCATGGAAATATGGGCTCATTTCATTTTTTTCTATGCTATTGCTTTTTTGGTAAATGTATGATAGAATATAATATTGTAGCGTTAATTGCTGCAAATTATCATAACATAAATGTAAAAAGGAGTACAAAATGAAGCAAAAAATCAAAGATATGAGCAAAGCTGATATTTTCTTCTTTGCTGTATTTGTTTTTTCAGCACTGCTTTTCTTCGGAAGAATCTACACTATCATCATGTCCGTTCACGATGATATGAGAATCTACACCCTCGTTCGCAGCGGTGACCTTGTCAGCAATGCTGTTCATTCGGCTAAAAGCGGAAGAATTACTCACCTATGGAACCATGAATTGCTTGGCTTTCCGTTCATTCTTAATAAAGTATGGTTCTATAAGCTCGTTTCCTATGCTACTACTATCGCCGGTGTATGGGCGATGTGGCTATTCGTTTATGAGCACATCGACAAGCACCTTTCATGGCTATGTGCAGCGCTTTATATGTCACTTGCAAGCATTTCTGCCGACCACAACCTCTTTATCTCTTACGCATTCTGTCATCAGCTCCCTCTCGTGTTCATAATACTCTCACTCCATTTCTATCTGAAAGGCATTGAGGAGAAGAAGACCAGGTACACGGTAATCAGCACCATACTTTTCCTGTTCTCATGCATGATATACGAGGCATTCGTCCCATATCTGCTTGTGTTCGTGCTCATGACCGCAAGAACCGGCAACAAGCAGAAGCTACCCTTCGTAAAATATCTGTGGTATCTGTTCAAGACAGTTATCCCGCATACTATCACCGGTATCGCCTACTGCATCGTCTACTTTACATGGCAGCATTTCTATCCCAGTAACTACGCGGGAACTGCCCTCTACCTCGATGAGCCTATCACAAGTATCCAGGCTACTATTGAGTATTCAACTTCGTATATCCCACTCCACGACGCAGGACGTGTCGCACGTATGTCAGCTCAGCCCCTAATGAATATTCTCGGAGCTGTTCCGCTCCTCGGCTGGGTGAAGAATATACTCATCTGCACTGCATTCGTTATTTTCCTTGTCAAGTACGCCGAAAAGGTCGAATTCAAGGGCTTCTTCCTCTCATTTGTGGGAGCTGTGTTTATCCCGAATATTCTCATAAGCTTCAGCAAGCAGCACCTCGACGGCTACAAGAGAGGCGCTATACAGTATGTTTCTTCGTACTACAGCTACGCATTCATCATCATTATTCTCGCGATATTTGCGTGCCTGCTCTACAGATTCCTCAAGGGTAAGAACTTCCGGATAATTGGTACCGTATTTATGACATCTATCCTTCTCGGACTCTGTATCTGTGCTGACCTTTCAGTTACTTTCTGGAACAACTACTATGCTCCCCTTACAAGAAGGTACAAGAACTTCGACAGAGCTGTTGCTACCGAGGAAGTCACCAACTGCGACGACAAATGGCAGATATACGCTCCCGACAATATGGGTATCCATTGCGCTGAATCGTATACTCTTGATTACTTCGCTATATACGACGATACTCCGGCGGCTTCATACGTTCTGAAGGAAGATCAGCTCGTTACCGACAAGCAGACGCTCTGTATGCGCTCAGACAAGGACTATCTCCTTATGGCTTTCGGAGAGACCGATAAGGAACTCGCTGCAGAGGAGCTAACTGTCGCATCTGTTCTGCCGATGAAGTTCGACGTCGTACTTAGATCCACAACCGGAAAAGAAGAGACTATCAAGGGCGTATCCAACGGTGATGTGATAAAACTTCCCGACGGCGAACGTATTGATATGCATACTCAGATCGCAGTCGAGAATTACTATTAAATTAAAATAAAAAAATATATAGAAAAGGCTTGACAACTGCATCACATGCTGGTATAATATATATTGTTGATTGCAGAGAACATGGTTCACTGACTGGGTGTGGCGCAGTTGGTAGCGCGCTACCTTGGGGTGGTAGAGGCCGTGGGTTCAAGTCCCGTCACTCAGACCAGTTGCGATCAGCAACCCCTATAAGCTCCGTGGCAATAGCTGCGGAGTTTTTTATTTTGAGATTTGAGGATATAAAAAAGGACTGTCAGCACAGAGTATGCAGTGTTGACAGTCCTTAGTTTTATTTGAGTTTGTTGTAGTCTTCGTCGGAGACAGGTTCGCACCACTCGGTACTGCTTTCTTCACCGGCTATTTCTATTGCTAGGTGAGAGAACCAGCTGTCTGGAGCCGCACCATGCCAATGCTTGATATTTGCGGGAATATTAATGACGGAGCCTGGTATGAGTTCGACTGCTTCTTTGCCGTATTCCTGATAATATCCTCTGCCGCCTACACAAATAAGCATCTGACCGCCGCCGCTTTTAGCGTGGTGGATATGCCAGTTGTTACGGCAGGCAGGCTCAAATGTGACGTTATAAATAGGTACCTGTTCAGTTGATACAGGCGCGAGGTAGCTTTGTCCGACGAAGAATTCGCCGTATGGATTTGCGTCGCCGACAGGGAAGAAAATGGTATTCTGATATCTGTCCTTGTCCGTGAGTGCGGGAGCAGGTTCGTTCCATACATCTTTTGCGAGTCGGAACACTGCCCAGCCTTTAGGCCAGCCGACGTACATAGTTGCGTGAGTGATAATAGCTGCTATCTCTTCTTTGCTGACACCGTGAGCCTTGGCATTCTGCAAGTGATAGGTGAGAGAACTGTCAGTGATACCCGATGCCATAAGCGACACTACAGTAATAATGCACTTTGTTTTTACGTCGATTGCCTGTTCATTCCATACTTCTCCGAACAAAACATCGTCGTTGAGGTGGGCAAACATAGGTGCAAATTCTCCAAGCTGGTCTCTGCCTGCTGTCTGAACGATTTTTTTACTCATGATTAATCTCTCCTGTCTTTATGATAATGATAATTCAACAGAAACATTTCCGTCTCCGAGAATAGACTTAAGTTTTTCCTGTGTGATGTTGTTGATATGTCCGAGTTTGGTAAAGTTCCATGAATTCTTGTCATAGTAAATTGAAAACTGGTTCCCCTGATATAGTATCAGGTCGCCGTAATCGACGCTGATTTGTTTGTCATTTCGCGGAAGTGACTGCGGCAGGTCACCGACTTTTTCAAAGCTGCCGTAATCGTGCATATCTATCGTGATACTTTCCTTCTTCAGCAGCTCGGAAAGTGCTGTTACTGAGGAATTATCTTCAAGTGATGCAGTAAGGGTACTTGTTCCGATTCTGATTTGAAGCTGTGATTCTTCCTTTTTTAGCGGAAGAGATTCGTACCATGCCTTAACGTCGGTTTTAGATGCACTTGCTGAAAAACGCTTTCCGGTAAGCTGTTCACCAATAGGGACGAGTGCAGAAATATTTTTTTCGCTTGTGGATATTCCGCTGCTTGCTGAGGTGCAGAATGGGATAACTGTTTTATCAGAGAAGTCATAGCTTTCAAGGAAGGTGTCGATGATTCGCGGTTCTTGTCCCCACCATATCGGATAACCGAGAAATACCGTGTCATAGCTGTCGAGCGATTCAATAGGGCGGGCGATTTCCGGACGTACTGTTTTATCGTTCTGTTCCTTGTTTGCACGGCAGGTTGAGTTGCTGTACTCGATGTCTTCGTCCGTGTATGGCACAGCGGCTTCGATTACATAGCTGTCCGCATCGGTTATATCAATGAGGTATTCGGCGATTTTTTCAGTGTTTCCGGTACGTGAGAAGTAGACAACGATAGTATTGCTTTGCGGTTCGGAGTTAGTTTTTTCTGAAACTATGCCTCTCATGATACTGAGGTCGAAAACGTCCCATCTGTCGTCACCGTTGAGGTCGTAAGGTTTACCTGTCAGGTCTTTTTCAGTTGGTTTGGCAAGAAGGAAATCCTGTAAATTCTGCAAGTCTTCGGCTGTGTAGGTGAATGAAGCTGTTGCGGCTGATACTTCGTCTGTATCTTTTATGAAAGGTCCTGATGCTGTTGATGTCAGCGCGATTGCTGCCGACGCGATAACTGAAAACATTCTGTTCATAGTGACCTCCCTTTAAATCTTCTGACTGCCTGTTGACCATACGTGCTTATCATTTTTGTTGGACGGCTTATTCTGTGCCATTACTCCTGCGAGAGGGTGGGGGACATATGGCTCTTCAAGATATGCTGTCTCATCGTCAGTGAGGACAATGTCTACAGCCTTTGCCGCACCTTCTATGTGGTGAAGCTTTGTTGCCCCTACTACCGGCGATGTTACCTTTGTAAGAAGCCACGCAAGGGATATTTCAGTCATTGATACTCCGTGCTTATCTGCAAGTTCAGCAACACGTCTTATTATGACTTCGTCCTGTTCTTTTGTAGCATCGTATTTGAACTTTGCATAGCTGTCTTCCAAGGCACGTTTTGAAGTTTCGCCGGGAAGTCGTGCAAGTCTGCCGCTTGCGAGTGCACTGTACGGAGTCATAGCTATATTATCCTCGGCACAAAGCATTGCCATTTCTCGTTCTTCCTCACGGAAAATGAGGTTATAATGTCCCTGAACACTTATAAATTTCGCGAAACCCTCTTTTTCAGCGAGTGCATTTGCCTTTGCAAGCTGCCATGCATAGCAGTTTGAGATGCCTATATATCGAGCTTTTCCTGCCTTTACAACTCGGTTGAGTCCGTCGAGAATGTCGTATAATGGTGTGTTCCAGTCCCACATATGATAGATGTAGAGGTCAACATAGTCAGTGCCGAGATTCTCGAGGCTTTTGTTTATCATTCGTTCAATATGCTGCTGACCGCTGATACCGGCTTCTATATCGGCTGGAGTCCTCGGCAGGAATTTTGTCGCGATTACCACTTCGTCACGTCTTGCAAAGTCACGCAGTGCCCTGCCGACGTACTGTTCACTTGTGCCTGACTGATAGGCTATAGCTGTGTCATAGAAGTTTACACCGAGTTCAAGTCCTCGTTTTATGATTTCACGCGAGTGTTCCTCGTCTAAAGTCCACGAATGCTGACCGTTTCGGGCGTCTCCGAAACCCATGCATCCCATGCATATGCGGGAAACATTAAGGTCGGAGTTTCCAAGTATTGTGTATTTCATGATTGACCTCCCAACAGCTGCATTACGCAGGAATAGATGATTTCATATATGTTGTGCATTCTGAAGTCGATACCGGCTTCGCGCATAGCTGAAAGCTGTTTTTCTGTTGCGACCGAATATGGGTAAACACCGAACAGGAATGGGAAAAAAACGAAGATGAAGCTTTCGGTGTCAGTATCAGGGAAGAACTTCCTCAGACACCTCCTTACTGAATCGAGTGAAGCACCATATGCGGTCTTGAACTCCGTCAGCCGTTCAGGTCGGGAATTTTCCTCCATATCGTAGTGGTTCATTGCAAGAAGTTTCAGAAGCTGTTCGTGATTTTCGAGTGAATGTGCAAGTGCGTCAGCGAACGCAGATGCTGACATTGTATCACTGTTTTCGGCAAGCGAATCCATTTCCTGTGCCCATTTTTCGTACTCACGCTGCATGAGTGCGAGAAAAATCTCCTCTTTAGTCTGAAAATAGTTGTATATCGAGGTGCGTGTAAACGACGTTACAGCGCCGATTTCCTTTATTGTTATCTCCTTGAAGCTCATAGTCTGATAGAGTTTCTCACAGGCATTTATTATTTCTTCTTTGCGTGAAGCTGTAAGTTCGGGTGACCCTTTTGGCATGACGACTCCTCCTTAGTATTCTGACATTGTGTCATTATATATATTATAGCATTATTCTGACATCGTGTCAATATGTGCTGTTTCCTTTTTTTATTTTCAGCATTTTGCACTGTGATATTGCTTTGAAATTGTAATTATGTACCAATAATACAACGATTTTTCTATAGTTAATTATAATATCGAACGACTATGGTCACACAATACGGTACTGAAAAATTTTCAAAAAATTTGTGAAAAGGGGTTGACAAACGGGTCTTAATGTGATATAATCCAAAACATAAGCTGTGAGGAAGACAAGCAGAGGATTGCCAATGTCTACAGAGAGCCGGTGGGTGGTGTGAGCCGGTGATAAGCAATGCTATGTATCCCTTCTGAGCCGGAACGCTGAAAATTCTGAGTAAGTGTTCCCGTGATTCTGCGTCAATGAATAGGACTTGCTGGAGTCTGAAGTGGTGTTACGCAATAGCGGCACAATTTGAGTGGTACCGCGGGTAATCAAGTTTTTGATACTCGTCTCAAAGTTGATTCTTTGAGACGAGTTTTTTTATTTTCTGAAAAAGGAGAGATAATTATGAGCGACATGATGAATTTACAGAATGAAGAAACCAAAATAAAAGAGGTCGCTGAGCGAATTGCTCTGCTCCGTGAAGACCTCGGCATATCTGTTGAGGAAATGGCCGAGATTACCGATTATTCCGTCGATGACTACAAGAAGTTTGAATCCGGTGAACGCGATTTCAGCTTCACTTTTATCTATAAATGCGCTAACGCTTTCCACGTTGAGATAACTGAACTCATGGAAGGAAGCAGTCCTGAACTCAGCGGATACACCGTTACTCGCAAGGGCGAGGGAGTTCCTATCGTCCGCAGAAAGGGATTTACATATAACAGACTTGCTGCAAGATTCAAAAACAAGTCCCTTGAACCATTCCACGTTGTTATCCCTTATTCGGAGGAGGCTCTTTCTCAGCCTCTCCACATGGCAAGCCATGCCGGTCAGGAAATGGACATCGTCCTCAAAGGTACACTCCGTATGACCGTTGGCTCGCATACTGAAATCCTCCATGAGGGTGACAGTATCTATTACGACAGTTCCATGCCCCACGATGAAGTTGCTCTCGGCGGTGAGGACTGCGAGATATACGCTTTCGTAATGCCGCCTATGGGTTCTACCGGTATGGCTGAGTACCATGAACACGTTGCTGAGCATCATCTCACTAATGTTGACAAGGCTGGTCTGCTTCACCCTGTTGCAGAAAAGTTCGTGAAGTGTGAGACCAATGAAGAGGGGATACTCAGTGCGGTCAACTTTGAAAATCAGGACAAATTCAACTTTGCATATGATATCGTTGACGCAATGGCAGAGAAGTGTCCCGACAAGACTGCTATGATCTATGTTGATGTAGACAAGAATGAGCGCCGTTTCTCATTCAAGGATATCAAGAAGTATTCCTGTCAGACAGCAAACTACTTCAAGTCGCTCGGTATCAAGAAGGGCGATCGCGTAATGCTCGTGCTGAAGCGCCATTATCAGTTCTGGTTCTCTATTCTTGCTCTCCACCGCATCGGTGCACTCGTTATCCCTGCTTCAAATATGCTGAGGAAGCACGACTTTGAGTACCGTTTCAATTCAGCAAAGATATCGGCTATCGTCTGCACTGCTGACGGAGATGTTGCAAACGAAGTAGACCTTGCTTGTGCAGATTCTCCGACATTGAAAACAAAGGTGCTCGTAAACGGTCAGCGCGAGGGCTGGCACGACTTCAATTCCGAGCTTTCAGCGTACAGCACTCACTTTGAGCGTACCGCTGATACTCCCTGCGGTACTGACCCCATGCTTATCTTTTTCAGCTCCGGTACTTCGGGTAATCCTAAGCTTGTCCTCCACAGCTATCAGTACCCGCTCGGTCACTATGTAACTGCCCGCTACTGGCAGAATGCCGACCCGAATGGTCTACATTTCACTATCTCGGATACCGGCTGGGGCAAGGCTCTCTGGGGTAAACTCTACGGACAGTGGATGTGTGAGGCGGCTGTATTCGTTTACGACTTCGACCGCTTCCACGCTGATGACATTCTTCCGATGTTCAAAAAGTACAATATCACTTCATTCTGTGCACCTCCTACTATGTATCGTTTCTTCATCAAGGAAGACCTCTCAAAGTACGACCTCTCTTCTCTGAAATACGCTTGTATCGCAGGTGAGGCACTCAATCCCGAGGTATTCCACCAGTTCTACAAAGCTACTGGTATCAAGCTCATGGAGGGATTCGGTCAGACTGAAACTACTCTTTCTATCGCGAACGTTGTTGGTATGGAGCCTAAGCCCGGAAGTATGGGTAAGCCGAATCCACAGTACGATGTCAAGGTTCTTCTGCCTGACGGTACACCTGCGAAGGTCGGCGAAACAGGTGAGATATGCATAAAGCTCATGGACGGAAGTGCAAAGGGATACGGAGTTCCCGGACTTGCACTCTGCTACTACGGTGACGAAGAGAATACCGCAGAGACTTGGCGCGACGGCTACTACCATACCGGCGATACCGCTTGGGTAGACGAGGACGGCTACTTCTGGTACGTCGGCAGAGTTGATGATGTTATCAAGTCGTCCGGTTACCGTATCGGACCGTTCGAGATAGAGAGTGTACTTATGGAACTTCCATATGTACTTGAATGTGCGGTCACAGGTGTTCCTGATGAGATACGCGGACAGGTAGTCAAGGCAACTATTGTTCTCACAAAGGATAAAACTCCTTCCGATGAACTTGTCAAGGAGATAAAAGAGTACGTCAAGAACGGTACTGCACCTTACAAGTACCCACGTGTTGTAGAGTTCGTTGACGAACTTCCTAAGACGGTAGGAAGCGGTAAGATCCGCCGTGCGGCTATCCGTGAAATGGACAAGGCAAAATATCAGAAGTAATAATATCGGATACCGGTCAGCAAGATCACTGACCGGTATTTTTGTTGGATAAAGTCGTTGAATTGCAATGAGAAATATGTTATAATAAATGTATATTATACATATTAAGAGTAGGAAAGTGATGATGATAATGGATCGCAAAGTTTACAGACACCTTGACAAACTGCCGTCCGGCAGGGCAGGCAATAAGCTGACAAATGGCTGTATAGTTCTTGAAGGCGGAGGCTGGAAGGGACTGTACACTCTCGGAGTGCTGGACTGTCTGATGATGAATGACATCAATTTTACATCGGTAGCAGGGTGTTCGGCAGGTGCACTTTCGGGAGTTGGCTATCTTTCGGGACAGATCGGCTGGGGCGCACGTATTGACCTGACTTATCGACATGATCAGAATTACTGCGGTATAGGTGCACTTCTCCGCGACGGCGGTATTACGGGTTTTTCGTACCTTTTCAAGAATGTCATCAAGGAACTTCCGCTCGATAAAAAGCGGCTGTCCGCTCCTACTCGCAGATTTGCTGTATCAGCAACAAATCTTCTGACGGGGCAGGTTGAGTACTTTGAAATGGGAAAATGCAATCTTTCAAGGGCTGTGCAGGCTTCGGCAACTGTTCCTTTCGTATCAAAGCCGGTGCTGATAAACGGTGTACCTTATCTTGACGGCGGCTGTGCAGAGAAAATTCCTTTCCCGTGGGCTGAACAATCAGGCGAGAAAAAGGTTATCGTAGTGCGTACAAGAGAACTTTCGTACCGCAGAAAACCGGGAATTTCTAAAATTGCAAAAGTGATGTACCGTAAGTATCCGAATCTGCTTAAAAGTATGGAAAAAACCAATGAGAATTTCAACACGATGGTCGATATGCTTGAGGAAAAATCGGACAGTGGTGAGATTTTTCTCATAGCACCGTCAAAGCCTGTTACAGTAACCCGTTTTGACGGAGATATGGACAAGCTTGGCGCACTATATTGGCTCGGATACCATGATATGAAAAACAGACTCAATGAACTTCGTGATTACCTCAATAGTTAAAAAATGCTGACTGCTTATACCCGAATTTGAAAAAATAGCTCCGTTTTAATCGCATAGGGGACTCCCTTGCGGAAAAACGGAGCTAAAATATTAATCTTTCGTTTCGACCTTTTTGATGTCCTCAGACTGATCTATTGTGAGATCAAGATCAGGGAACATTTTTGTTTCAGGCAGAAGCATATTGAATCCCTGAGTGCAGTCTATTTTCAGGTCTGCACTGTCAATGTCTATATCAAGAAGATGTCCTCCGGCTGAATGGTCGGCGGAAACAAAGTGCATATGCCAGCCGACTGCGTTGAGGTCATTCATATACTGAGGACAGTATAGCGCAACGACAGTACCCTCAGTATCCTCCCAGCTGAACTCTCTCTGATCCGTTTTCAGTGCTTCTGCAAGCGGTTTGTAGGGTTCCTGCTGTTTTAACTCGCTTCTCGCGTGAACTTTTTTAAATGTTCCGTCTATCCTTACCATATAAAAACGGTTTTTACCCAGCTGTTCAATTTTTTCGTCAAGCAGTTCTTTCAGGTCGGCGATGCCTGAGATGCTGTTTATATTCTCTTTTTCATCGGTATCAAAAAAAGTAACGTTTGCAAAAGGGATAGTTTCATCATCGGGTGCAACTTCAACACTTCCGTCAGAGAGTGCCCTGTAGACAGTGCCGTCAAGCATTATAAGTTCACCGTTAACACCTTCAAATGTACCGATACCTGTATCGCCCTTCTGTTTCAGGTCGTTTACAGTTATACTGCCATAGTAGTCGCCTAAAGTCAGACCCTGTAGCAACGAAACCTGAAAGACTGTCTCTCTGTCAGCGGTACTGCTTTCTGTTTTTGTGGTGTCAGTTGTTGCTGTTTCACTTGTTGAAGCGGCGCTTCCGCACGAAGTGAGTAATCCCAGTGCGAACAGGCATAATATCATTTTCTTTTTCATTTTTACACTTCCCTTTATCAGTTTGATAGTGATTTGTTAAGATATAATTATTATACCATACTTATCACTAATAACTATTAATATTCTGTAAAAATATTGTATAGTTTTATCTGGTTGCTGGTGAGCATTTAGAATTTGAACATTTTAAATGTTGCGGGAATGGTGCAGGTGCGATGGATTGTATAATTCAAATCACAAATCGAATTAATATCTTGTTAATAAAATGTACCGTTTGAACAAAAATCATCAAATTCGAGAAACAATATGTAATTTATCCACCATTTCTGCGTATTGTGCATTTACAGTTTGTTCATATAATGCTATAATGTGTTAAGGACAAATGTGGGGATAAGTAATTCGCCAAAAATTGGAGGTAATCACATTGAAGATCAAAAAAGAATTCACACGCCTGTTGTCCGGTATAGTAAGCAGCGTAGTACTGCTCTCCGGAGTAACAGTATTCGGCGGAAGTTCGCCTGCAATCGATGCTGACGCGGCTTCGGCGTGCACAGTTAACACAAACAAGACTTATCAGAGGATCCGTGGTTTCGGAGGTATTGACCTTCAGGAATGGCAGGGATATGCTCTGTCAGACGCTGAAAAGGCAAGAGCTTTCGGAAACGGTGACGGTCAGCTCGGTCTCACAGTTCTCCGTGTTTATGTAAACCCCAACAGCAATCAGTGGAAACTTGTTCTTCCGACTGCACAGTATGCTGCAAAGCAGGGCGCAACAGTATTTGCTACTCCTTGGGAGCCGCCGTCGAATCTTGGTGAATCAGGCGGAAACAACGGTAAACTTCACCTTCCGAAGAGAAACTACGGTGCATATGCAAAACACCTCAATGACTTCGGTAACTTCATGAAGAACAACGGTGTAAATCTTTACTCTATCTCTGTACAGAATGAGCCTGACTTTGCGAAAGAGTGGACATACTGGTCTCCTGATGAGACAACCGATTTTATCGCAAACTACGGTAACCAGATAACAAGTACAAGACTTATGTCGCCTGAGACATTCCAGTACGGAGCATGGAACAACAGCAGAGACTACTATAATAAGATCCTCAACAATTCAAAGGCTATGGCTAATACCGACGTGTTCGCTACACATTTCTACGGTACTCCCAGAAACAAGATGGATTTCCCTGCTCTCGAAAGCTGCGGCAAGGAGATCTGGATGACAGAGGTTTATGTTCCGAACTCTGACGCAAATTCCGCTAACCGCTGGCCGGAAGCTGTACAGGTAGCTGAGAATATCCACAATGGTCTCGTTGTAGGTAATATGAGCGTTTATACATGGTGGTACATCAAGAGACAGTACGGTCTCCTTGAGCAGAACGGTTCAAACGGTGCCATTACCAAGCGCGGCTACATGATGGCTCAGTTCTCAAAATATGTTCGTCCCGGTGACGTTCGTATCGACTGTACAGAACAGCCTGATTCAAACATTCTCATTTCCGCATACAAGCACAGCGATACACAGATCGAGATCGTTGCTATCAACAAGGGTAACAATGAGATCAATCAGGTGTTCAACATCAGCGGCAGAAATATCACAAACGTTGACCGCTACAGAACTACAGGCAGTGAGAACCTTGCTAAGACTGGCAATATGAATGCAAGCGGTTCAGGCTTCAACGCACAGCTCCCCGCAAACAGCGTTTCAACATTCGTTGTCAAGCTTACAAGCGACGGTAAGACTGTTCCGGGCAATACTGACCAGCCTGTATCACAGGATCCTATAACTCCCGATTCTAATGGTTACTATTACCACGATACATTCGAGAACAGCTCTGACAGCTGGGAAGCTCGCGGTGCTTCTGAACTCACTATCAGCGGCAGAACTCCTTATCAGGGCACAAATGCTCTTCTCGTTCAGAACAGAGAAAAGAGCTGGAACGGTGTTCAGAAGACCCTTGACAGCAACACATTCAAGGCTGGACAGAGCTACAGCTTCAGTACCTGCGTAACCTATATGGACGGTGCTGATACTCAGAATTTCCTGCTTTCACTCCAGTACAAGGATTCTTCCGGCGAGACAAAATACGTACACATCGCTGAAGGTACAGACGTAAAGGGACAGTATCTCCAGCTCTCAAATCCGAGCTACAAGCTCCCCGAAGGCGGTTCAGAGTTCGTATTATACGTTGAAACCGAGGACGGCACTGATAATTTCTATATCGACGAGTCAATAGTTGCAAAGAATGGTGTCAATATTGCTGGTCCTGGTAAACCTGTTGTGACTACTACATCAACTACAACTACTACCACCACCACAACAACTACTACAACTACAACAACATCTTCAACTACTACTACAACTACTTCGACAACTACTACTGTACCGACAACAACTACTACTTCCACAACTACAACAACTACTGCTGTACCGTCAAATGTGAAGTACGGTGATGTTAACCTCGACGGTAACGTAACTGTTGCTGACGCAGTTGCAATCCTTCAGTACCTCGGAAACAAGGACAAGAACAACCTCAGCAACGAAGCAAAGGCAAACGCTGACGTATACAATACCGGCGACGGTATTACAGCAAATGACGCTCTTACAATTCAGAAATATGATGCTGGTCTCATCAGCTCACTTCCTGTTGTAGGAGAACAGTAAGCTGGCTATACAGACGTTAATTACAAATAATGCAATATACCTGGATTAAAAAACAGCCGGTTCGTCCGGCTGTTTTTATTTGTATTCATTCACATGGATTATGTTTGGTTTATGATGTCGTGTTTAATACATCGCGAGAATGTATGTCTTTGCACAACTCTCAGCTTTTTCGGGGTATCTGTAACTTCTTTTGTCGGCAACCGTCCTGGCAAGTCTTACAAAAAGCTTATGCGTTGCAGATAATGCACTTTGGCATTCCTCGTTATTGTAGTGTGCAAAGCAGTCTTTAAGTTCACCAAGTACAGAACTTTCTGCCCAGCGGTCGAGAAATCTTCCGTCATGCCACACGTCGGTGTCACTGATACAAAGTTGATACTGCATGATCATTTTCAGAAGCAGATTTTTGAGATATGTATCAATGCACATCTTCGCCGCCCACAGCTCGCCGCGTCTGAGCTTTTTGCAAGCCCATATATTGTGGAAGAAAAAGTCATTGACCGTATTTTCATATTCTTCACTTGTCATTACAGCATGATGAACTTCAAGTTTTACAAACTGCGGTATCATTTCTTCATAATCACCGCCGTCATAAAGCAGTTTCCACCCTCTGTTCATCACCCATTGGGCAACACCTTCTTTGAGTGAATTTTCAAACTGCAAGGGTGTGAAAATTATCATATCCACGTCCCTGTCAGCGTCATAAATACATCTGCGCTCTTTTCCGCCTCCGAGGGTAGGTTCGATAAACGAAATACTCACATTTCCCAATATCTCAGGATATTCACCCGAATACCACCTGTCGGGGCAGTTTGTCACAATGATAAGGTCAAGGTCTGAGTATTCGTCGGCAGGCACATCAAAACGTGTCGATGAGCCTATGGCTATCACCGCTTTTATCGCTTCGTCCTGACCGGCATACTCAATCAGTTTTTGTTTTATGTCATTATATCGGTCATTGTCGTTCATATCTATCTCCTTTCTGTCAGCCATTTTCTCAGGAAATTCATCTGCTCATCAGTATGAAACCAATGCTCACCGCCGTTCATTACCGTTAACCCTGCACCGATTCTTCCGGCAAAATTTGTGACTGTATCAAGGCTTGTCAGCTTATCATTTTCGCCGAAAAGAATTTCGGTGGGAACGTGCCAGTTTATGGGATTTTTTCTGACATAGCAGAGATACTCCCAAGACAGTGTTTCTCCGAAATGTGTCTCTATTTCCCCATACTCCTCAAGTTCTCTTTCACTGACTCCTGCCCATTTCATCATGTCAAGGATAAGCCTTTCCATATCAACTATCGGCGATATGAAAAATGCCCTGTTTATCAGCTTTTCCGACAGGGAGTGCATGGCGAAGTAAGCCCTATGCTGTTGGCAATGAGTATGGCTTCACCGCTGTCTGCACACAGAGTGTCATAAGCCTTCGGAAACTCCGTCCTTGCCTGCCACGGCATTTCGGCTTTGTAGTCAAGACCTGCGACATTATATCCGGTGAACATTGACTTGTATGTTTCGGCTTCATCGGCATTGCCGTTTCTGCCGTGAATATATAAAACTGTACTCTTCATAATTATAAGCCGAATGAAATACCGCAGATTTTCCAATTGCCGTTCACGTTTATGATTCGGATATCCGCAGTTTCCTTTGCACCAAAATTATCATAATCTGCCAAAATCGAGTAGCCATCTTCAGAAGTCTTTTCGATGTTCGGTTCTGCATCGGAAAAAATATAGAATCCCTTTGCGCTGTTCTTCATATAAAGCTTGTCATCTGAATCAATAAATATCGGTGAATCGCCGTCAACAAGAGCACTGTAACGCTCTGAGATAATATCCTGTGTCAGGTATTTATCCTCATAACAGCGTATTTCTGCTATATTTGAAAAATCAGAGTCAGTAACCTTGTAATAATCGGTACCGTTTACTGTATTGACGGTGTCGGCATCATATTGCAGACCAGCTCCGACAAGACGCTCCATCATATTTAATGCACGGATAAGTTCCTGTGCCTGTTCAGTGGTCGGAGCAGACTGATCTGCATTGCTTTGTGTTTCAGATTCGGGAACATCAGCAGCTGTTGTCTCTTCCATTGTTTCTGTGGAGTTTTGAGCAGTTGCTTCAGTGGTAGTCTCTGTATTCGGCTCTGTTTCTGTATTGGTTTCAGACACTGCTTCTGTTGTTGCTTTTGTGGTAGATGCAGAAGATGTTTCAGCTTCATTATTTGTGATACTTCCACAGCCTGTAGATAACAGACAGAACACAAGACAAGCTGCAAATACTGTTTTTTTCATGGTTTATCCCTCCTGATTTGGTGTTGCATAAGTTTTGATAAAATGTCGGCTGAACGACTCGATCTGCGATACTGTATTATCTTCTTTCTCGGGTTCGCGGTCACAAAGATGTATCAGTGCTGAAATTGGCGCAATGTAAGCAAATGCAAGCATTTTGGGGTCATCACTTTGTAACAGTTTCCTGTCAATCATACCCTCAAAAATGTGCGTGAACATTTCGGTCAGTCCGGTCAGGAAATGCTTTGTTGCAAGCTTCCTTGCGCGTTCATCACGGAATTGTTCGATAGTGAGAAGTTTTCTTGTCATTACGACGCGCTCATCATGTATAGTAAAATTGACCATTTGCATCGTCATTGAAACAAGTCCGTCAAGTGAATCAGGGACTGGCGGCAGATTCTCTGCCGAGCCGAAATGCTCATTATAGTAGGCGATCATTTCGTCAAGAAGTGCGTTCCAAATATCTTCCTTACTGCCAAAATGTTTATACATCGACGACTTAACGAGTCCAAGTGAGGCGGTCAGTTCACGGATATTTGTACCGTCATAGCCTTTTTGCGAAAATTGCCTGAGTGCTTCATCGAGTATTTTTTCTTTTGTGCCCTTTGCCATATTGACCTCCGGATAATATAGTGACCTATCGTTCACTTTATATTATAGCGAACGATAGGTCACTTGTCAATAGCTATTTCGTATTTATATGTGACAAGACACGTGAGGTCAACGATTCTGTCCTCCTGAAATTCGTATTTCATATCATCTCTTCTTATTTAATAATGCTGTCAAGGTTATGCCTGTAACGTATAATATCGTATGTTAAATAGGCATTTGCTATTGGTTTGAGGATATGCTATAATAAATACATAAAGTATCCCACCATTATTCTAATCGGAGGAAAAAATGATGACAACAGAAGAATTTCTTGAATATATGAACAGCGGCAAACAGGTTACGGCAGAGTGCGGCGTTCATAAGACGATGCACAGTTTAAGTCAGGAAGCTATTCGCCTCACAATGGAGATCAACAGCCGATATCATACGCCCGATGAGATCAATAATCTGATGTCTGAGCTTATCGGTGAACCTGTTGAAGTCGGACTGTTTCCTCCGTTTTATACCGACTGCGGAAAGAATATACACCTCGGCAAGGACGTATTCATCAATGCAGGCTGCAAGTTTCAGGATCATGGCGGTATTTACATCGGTGACGGTGCGCTGATCGGGCATAATACGGTGCTTGCAACGCTGAATCACGGGCTTCTTCCCGAAGAACGCCACGATCTGATACCAAAGCCTATTCATATCGGCAAAAATGTGTGGATAGGTTCAAATTCCACTATCCTGTCAGGTGTGACGATCGGTGATAATGCGGTCATCGGCGCCGGCTCGGTTGTGACTAAGGATATTCCGGAAAATATGATAGCGGTAGGCAGTCCTGCGAGAGTGGTGAAGAGCATTTATGATTAAATCAAGATTTATGGCTGTAACTACCTCTCTGTCTGACTGATGAGGAGAAGCAGAGAATGACAGAGCTGTATACAGTACAGCAATATGAAAATTGGTAAGTGAGGAATTATTATGAGTAAAAAAGTTCTTGTTATTTCGTCAAGCCTGCGTAAAAACGCCAACTCTGAGCAGCTTGCTTTGTCATTTGCAGACGGAGCAAGGAAGTCAGGGCATGAGGTTGAGGTCATCTCCCTGCGTGACAAGGAGATCAGATTCTGCATCGGCTGTTTTGCCTGTCAGAAGACTCAGCGGTGTTTTATGCACGATGATGCAGATGCTATCCGTGAGAAAATGCTTCATGCCGATGTATTGGTATTTGCTACACCGATCTACTACTACGAAATGAGCGGTGCGCTGAAAACGATGCTTGACAGAGCAAATCCGCTGTTTCCTTCGGATTATCAGTTCCGTGAAGTCTATGCACTTGCAACGGCAGCAGAAGATGAGGAATATGTTCCGCAAAAGGCATTTTCCGGTATTGAGGGCTGGGTAGACTGCTTTGATAAAGCTGAATTAGCAGGTACTCTGTTCTGCGGCGGAGTGACCAATACAGGCGATATCAAGGATAATCCCATATTGCAGGAAGCGTTTGATATGGGCAGCAAAATATAATTAATACGGAGGTATGTATCATGTTAGGAAATTTCAGCTATCACAATCCGACCAAGCTTTATTATGGTGAGGAGTCTCTCGGCTTTCTCAAAGATGAAATGAAGAATTACGGTGAAAATATCCTGCTTGTTTACGGCGGAGGTTCTATCAAGAAAAGCGGACTGTATGACGAGATCACAGCTATCCTGAAAGAATGCGGCAAGAACTTTGCAGAGGTATCCGGTGTTATGCCGAATCCGACAGTTGACAAGCTCAGAGAGGGTGTGAAGATCGCCCGTGAGAATAAGACTGATTTTATCCTTGCTGTGGGAGGCGGCTCTGTCTGCGATTATTCAAAGGCAGTGTCTGTGTCTGTTCACTGTGATGATGACCCGTGGGAGAAATACTATATCCGTTTTGAAGAACCTGACTGTGAGATAGTTCCTGTTGGCTGTGTCCTGACAATGGCAGGGACAGGCTCGGAAATGAACGGCGGTGCAGTTATCACAAATCATGAGCAGCACTTGAAAATCGGTCATGTGTTTGGCGATGATGTGATGCCGAAGTTCTCTATTTTAAATCCGAGATACACTATGACTCTTCCGAATTATCAGATGGTTGCAGGAATCTATGACATCATGAACCATATCTGCGAGCAGTATTTTTCGGGCGATGACGACAACACCTCCGATTATATCAGCGAGGGTCTGATGAGAGGTCTTATCCATGCAAGCCGTATTGCTGTTAAAGATCCGCAGGATTACGAAGCACGCTCAAACATCATGTGGACAGCAACATGGGCGCTCAATACGCTTGTTTCACGTGGCAAGTCCACCGACTGGATGGTGCATATGCTTGGTCAGTCGGTAGGTGCTTATACCGATGCAACTCATGGAATGACCCTTGCGGCTGTATCACTGCCGTACTACCGTTTTATAATGCCATACGGTATGAAAAAGTTTGCGAGATTTGCAAAAGAGGTATGGGGGATTTCTCCCGCAGGCAAAACCGACGAGCAGCTTGCTGAGGCAGGTCTTGCCGCTATGGAAAGCTGGATGAAAGAACTGGGACTTGTTATGAAGATATCCGAGCTGGGAGTTACAGAGGATATGATCGAAGGCATCGCAGATGGCACTATCATTCTGAATGGCGGCTACAAGGTGCTTGACCGTGACGAGGTCGTGCAGGTACTGAAAGCAAGTATGTAATATCAAACGCCATACCGTATTGCTGCGGTATGGCGTTATTTTATGCTTGCATATTTTCAATAAATTCCAGCAGGTATTTCTGAGCCACTCTTGAAAAGACTGCATTTCGCTTCCAGACAAACGAGCAGCTTGCTTCAATCGGGGGATAAAATGGCTTGAAACACATATTGCTGTCACCAGTCACATTGATAAGCCGGTCAATACAAATGCAGTATCCCATTCCTTCACTTGCCATAACAGAACCGTTATACAATAGGTTATACTGCACTGTGATCTGAACGCTCTCCTCATCAATGCCGAGCATATCGAGAAACATTGAGTTATGATTCGGCTGTCTCGGAATGATGAGCGGCTGACCTTTGAGGTCGGAAAGTGTTATGCGTTCCTTTTGTGCAAGCGGCGAATCCTTGCGCATCAGTACACCAAAGGTATCTTTCAGCGGCAGCGGGATAGTGTTGTATTTTGACGTATCCACATTCTGGAACACGATGCCGAAATCAAGAAGCCCTCTGTCCAGCTTTTCAAGCACATCACTTGCGTCGGCACTGTAAATGCTGTACTGTATATCAGGATAGTCGGCATTCAGCTTTTTTGCCGTATCAGCGATCAACTTGACGGCATAGGTCTCTCCTGCACCTATGTACACCATTCCAGAGATTTGTTCTCCGTTTTTGCGGACTTCCTGCTCAGTCTTATCCAGAAGCTCCGTGATCTCTTCGGCTCTTGCACGGAGTATCATACCCTCCTCGGTGAGTGTGACACCCTTGCTGCTGCGGATAAGAAGCTGTGTTCCAAGCTCATCCTCAAGTTCCTTGATCTGGCGCGACAGTGTGGGTTGTGACAGGTAAAGTCTTTCGGCTGCAACAGAAAAGCTCTGTTCTCTTGCCACTGCAAGAAAATATTTCAGTACACGAATATCCATTATCTGACCTCCATTCTGTACTGATTATATCACGGAACAATATAACAGTCAAGTATATTGCTGCATTCAATATAAGTATTTGTAATTCGAGGCGCTTTGTGATAAATATAAAAAACGGACAAGGAGCCGGTCAGATGAAATTGTCAAAATCTGTATTGATAGCTATAATAGCTGTTGCTGCGATAGGCTGCCTGAATAGAACTGTTCAGTTTGTTGAGCTTTGCCTGATTTTCAGACAGCACTCCGTCCATGACAGTATCAGCGGAGTTGTCAGCGACCTCACTCTTAGCTGTCTTACTCATTCGCATCACCTCTTTTCGGTTTGGAGTATCGCAGGATTTGATTTAACCCCACGATAATATTATAGCGCGAAATATACTCCCGTGTCTATTGATATTGCGCTCAAACTTTCCGTTCCAGTGAAATTATCCAGTTCGACATATTGTTATGGGGAAAATGAAAAAACAGCTATCAAGGAGAAGTAATATTCTTCAATCACTATTCTGTTTTTCAATACATCCTTTATGATTGCAATATGGACATCTGATTTCATAATAATCATCGGAGTGAATTGCAAACAGAAGTTTATTCCATTTTGCATTAAATTCCTTAGAACAGGCTTTACACAGGAATTTATGTTTTGAAAGCTGTTTCGCCCATAATATACAAGCAACCAATGCGGCAACGATAACTATAACTGTAACGATTATCCATTCCATATTACAAACACCTCACAATGATAAGCGGACAAACTTCCTTGCGTTATATTATAACATACCGCCCCCGAAAAAGCAACCCCCACTTTCATCAAACTGCCGCCCAGACTGCGCAATAACTGCGCCGAGCCAGTTTACAATTTCAAGAGTGATGATGAATGAGAGCATCACGCAGGAGCGTGAGTGAGATACCGCCGACCGAAGCGGCTGTGAGAGATGTCGCATTCGCTGACGGAGCATCGAAAGCCTGCGTGACACAGGGCAAGTACACGGGACGGAAACCTATCCTCATAGGCTAAACCCTAAATGGACAAAAAATGCAGAGCTGATGTGGCTCTGCATTTTGTAGGTACATATTCAATTTGTAATTGATAAGAATCATCAGGTTGTATCAAATGTTATCATTGTAAAACCCTAAAAACCTCGCAAACAATTCTGTATCAAGCATATTGCACCACTTGCTTCTGTCGATTTTGCATTGTAGTCATAATCAAGCGTTTTGAGCCATTCATCAAATTCTGCGTTAAATTCATCTATATATGTCCGGTCATTAAAAATATAATTATGTCCTTTGTCTTTCAGACGGATAAATTCAAATCGCTCGTCATCTTTGTATTTGTCATAATACAGATCAAAACCATATTCTATCGGGACAACATCGTCATCTTCACTGTGTACGATCATAACCGCCGCATCGCTTGCTTCAAAGCCGTCCATTGCTGTATTGGAAGCATACTTGCCGTATTTGATTCTTTCATGCACATTGACAAAAGGCATCATAGTATAGATAACATCGCCTGCCTGCTTTTTGCCGCCGGCTTCAAACAGATCGGACGAGCGATTACAGCCCGAACATTCAATGACCGCTTTGACCTCGGGGTGAAAAGTGAGAACGCTGCACACGCTATAACCGCCCCAGCTATGTCCGAATAATGCTATCGGGAGTTTTGGAAAGTTCCCGCTTTCCTCCACAAAGGTTATGGCATGATCAAGATCGATCTGTCCCTGCGGGATACCGCCTACACCGTCTCCCTCACTTTTGTCATTGCCTGTCGCATCATAAGCAAACACATAATAGCCGTTCTGTGCAAAGAAATTGGCGCAGTCCATGTAAGAATTATGTCCGGCGCCAAGACCGTGTGCAATCACGATAATACCTTTCTGTTCATCACCTGCGCTGTACCAATAGCCTTGCAGTTTCTGTCCTTTGTCAGAGGTGAAGGTATACTCTGAGCATGACAAGCCCTCATAATCTTCGACATACAGCATATATGGTTCGTAACTTTCAAAACGCTTGTTGAAATTCTCATTGTATATGCTCACAGAGAATACCCACCACCCTGCAATCAACACTACAATAAGACATAACAGAATGATTATGACTATTTTTTTCTTTGATTTTGTTATTTTCACGTTTTTATCCTCTCTTTCGATTCTGAAAACTTTTCGGAAAACCATGAGCAAATCTTCAATTTTTCGTTAGCTGAGTGAAGGGCGTTTTTCATCAAGCCAGTCTTTTATCGTCCTTATCAGTCCGGTATCGAGCGGCTCCTTTATGAGTCTGCGATATGTTTTCTTCACATTCAGAATACTGTTTTCCCCGTCATTTACTCGCAGAATATGTGTAAGACTTTCGGGAGCAAAGCACCTTATATTGCTCTCCGACCGGAACGCTTCAAGTCTGTGATAGTCTGCCTGAAAATCAGCCTTGCCTGTGATCGCAAGTACGGGTTTTCCGTAACTTTTCAGGATCTCAGCAAAATCCTCCGAGGTATATGCGCCGTGTTCCCTCAGCCATTTTGCAGGCATACCTGCGCCCTTGACATACACCTTTTCTTTGGTTGTTTCCTTGCTTTTTCTGAACATATCATCAATCGTTGCAAGCTGTTTTTTGAGATCGAAGCTCTTTCGCAAGATCGCTCCTGTCAATCCTTTTATAGAGGGAAGCTCCTCAGCCATTTGTTTGTTCTGATAATAAAGTGCGTCCTTTATGCACATTCCTGCACCGCCCAGCAGGATCAGTCCTGATGTTTCTTCTTTTTCCGTTACAAGAGTTGCAATCATCGTTCCCTCGCTGTGTCCGCAGACGAGTATTCTGTTTTTATCAACATACGGCAGGCTTTTCAGATAACGGATCACAGAGATCGCATCATTCGTCAGGTCTGATAGTCCTGCACTGTTGAAATTGCCGCCCGATCCGTGAGTGCCGCGCTTGTCGTAACGGGCAGATACATAGCCGCACTCTGCAAATGTATGTGCCAATTCCTTATACATATTGGAATGAAGTCCGAAACCGTTTCCGTCACGGTCGAGCTTTCCTGTTCCCATGATGATGACAACGGCAGGAGATTTCCTGCTTTCGTCCTCATAAGTGATCGTAGCCCCGATCGGATATTCGCCCTGAATCGTACTTTTCTTTTCTCTGAATTGCATAATGTTCACCTCAAAAAATGATAAGCCAGATCGTTCTGCTGATGATATGTGTCAGCATATGTGCAAGCATCGCATACTGAATGCCGTATTTCCGGTAGAGCCTGCCGAACACGATGCCGAATGCGCCGTTCATCAGAAAGCACCTGAATATCAGCATAGGAGTCAGATGTCCGAATGTCTGAATCGTTGCAGGCAGGTGTTCTGCGGCAAACAATGCAGCGGCGATGATATTCGAGATAACAAGCACCTTTTCGGTAACAGCATTCTCTTTTCTGAAAAACAGCTTCCAGCCGATCAGTGCGAGCAGGCTCATAAAGAACAGCCGCAGCATAACTTCCTCAATGACACCGCCATACAGGACAGTGGCGATCCATGTGGGAACATTAAATCTTCCGGACGCCTCATAATTGTTTGTCAGTTCGGGTATCCATTTCGCAAAGGTAAAAGCATCAGCACTCAGTACAATTCCGCATAACGCTCCTGCAAGCAGTGTGATGAGAGTGTTCTTTTTGTCAAGCCGGAATGGACGGATAAGACCGATCTTGTCTGCAACAAGATATCCAAAGAAACCGCAAATCACAGCATATACGACTGTCTGTATCATCGTGATGAGCATGACCATTTCTTTGCTTCCGACATGCTGAATGGCAGCTTCAAGAGCTGCTTTGTCTGCACTTGCTGTGGACATCTGAGCCGTGAACCAACCGCCGACAGCTGCAACAGGCAGCAGGCATAATGTGAATATCAAGGGCTTTCTGATCTTTGTCACTTCTTTTCCTCCTCTGTAACAGGTGCAGAGATCACGGAAAAGCTCCTGCTTTTTCCGCCGTCCTGCGGTTTGCTGTATTTTTCAATGACTTCCCGAAGCTCCTTAAAAAAGTCAGCATAGCTCTCATCGGTCAGAGTGAGCATATAAGTCCGCAGGGACAGCATATCGGCATACGGATCAGCATTTTCTTTATCACTGTATCTTTGGAAACTGCCGTACAGTGCCATGAGAAACTGATATGCACTGTCAGCTATATCGGTATTTTCAGTGAACTTAGTCTTGTTGAGTGTCAAAAGCCTTTCCAGACTTCCGCGCACTTTGCGTTCCGACTTTACGATCAAAACTTCTTCTTTCAGAAGATAATTGATATGACGATAGAGCGTAGGCTGAGGAACATCGTGTAATTCTTCGCAAATCTGCTTGGTCGTTGCTTCGCCCCTGATCTGGAGAAACTGCATGATCTTCATTCTTATCGGGTTTGTAATAATATCGGATAGTTTCATTGCATTCCCACCTTTCTCAATATACATTATATTATCATAAGTGATAATAGTCAAGAGCATTCACAGAAAGTTTACAATTTACCCTCTAATAATTATTTGCAGAAGCCTATTGATTTGAAAAAGTCTTATCCCCGTAATACACAGGGATAAGACCATTTCCTTAATCAGTATATAGGTTTACTCCTGAACCTCACTCATCAGAGCCACGCCGTCCTTGAAACCAACCTTGTACGCAGCTCTCATCTCAGCGGCGTGAATATCACCCTGGCGGTAGTTGTAAAGTGCATCGATCATCATAATCCGTCCTTTCGGTTATCTCAAACATTATTGCTGTTTTACCGATTTCAAGCTGTTTTGGATATGGTGTCCTAATTTATCACTTACAAAGGAGGATAACTATGTATCCAATATATGATATTACTGCACCAGCCGTTCAGCGATTATTACGGTGCATACCGTGCATTGGAGGAGCTTTACAACGAGGGCGTTCTCCGTGCGATCGGCGTGTC
>ONBA01000018.1 GCA_900315975.1 uncultured Ruminococcus sp.
TAAAAGCGAAGCGTTATGATATAATTGCCCGATATGCAGGGAGCAAATCTCCGATTTGCGTATCTGCAAGGGCATTAAGATAAACTATAATGAATGCTTATACATTCATTATATCATATTCTGACAAAAAAGAAATAGATTATTTGAAAACAATCTGAAATTTTTTTCTGATATACATAAAAATGTCCGGACAAATCTGTCCGGACATTGTACATATCTGTTATTATTCCGCTTCCTTGATATATAAGTCGCCGGAAGCTGTATCTGCCTTCATTTTGTTTTCACCTGTGCCGCTTATATACTTCTTACCCTCCATTTTGAATGAGATATCGGAATTAAAGTCGCCTGACGCTGTATCAAAGTCGATAGTGATATCAGGATTCTTAGGAGTGTACATCGTTAAATCACCCGATGCCGCATCGAAATTGATTTCCTTCGGCATATTTGCGAAGTGAACTTCAGTATCTCCGCTTGCAGTATCAATGTCAACCTTATCTGAGGTCTGAACATCTATTTTAACTGTTCCCGATGCACTGTCAGTATTTAATTCCTTAACGTTTTCGGCTGTGATATCGACCTTTCCGGAAGCGGTATCTGCACTTATCTTATCCGAATCACCCTTCTGTGTGAGGATTATTCCGCCTGATGCAGAGTCGAGGTCGAAGATGTTAGCTGTGCAGTTTTTCAGCTCTGCTGTACCTGATGCCATATCAACGTTGAAAGTATCTGCGGATATATCGTCAAATACAGCATCGCATGAAGCGCCGTCCATGTCGATATCGGTGAGCTTTATGTTCATGGGTACCTTTACTTCAAGCTTTTTCTCTGAATTTGTAAGAGTAAAGCTCTCTCCGGACTTGCAGTAGCGAATGTGAAGCACGTTTCCGTCGAGCCAAGTGTGAACCTGTCTCTCCTCGCTTAATTCGGTTTCGCAGGTCTCAGTAACACTTACTGTGTCCTTATCATGGTGCGACACTGTTACACTTCCTGCTTTCCAGTCGATATCAAGCTTTTCGACTGTACCTGAAATATCAATATTTCCTGCGGTATATTCATCTGCGTCCTGATAAATGTCGCCTAAATTTACACAGCTGCAAAGGCTTCCGAGCATTAATGCTGTTGTGAGTGATGATATAATAATCTTATTTGCTTTCATAGTAGTTTCCTCCGATTATTTCTTTTTATTGCTTTTTGCAAAACCTATCGCTGTAAATATTACTGCTAAAACGACTCCGATTCCAAGTCCGCCCCAGCACATAAGGTTGTTGAGACTTTCCGTAGTTGTGAGTGAGAAGTCAAAAGACGGTATACGCGGCTTATTGCCGAGAATTCCGAGAACTATCGCATCGTTGAAGAAGTATACCAGAACCGATGCTAATATGCAGGTCGCTGTCTTGAAAAATCCGTTCCACTTAGGCAGACGAATAAGTGCGAACATCGTCCACATATATATCAGCGGCGGAAGTGAAAATGCAGCCGATATGCGGAAAAATTCAGGTGAACCAGACTTTATGCCGACGCATGCCATCATGATGAAATAGAGCAGTGTGTACGTTCCTACTACCGTGAGTGCCTTGTTATTGCCAAGTACCTTTGCAACCGGCTTTGTATTTACTACTACCGGCATGAATGGTATCGAAAGTCCGAACAAAACTCCCGATGCCGCAATAAAGAACCAGCTTCCTCCGCTGTATATGCAGCATACTGCGAGCAGTACGAGCAGACTTACAGTGAAAAGGGTAATCGTCCAAAGGCGCTTGTTTTTCGGCATCATCAGCGGTACCACCGTCAGTGAAGCCGGTATGAACATTGCTGCAAGTACGATGAAAAACCACGAAAGTCCGGCACCTGTTGCAAGGTTTACGATGAGGCATACCAGTATCGGAACAGCGAATATTCCGCCGATTATACTTCCTGCCACAGCACTCCTGCGTTTGAAGAATTTAGACTGCTTGCTGAGTACTTCGTCCCTTTCTTTTGCTATAGCGTTGTCGATTACTTCTTCTGAGCTTCGCATACTCTCAAGCAGCTCATTACATGACCTGCATTCTCTCAGATGCTCCTCAACAGCTTCTATACTGCTTTGGCTGCACGCTTTATCAAGATACAAAGGAAGAAGGTCACTTATCATATCACAATTATATTTCATTTTTTTCCATCCTTTCCCTTAGTTTTAGTCTGGCACGATGATATGTTACTCTTGCCCATGATTCTGTTTTACGGAAAATAGCTCCAATCTGTGAAAAAGAGAGTTCTCCGAAAACTCTGAGCTCAAAGACTTCCTTATATGGGTCTTCCATGTCATGCAGGAGCATATGTATACGAAACGATGTTTCCGAGTCGGTTATGTCCTGCTCTATATCGGTGTCGATATCGGCGAGGGTCTCGTCCGGTTCGTCCTGATACCGCTTAGACTTTCGCTTGTCGTCAATAAAGATATTCTTTGCTATCGCGCACAGCCATGAGTATGACTCAGATTCTCCGCGGAAGGTCTGTTCAGTAGTTATTGCCTTGTAGAAAGCCTCCTGAGTTATCTCCTGAGCTGCGTACTGGTCTTTTGCAAGAGTCATCACATAAGAATAAACCTTCATGTAACAAGCATCGTAAAGCTTTTCGGCAGTCTTTTTATCCAATCATCGCACCTCCTTTCAATCACCCCTTTTCGGGGGTTCTGTCTATTAGACGGATGAAAACACAAAACGTTACAAGAATTTTCAAAATTTTTTCATTTAATTATATCACGTTTCTTCACGTTTTTCAAGTATTGTATATATAAATAAGAAGCGGACATATATTATGTCCGCTTCAGCTTGTCAAAAAAGTCCAGTTTCATATAGAAGCAACACGGGCGCACAAGGGGAGCCCCCTTTGGCGGTTTCGCAGGATACCGAATATGTACCGTAAATTTACGGCTCGGTAGCCCACAAATTCCGCTAATGGAAGCACTCTAATGTGCGCCCGAAGAACTTTTGCTTCAGATCCAGTTTGTTTATTATCCGAGTTCACCGTGTTTTTCGTAATCAGCAACTCTTACTATCTCATTCTTGTCTCCGACAAAAACCACCTTAGGACGGTGAGTTTTTATCTCGTCGGGAGTCATATCCGCATATGCCATTATGATGACGAGGTCACCTTTCTGTCCGGAGCGTGCAGCTGCGCCGTTAAGGCATATAACTCCGCTTCCGCGCTCGCCTGCGATGACGTATGTCTCGATACGGCTTCCGCTGTTTACATTTACTATATGTACACGCTCGTACTCGTAAAGTCCGGCAGCTTCCATGAGGTCTTCATCAATAGTTACACTGCCTACATAGTTAAGCTCTGCCTGTGTGACAACAGCGCGGTGTATCTTGCTTTTTAACATTGAAATATGCATCGCGCGTCCTCCTTAAACGTCTTCGGTGAAGAAATTGTCGATAAGACGTGTTTTTCCGATGTATACAGCCATTGCGCAGAGTGCCTGACGGTCGAGAGACGGTATCTGCTGCATAGTTGCGCAGTCTACTATCTTGACATAATCAATCTTTGCGAGGGGTTCAGCTTCAATGATTTTTTTCATCTCGCCGATTATAGCCGAGCAGTCCTTTTCACCGCTTTTAACAAGCTCCATTCCGCGGAATACAGCCTTTGAAAGCACGAGTGCAGCCTTTCTCTCATCGGCGCTGAGATATGTGTTGCGCGAACTCTTTGCAAGTCCGTCAGCCTCGCGTACTATCGGGCAGCCGACTATTTCTATATCCATGTTGAGGTCATCGACCATGTGACGGATAACCGCAAGCTGCTGAGCATCTTTCTTGCCGAAGTATGCACGGTCGGGCTTGACTATGTTGAAAAGCTTCGATACGACTGTGCATACACCTCTGAAATGAACAGGTCTGCTGAGTCCGCAGAGTTCCTGTGTGAGGACTGTCATGTCCACGAAAGAGGAAAATCCCTCATGATACATTTCAGACGGCTCAGGATTGAAGATAATATCGCCGCCGTGTTCTTCAACAAGCTTAGCGTCGCGGTCGATATCGCGGGGGTAGCTTTCGAGGTCCTCAGTAGGTCCGAACTGCATAGGATTTACAAAATCAGATACAACGGTTCTGTCGTTGTCCCTGTGTGATGCGTCGATAAGACTTGCGTGACCTTCGTGAAGATATCCCATTGTAGGAACAAGTCCTACCGTGAGACCCTGTGCTCTCCATTCCTTTACCTGCTTGCGTACTTCATCTATAGTTTTAACAACTCTCATTTCACTTTTCCTCCATCATAAGCTCGTTTATTACTTCATCATCTATTGCGTAGGTGTGTTCCTCAGCAGGGAAAGAACCTGCCTTAGTTTCGCTGATATAGTCAGCGATTCCCTGACGCATAAGAGTTCCGACATCTGCAAAGCGCTTCACGAATTTAGGTGTATGACCGGTAGTAAGTCCGAGCATATCCTGATATACAAGCACCTGTCCGTCACAGCCGTTACCCGCTCCTATACCGATAGTCGGGATAAAGAGCTTCTTTGTGATGATGTCCGCAAGCTTAGCGGGGATACCCTCAAGTACAACTGCACAAGCGCCGGCTTCCTGAATTTTCAGAGCGTCGTCGATAAGCTTCTTAGCCTTGTCGAGACTCTTTCCCTGAACCTTGAATCCGCCGAAAGCATTTACCGACTGCGGAGTGAGTCCGAGATGTGCAACAACAGGAATAGACGCATTTACGATAGCCTTTATCTGCTCACATACCTCTGCGCCGCCTTCAAGTTTTACGGCATTTGCGCCTCCCTCTTTTATAAGGCGTCCGGCATTGATAACGGCTTCCTCAACGCTGACCTGATATGACATGAATGGCATATCAGCAACTACGAATGTATTTACAGCACCTCTCGATACTGCGGCGGTATGATGAATCATATCCTCCATAGTTACGGGGAGAGTGTTCTCGTAGCCGAGCATTACCATTCCGAGCGAATCGCCGATGAGTATAGCATTTACGCCGCACTCGTCCATTATCTTCGCTGTTGTGTAGTCGTAAGCGGTAAGCATCGTGATTTTGTCACCTGATTGCTTCTGCTTGAGAAGGGTTGAAACAGTGTTTTTCATATTCGATTTTCTCCTTAAAAGATGTTACCTTTCCAAATTCATGGATAAGATACAAGAGTAGTATAGCATACAATTATGAACAAATCATGAACACAAGGTTTTTTATTGGTAACAATTACCTAAGAATTGACTTCATTTCTGTGTAATCTGACTCCTTGTGACGCTCCTGTGCCATATCTGCAAGCTTGCGCGATACCGCTTTATATAGCTCCGAACCTGTTTTATCGTCTATGCACGCGATATGCTTCTTTACCGTTGATACGTCGTTTCGCTCGATAGGACCTGTCAGTGCGGCAGTCGGTCCGACTGCAAATATTCGCCTGATATTGCTCATTACAAGGGGTTCAAGTGCCGCAAGAGCCTCATCAGCCGTGAATCCGCACTGTTCAAGCATCTGCACACTCTCTTCCATAAGTCCGCATACAAGATTGCTCGCAACTGAACAAGCCGCGTGATACCGGCTTTTTATGCCGCTTGTGATAATGCGTACAGAGTTTCCCATACGAGAAAGTATACCGCTCCATTCGTCGGCACAGTCTCCTTCAATACAGAAAAATGCATTGCCGAGTTCCTTATACGACTCTTCCTTACTGCTTACCGGAAAGAGCGGATGTATAGATGAAGCGAGTGCTCCATATGCCGAAATATCGGGGAATGCTTCTGTCGCTGACATTGCTCCGCTGCAGTGGCAAAGCTGCTTGCCTGTAAGTTTGTATTTTGTGAGCGAAAGATAGGTCTCCTTTATCGCACCGTCAGGGACTGTCAGAAATACTGCGTCACTCGCAGAAATAAGCCCGTCCGGCTGAGAATAAAACTCCGAACCCGTAAACTCTGCGGCTTTCCGCGCAGAATCGGCAGTCCGGCTGTAATATCCCGTCAGCTCAATGCCGTTATCGACAAAGTACCTTCCAAGCGAAAATCCGACCTTTCCTGCACCTATGAATCCAACTTTCATATTTTTTCACCTCGCTGATATTATATCACTTCCTGATAATTAATGTCAATGCAGTTTATGGCATCGGAAGAGTGATATTGCCCTTGCAAAAACTATATAAATATGGTAATATTTATATATTAGGCATTTATTTGACAAAAAACGAATAAGGAGAAAAACTATGTCCGAATTTAAATACAAAGCCTTTATCAGCTACCGTCACATTGAACCCGATATGCAGGCGGCTGAAAAACTTCAGAAACTGCTTGAATCATACAAGCCTCCAAAAAATATCGGCAATGAAAAAAGAAACTGGCGTATATTCCGCGATGTATCGGAGCTTCAGTCGAGCAGTGACCTCAGTGAAGATATCAAAAATGCTATCGAAACTTCCGAGTATCTTATTGTAATCTGCTCACCTAAGTATACCGAATCAAAATGGTGTTTGCAGGAGCTTTCACGCTTCCGCGAGCTTCACAATAACTCAAACGATAACATCATTACCCTCCTCGTCAGCGGTGACCCGAAGGAGTCTTTCCCCGAAGAGCTTACCTATAGGGAAATGACTACCACAAACGAAAACGGCGAGGAAGTAAAGGTAAAGGTTGAAGTCGAGCCGCTTGCCGCTAATATCAAGGCTGACTCGCTGAAAGAGTCGATGAAAAAGCTGAATACCGAATATCTGCGTATTGCCGCTCCCCTGCTTGGCTGTGACTTCAATGACCTGTTTCAGCGCGAAAAAAGACGTGAAGCCGCACGCAGAAGAAGAGTATTCGGCACGGTTTCAGGTGTTCTCTCACTTATAACCGTGATAAGCGTCGCTTCTGCTCTGACTATCAACAAGAAAAATGTTCAGATAAAAGAACAGAATAAACAGATAGAGATGAAAAATACTGACCTCCTCATCGAAAATGCGGGTCACCTCGCTGTTGAATCTGAAAATCTCTACAAGGGAAATGACCTCATTCCGGCAATACAGAAAGCTGTTGCCGCTCTGCCGGCAGACGGCGAAAAAAAGCCTGTAATCGCGGAGGCTGAATACGCGCTCTCGCGTGAGCTTGGTATGTTCTCGCATCAGCAGATAGTTCCGCAAATCGCCCTCAAACACGACTGTGCCGTTGAACAGCTTTCATTCATGGGCGAGGGAAAAACTATTGTCTCTGAGGACGCTACAGGTATCTACTTCTGGGACGCTCAGTCCGGTGAACTTATCAGGAAAATTACCGGCTCTGACAACGATTTTTCTTCCGAAATTAACGGCAGTTCAAATGAACTGAACGCTTTCTTCGATGTAAACAGAGACAAGACCGGTACTTATTTCGATAATACAAGTTCACCAAGCAGGATATCGTATGAGGAAAGTGCAGAATTCGGCAAAATATACACCTGTTTCGCGCATAGCGTTGATGAGGATGAACCCGCCGCAAACGGTGATATTTTCGTTTATAATTCCGATTTCTCTGTATGGCGCCTTGACAGTGCTACAGGCGATATACTGTGGAAAACTGAGTTTTCGGATAAAGCTTATAAGTACTACGATATAAGCCTTGTCGATGACTGCATACTCCGTATCTATCAGACACGCAATGACTCCGCCTCCGGTATCTCTTTCCCCGGTGATAAGTTTATGCTCGAAATCATTGACCGCGAATCCGGTAAAATAAAAGACGAGATAACCCTTTCAGGTGTCTCTGACAGCGGATTCGGTCTGCTTTCAAATGTCTCAATAAAGTCCGTCAAAGGCGATATGATTTACCTTTACGACTCCTTCAATAACATGATTCGCGCATTTCAGATAAAAGACCACAGCCTGTCACTGAAAAATGAGATTGATGCAAGTGAGGATTCTTTCGGAAATATCTGCACTTTAGCAGTTAAACAGATAGAGAATAATCCTGTTGTCATTAAAAGCAATATCCTTGCACTTGAAAGAAAAACTCAGATATCCCGCTATGATAACGAACTCGGTAAAGCTGAGTGGACTGCCGAAATTCCTGTCAATTATCAGAACAACGGAGACACTTTCCTTTTCAAGTCTGAAGATTCTAATGCAAATAAAGACGTTCTCACAGTCGTTACCAATTATTCGATTTCTTTCATCGACTATAAAACCGGCGACATTCTTAAAAACATCACCCTCAATGACCAGATGATAGACCACTCATTCACTAAAACTGGTCTTCTGATATTCACTCTCGAAGACGGCAATGAATACGTTGCAAGTATCGCAAATTACATCGGTGACACATCAAAGAATGCCGTATTCAGAGTTCAGAAAATGAACGGAAGCCTCACTCTCTGCTCATACAGTCTCGGCAGATATGCAACCGCCGAAAACTACTCAAATACCGCGTATATCCAGTATCCCACAAATAATGAGATGTTCACAAACATCGACACCGGCGAGCATATGTACTCCAAAGAGATAACCGCTGTTTCCGATGACGGAACTCTTGCCGCGATATCATCTTCTTTCTATGCCGATGACGGTAACGACCAATCAACTCAGCCGGAAGAACATTTCTTCATCTATAATACCGACAACGATAAACTCACTGAAATTTCCGACCTCGAAAATATCGGAATAATTGACGCTGAATTTATAGGAAACGATGTCTTGTTTGCAGTCGTTATCGATGAAAACGTCTCTTCTATTCAGCCTTATCTCGTCCGCATAGATGTTAAAAAAGGAAGCGTCAGCGAAGTTGACAATGTACCGTATTTCAATAAAACAAACACCAGACTCTTCAAAGGTACGGACGGCATTTTCTTCGCTTCTAATTCGTTCAGAGACTTGTCTTTCGTTTCTGTTGACGGAAGTGTTAAAAACTGGGAAGCTGATAACGGTAATAACAATCCAGAAAAAACACTTATCGACGATATCTTCGCTGTAAACGGCACTAAAGCCGCTTTGTATACAAAGTACAGCGAGGACAACAGCAGCGGTATCGAAATATTTGACGCTGATGGCAATGATGTTAAGCTTGAATGTGAACTCAGTCCTAACAGCGGTCTCAGCGTAAAACATATCTTCTGGCTGAACGACGAAAGAGTCGGAGTGCTGTTCAGCAACCGCAAAGTCAGCCTCTACGATTCCGAATCAGGAAAGCTTGATAAGGAAATTGACCTCGACGGTCTCACTCCTGAACCTATCTCGGCTGAACGCATCAATAACGAATCTTTTGCGGTACTTTGCCGTGATTCATGCATTTATTCAGTTTCGGCTGACGGTTCTTGCAGTGGAAAGGGAGTACGTCTTGAATTCGCTGACGAGTTAGAAAACGATATACGCGAGTCCGACAGCGACAGTGCTTATAAATTCAGAATCGTCCCCTCCTCCGACCCTTCATACGTTTACGCAGTTTGGGACGATAATCAGGCTTGGCTTGTATCTGCATACGGTCTTTCTCCACGCTACAGAATCGATAATTTCTCAAACGCTCCCTCCGGACGCGATATAGTTTTCATCAACTCAAGAACAACCAATACTATCGGCTATTTCCCGATATACTCAACTCAACAGCTCCTCGATACTGCTAAAAAGTACCTCTCCGGACTTGGTATAACTGGAAAGGAATAAGCTGATGAAGAATAACAGGAAAAACAATACGACCCGCCTTATATTCCTTCTTGCACTTATCTCTTTCCTCATCGCTACTTTGCAGGGAATGATTTACTATGACAAGTATGAACCGTTTTTCAAGCTACTGCTCGTTCTGCAAAACAGTATCAACGCTTTCGGTTTCAAGGCTTCAGTCTCAATAAAAGACGTTATCGCCTTCATGAAGGATAACCCTGCACCCATTAACAAGGGAGTCGGTTACGCATACTGTATAGCTGTTTTTACTGCCCCATACTGCACGATTTCCTTCATTTACAAGTTCCTCGAACGGATACTGCGCCTGATAATCGGTTTCAGACGCAATAAGGACTGCCGGCATATCGTCATTTTCGGCTACAACAACGATGTTCAGGCTATGCTGAAAAATAACAGCTCCGACCCCAAAAAGACCTGCGTTCACGTTATCACCTCCGAATCTATCGACCAGGAGGAAGTATACAGACTTAACAAGTCAGGATACGTTATCCATACTGCCGATATTCTTAAAGCTCCCGAATCTGAACTGCCTTTGCTTTTTGCAAAAACTCATATCGAATCTGCAACAAATATCATTCTCTTTGAGAATTCCTCTATCCGCAACTTCTCTCTGCTTCAGCTTTTCCGTCTCAACGATGAAGACGATGAGTACAAGATAAAAACAGCACCGGGTACTAAAATTTCCATACGCTGTGAGGAGGAGGGTATCGGCAGACTTATTGCTGAATACTATAATCAGGTTGCGGGTACTGATGCCTGCTACGACCTTGAACTTGCCGGTCTGCCGGAAATGCAGATTCATAAAATGTATTCCGACCACCCACTCCATACCGTTTACAAGGGCACTGATACACCTCTTGAAAACTGGACTGTCCATCTCCTCGTCGCAGGTCTTGGTCAGCTCGGTCAGCAGGCTATTTTACAGGCTATGAACCTCGGTGTTGTTCATGAAAAAAACCGCATTGTCATTGATGTCTATGACAGTAATATCAAGGCTAAAAAAGCCGCTTTCCTCAATCAGTTCAGTGACGAAACTTTCAATATCAGCGACGATAAAATCGTCATGAACAGTGAAGCCGCTGACGGTTCACTCGAAATAAATTTCTATCCGCTGAACGTTTCACATATCGACTTCTACAGCAAAATCCGCAGAAAACTCGATAAACTGCCGTATACCTACGCGGTTATCGCTCTCGAAAATATCGACCTCGCGGTAAACTGCGCTATGCAGCTTGAAGAGCTTTTCGCAGAACGAGAAATCAAAATCCCCATTCTCATGAGAATGGATACCGACCGCCGCCTTGCCGGTTACATCTCCGCCGAAAACAGCGCTCTTGCAGATGTCAGTCTCATCGACGACAGAAGCTGTGTTATCACTCTCGATATGATAATAAACCGCGCTATCGACCGCCTTGCTAAAGAGTATAACCACTTCTACAACAACATCTCACTCATAAGCGGTGACGCCCCCGATAATGCTGATAACTCCGGCAAAGACCCCGAAAAAGAATGGAATCAGCTCCGGCTTTTCCGCCGCTCTTCAAGCAAAGCCGCCGCATATCATGACGAAGTCAAAAACGATATAATTCCTAAGCTTGCCGCTGAAAACGGTCTTGAACTTAACGCTAAACTCGAAGAACTGATAGGTACTGATGGTTCACTTATGAAGTTCACTGGTTCAGCTTGGCGCATGAACGGTTCGGAAGCAGAACTGCTCGAACGTCTCAAAAATGACAGGTTCGCATACTCACTCGCCGCTCTTGAACATCGCCGCTGGTGCTGTTATATGGCTTCTATCGGCTGGCGCGCAGGTAAGCGCAGTGACAAGTTCCGCAGAAATCCATGCATCGTTACTCAGGAGAAACTGATGGAGACAAGTCCGGATATGTGCAAATACGACCTCATGTCGCTTATGGCAAGATATATCAAGAAATAACCCGGACAGACAATATAATATATAGATACCCTCCTGTGTTGACAAATCATCTGTTATGCAATATAATTATAAAGAGAGCTGAAAGGCTCTCTTTATTTATGACCGCTATGCGGTCAAGGGAAAGGATATGAAAATCAAAAATGGAGACCTATGAAATTCTCAAAGACTTGGCTATCATTTTCATATGTGCCAAGGGTGTAGGACTTCTCGCCCGACGATTAAAAGCACCTATGGTCGTGGGTGAAATTATTGCCGGACTCCTTATCGGTCCATGTCTTCTCGGAATCGTTCAGCCGACCGACTTCATCAACAAAATGGCTGAGATAGGTGTTGTACTTATCATGTTCTCAGCCGGACTTGAAACAAACTTGCAGGAACTGAAAAAATCAGGATTCGCCGCACTCATAATCGCCTGTATCGGTGTTTTAGTACCGCTTATCGGCGGAAGTCTGCTGTATATGGGTATATACGGCTTCGCCCCATTCGGTACTGACGAATTCTTCAAGGGTATATTCATCGGCTGTATCATGACTGCTACATCAGTCGGCATAACAGTTGAGGTGCTAAAGGAAATGGGTTACCTGAAAAGCCGTGTCGGACAGACTATACTAAGTGCCGCAATTATTGACGACATCATCGGTATCATCGTCCTTACATTCGTTCTCGGATTCAAAGACCCCAACAGCAATGCACTTCTCGTGTTGGGAAAAATAGTACTCTTCCTCGTGCTTTCAGTTATCCTCGGATACATATTCTATAAGCTGTTCAAAATCTACGACGAAAAACACCCACACACAAGAAGAATCCCTATCATAGCTATCAGCCTCTGCTTTATTATGGCTTATGTGGCTGAAAAGTATTTCGGTATCGCTGATATTACCGGTGCTTACATCGCCGGCATTATCCTCTGCAACGTCCGCGACGCTGAGTACATCGACCGCAAGGTCAACGTAAACGGTTATATGTTCTTCGCCCCGATGTTTTTCGTCGGCATAGGTCTGAAAACCGATTTCAGCAATGTTGATACAAGTATGATCGTATTTTCAGTCGGATTCGTTTTAGTCGCTCTTATTAGCAAAATTATCGGATGCGGACTCGTTTCCAAGTGCTTCGGCTACAAATGGACTGATAGTATAAAAATCGGTATCGGTATGATGACGCGAGGAGAAGTTGCACTCATTATCACCAATAAGGGCCTCGGACTTGGTATTATTGATTCGTCATATTTCACTGCTGTTATTCTTCTCATCATCGTTTCAAGTATCGTTACTCCGCTTTTGCTGAAATTCCTGTTCAGCAAATATCCGGAATCTGAAACAGTTCCTGTAAAAAGCTAATAAAAATGCACCGGTTTTATACCGGTGCATTTTTTTATCATGACTCTCTTAAATAGATAATGCCGTTAGTGACATAGAGAACTCCGTCAAGCGAGACTATATTTATGCTTTCAGATGCTATCTGCGTTGCTATCGCTGAAAAAACATCAGGCAGATATCTGCTGCTGTCAGTACATATCACCGGCACTGCTGCAATAGATGTAAGGTTACAACCGTACTGCGGTGTCAGGGTAAGTGTACATGGTTTTGATGAAGCATACGAATATACTAACATTGTTGTCTTTGTATTCCAAAGATGATAATCTTCTGTTCCTGCAACTCGTATAAGCGAAAGTTCACCCTCTGAATCAACAGTTATCACTATAGCAGAGTAAACAACTACTCCTGAACCGGCTATAAATGAATAGTTTATGAGTAATCCGTTATTGCATAACAAAGCTGTGCCTATTTTTATCATTCGCTTTGTTCCGGAAGCAGTACTCCTTGAAACATCAGCATTGATACCCGATGCCATTGTATATTCAAGGAATTTCTGTGATGTATATCCGTCTTCGCTATACATTTTTATCGTTGCATCTCCAAGCGTTATTGTGAAATAATGATAAGCTTCTTCATTGCTGTCTTTTCCTATGACAGCGTTTTCCAAAACTGTTCCCGACTTGTTTTCTTCAAGAAAGGTACAGAAATCGTCAACAGTATAAATGTTTGTCGGCTGATTAAAAGTTTTTATTGCCATATTACTCCTCCTCTGCAAAATTTCCGATTATCGTTTCTCCTGCTGTATTCCCAAGCATCACAGATTCGCCAAAGAATACTTCTCCGCTTTTCTGCTTTATCCACTCGTTTAAGCTGTTGAGACAATACGTTTCACCGGATTCTATATCATGTGCGTATGAACCTATTGATATGATACGTCCGGTAAACGTATTTACTGCCGGAAGGTCGGCAGAAGAGTCCATCTCGATATACGCGAGAACTACAGCCCTGCCCTCGGAATATCTGAGAAATCGTTCACTTTTTATCCAGTTCATAAAAACTCCTTTCTGTGAGTGTATCCGCATAAGGGGTCGGGAAAAGGCAGTTTCTCAATATAAAACCATTGATTATTGAAAAAGTTTTTTCTGAAATTATAGCAATGCATAAAAAACGGCTGAAAGGAGTTGCCTCCTTTAGCCGTTTTTATTATATCTTATTCTTTTCCGTTACTGCTGTTATGACACTCTCTTCCTGCATTAGTTTCAGATAGCAGGCATTGCATATGTCACAATCGACTTCTGCACGGTGTGCACCCTCGGCAGAGATTCCATAATATGCGGCGACGTTCGTCTGTGAGCGACTTGGAAGATGAGTGAGCGCGATTCGTGAAAATCTAAGAACGTCTACAAAGTTGTTGTCGAATATCTCTCCGCTGTTTTTCAGAATGGCATCGTAGAGAAAGTTGATATCAAAATTTACATTGTATCCCATGACGATATCCTCGCCGATGAAGTTTCTGAATTCAGTTATCGCTTTTGATATTTCAGGAGCGTCTTTTACCATGTTGTTATCAATTCCGGTAAGCTGAGTTATTATACGCGGAATCTTTTCTGATGGTCTCACAAGTGTTGAGAAAACTTCCTGTTTTTTTCTGCCGCGGTATCTTACAGCTGAGATTTCTATTATCTCATTTGTCTCAGGTGAGAGACCTGTTGTCTCGATATCGACTACGCAATAGTCCTCCGGAAATGCAAGCAGACTCTTACCCTTGTATCGTTTCGTGCTCATTCGACCGCCTCCTTAATGGTACCTTTTTATTATAATACAGACGGCGAAAAATGTCAAAGGGGACTCCCTTCAGAAGAACTGTTTCACGTGAAACAATTGTCCTTCCGCCTACTCCGAAACAGGGGTCCACCCCACTCCCCTACTCGGTATATAGCCAAAAACCGGCTGTGCAGAAGTGCCGGGGTAGGGGCTGAAAAAGGGAGCAAAATCAGTGCCGGAAGTGCCATTCCGGACGCAAAACCACATCTCAGGAATTAGTCTCCGCCTGTTGCTTTTTGAGACGATATGTGATATAATGTTATTATCTTATTTAATCTATCAGGAGGATAATATGAAAAAGATTACTATCGCTATCGCAGCTATGTGTGCACTGCTTTGTGCAAGTGCTGTAGGTTGCAACGGAAATAATGACTCTTCAACCACTAACAAGAATAACACATCTGTTACCCCTCAGGAGCAGCTCAAAACTCAGGACGATAACAGCAGTAAGGCTGACACTGATTACGTGCCTGTAAGCGTTGACAATATGTCTCCTATCAAGACAGGCTGGATAACTCTTCCCGGTACTACAGAGTACATGATTCTTCTCAATGACCCCGACTCCTCTGCCGTTAACGGTTACGCTTATCCCGACCAGCCTGCTGAAGTATACAAGGAAGATGATAAGTGGGTACTCGTTAAGACAAGAAATGTTGTTGGTTATCTCCCTAAGGAAAACTTCACAACTGAAGAGCCTGCTGCTTCCACATCTCAGCCTGCTTCTTCTGCACAATAATATAATACTGAAAAGGATACTGCTATGAACAATATTACAAATGATATCTTATACATAGGTGTAAACGACCATGAAGTCGATTTATTTGAGGGACAGTACGACGTGCCAAACGGTATGGCATATAACTCATACGTTATAAAAGACGAGAAAATTGCCGTCCTCGATACAGTTGACAAGAATTTCACTGAGCCGTGGCTCGCTAATCTTAAAGAAGCACTCGGCGGTAAAACTCCCGACTATCTCATCGTACAGCACGTTGAGCCTGACCATTCAGCAAATATCGCAAGCTTCCTCAAAGAATTCCCCGATACAACTGTTGTCGGCAATGCAAAAACTTTCACATTCATAAACGCTTTCTATCCCGATGCTGTAATTAAAAATTCACTCACCGTCAAAGAGGGCGACAAGCTTTCACTCGGTTCACATGAACTCAGTTTCGTAATGGCTCCGATGGTTCACTGGCCTGAGGTAATGATGACCTATGACAGCAAGGACAAGGTTTTCTTCTCCGCTGACGCTTTTGGCAAATTCGGTGCACTCGATGTTGATGAGGACTGGGCTTGCGAAGCCCGCAGATACTATTTTGGTATCGTTGGCAAGTACGGTGTTCAGGTTCAGGGACTTCTCAAAAAAGCATCTGCTCTTGACATCGCTGTTATCTGTCCACTTCACGGCCCCATTCTCAAGGATAACCTCGCTTATCACATCGGACTCTATAATACATGGTCAAGCTACGGTGTAGAGTCTGAGGGAGTATTCATCGCTTACACTTCTGTTTACGGCAATACTAAAAAAGCTGCTGAACTTCTTAAAGAAAAGCTTCTTGAAAAAGGCTGCCCTAAGGTTGCTATCGCAGACCTCGCTCGTGAGGATATGGCAGAATCAGTCGAGGACGGTTTCCGCTACGGAAAGCTTGTACTCGCTACTACTACCTACAACGGCGAGATTTTCCCCTTCATGAACCAGTATATCGACTGGCTCATCGAAAGAAATTACCAGAACCGTACAATTGGTATCATCGAGAACGGTACATGGGCAGCAACAGCTGCAAAGTGTATCAAGGCAAAGTTTGAAAAGTCCAAGAACATCACATGGCTTGATACTACAGTATCAATAAAGTCATCAGTCAGCGCTGACAATATCGAACAGATAAACGCTATGGCTGACGAGCTTATGAAGTAAAATTTTTCGGACGAACACTCTTCGTCCCCACACATCAAATGTAAAATTTCAGTGGTGCACAATTGTGCACCACTGTTTGCTTTATCGGCTTTTTCATACGGTAGATAACATCACCTCTCCTTTCGTTTTGTAAGTGATTAAAACTGATTTTTCAGGGCATTATATCTTCGAGGTGATGTTATGCTCGGTTTCATTTTAGGTACCCTCTTCGGCGGTAGCATCGGTGTATTTACGATGTGTCTTTGCACTGCGGCAAAGTGGGGAGACGAGTTCACAAAGCGGTAGCTCCATATATTATATATATTCCACAACATTCAGTAATATATAGCAATAATTATATTATTCGTAGACTTTTTAAGACTATTTTAAGTATTGTGCTCCATAATTAAGAAAAAAGATAAAACGTGAAAAAATTCCAGATGAAAGACGAGGTGAACACAATGCTTCAATTAGTAATAGGAGCTATCATCGGCGGAGTTATCTCGTTATTCTCGCTTTGCCTTTGCACTACTGCAAAACAGGCAGACAGTGAAATGCTCCGTAAATAGTCTTAACCTATACCTCTCCTAACTAAATAAGCGGCTGCAATTGATTTTGCAGCCGCTTATTTTTATCTTACTTCTTCTCGGGAACCTTTATAATATCCTTACGCATATAAGGCTGAAGTGCCTTAGGAATACGAATACTGCCGTCCTCGTTGAGGTTGTTTTCAAGGAATGCAATGAGCATTCTCGGAGGTGCAACAACTGTATTGTTGAGAGTATGTGCAAAATACTTGCTGCCGTCGTCAGCCTTTACTCTGATACCAAGACGACGTGCCTGAGCATCACCAAGATTTGAGCAGCTTCCTACCTCGAAGTACTTCTTCTGTCTCGGTGACCATGCTTCAACGTCGATAGACTTTACCTTGAGGTCAGCGAGGTCGCCTGAGCAGCACTCAAGTGTACGAACAGGTATATCGAGTGTACGGAAGAATTCAACAGTGTAGCTGTAGAGCTTGTGGAACCAGTCCATGCTTTCCTCAGGCTTGCAGACAACTATCATTTCCTGCTTTTCAAACTGGTGGATACGGTATACACCGCGCTCCTCTATACCGTGAGCGCCTACCTCCTTACGGAAGCAAGGAGAATAGCTTGTGAGAGTCTTAGGAAGCTCGCCCTCGGGAATGATAGTATCAATGAACTTACCTATCATAGAGTGCTCACTTGTACCGATGAGGTAGAGGTCTTCACCTTCAATCTTGTACATCATACCTTCCATTTCAGCAAAGCTCATAACACCAGTAACAACGTCACTGCGAATCATGAAAGGAGGAATGTAGTAAGTGAAACCCTTGTCTATCATGAAGTCTCTTGCGTAAGAGAGGATACATGACTGAAGCTGTGCAATATCGCCGCAGAGGTAGTAGAAACCGTTACCGCTTGTCTTACGGGCACTGTCAAGGTCGATACCGTTTACATTTTCCATGATGTCAACGTGGTATGGAACCTCAAAATCAGGTACAGCAGGCTCACCAAACTTCTCAACCTCAACATTTTCGCTGTCGTCCTTACCAATCGGTACAGACTCGTCGATTATGTTCGGGATAACAAGCATAATTTCGCGGATATCGCCCTCAAGCTTAACCTCAAGAGCTTCCATTTCCTCAAGCTTCTTTCCAAGCTCAGAAACCTCAGCCTTTACCTTTTCAGCCTCGTCCTTCTGACCCTTAGCCATAAGTCCGCCGATTTCCTTACTCTTTACCTTACGCTGATTGCGGAGGCTGTCGCACTCTACCTTAGTTTCACGGAACTGCTTATCGAGTTCGATAACCTTGTCAACGAGTTCAAGCTTAGAATCCTGAAACTTCTTTTTGATATTTTCTTTAACAAGTTCTGGGTTAGTTCTGATAAGTTTAATGTCAATCATTTTAATTATACTCCTTTATTCCTCAACTGTGAGCTTTTCAGCCAGTGCAGCGAGGTCTTCTTTATCATAAAATTCAAGGATTAGTGCACCCTTGTTCTTTCCGTAATCAACCTTTACCTTGCGTCCGAGACGTTCTTTCAGCGAAATCTCCATCTCAACAAAGTAATTGTCAATGCGCTTGTCTGACTTCTGAACAGCTTCATCAGGTTCAGCCGACTTCTGAGCGAGTCGCTCGACCTGACGAACCGTCATACCGCCGTCAACAGCGCGATTTGCTATAGCAATGAGCATTTCCTCATCTTCAAAACCAAGCAGTGCCTTAGCATGACCCGCTGATATATCGCCGTTTTCAAGCATTTTAAGTACTCGTGGCGGAAGTGTAAGAAGTCTCACAGCGTTTGCAACCGCTGAACGCGATTTGCCTACCATTTTTGCGACCTGTTCCTGAGTCATACCGTACTTCTCGATAAGCTCATTATAACCACTTGCCTCTTCGACAGGATTGAGGTTCTCACGCTGGAGGTTCTCAATAATCGCAATCTGCATGGTCTCAGTATCGGAGAGTTCCCTTATATTTACAGGGACCTCGTCTAGTCCGAGCATACGAGCCGCACGCCAGCGTCTTTCACCGGCAACTATCTGATAACCGCCTGTATCAAGCGGACGAACAAGTATAGGCTGTAGCATACCGTGCTCACGTATTGACTCTGCAAGAGCAGTTATTGCTTCGTCGCTGAACGTCTTTCTTGGCTGGTCGCGGTTAGGTTCAATCTCAGCGATACGCAGGGTCTTTTTTATCTGAACATCGCTTGAATTATCATTAAAAAGCGAGTCAAAACCCGAGCCTAAGCCTCTTTTTGCCATATTCTATCTACCTTTCAGACTTATTTTTTAAAATTAAAGATGCCGCGTCTTTTCTTCTGCGGAAGAACGAGTGGTTCACCGAGAAGTTCAAGTCCGAGGAGTGTATACGATTCTGCACCCTTCGACGCTTTATCATAGTACATTATAGGTTTGCCGTGGCTTGGGGCCTCGGAAATACGGACATTTCGCGGTATCTTTGTCTCGAACACCTTCTCAGGGAAGTATTTCTCGACTTCACTTACAACGTCATTTGCGACATTAAGTCTGCCGTCGAACATTGTAAAGAGTATACCCTCAATTTCGAGCGAGGGATTGTAATTCGTTTTAACGATTTTTATAGTATTCACGAGCTGTGAAAGTCCCTCAAGTGCGAAGAACTCCGCAAGCATGGGCACAATTATGCTGTCACTTGCAACAAGAGCATTGATAGTAAGCGAGCCAAGTGCAGGCGGACAGTCAATAAATATGTAATCATAGCTGTCTTTGATTGGAAGAAGCTGCATTTTAAGTCTGTTGACCCTGTTCTCGATATCGAGGAGCTCAATTTCGGCACCTGCGAGGTTTTCAGTAGCAGGAATAACGCTCAGGTTCTTGAATTCAGTCTCAATAATAGCGTCCTGAACTCTCGCCTTACCGATAAGAACATCGTAAGTTGAGACAGAAACGCTTTTTTTCTTTATTCCGAAACCTGTAGTTGCATTACCCTGAGGGTCGGAGTCTACGCAGAGCACTTTTTTATCTCTCATTCCAAGGTAAGCAGCGAGGTTTACAACAGTAGTTGACTTTCCGACGCCGCCCTTTTGATTGGCAACTGCGATTATTTTACCCATAGGATCCGTCCTTTCGTAACAACATACATATATTATATCACTTTTGGCTGCCTTTGTAAATACATAATATGACGATTTTAGACCAATTTCAAAGCAAAAATGTTCCACATGGAACATTTTTCAGGTGTTTCACGTGGAACATTCATAAAAATTGTTCCATGTGGAACAATTTAACGCTTCTGAATTGGAATTCTTACACGGTACTCAACATAGTCGTCACCCTGTATTTTTCGGGAATCAGCCGGTATTCCGGCTGCCTGCATAGTCTCAACAGCCCGGTTAATAGTATTTATAAAGATTTTCACATTTTGAAATACCTTTGAACGCTTCTTATAACTGTGTTTTTCACGAGTTGAGCCGATGTAGTCATCAACAAGCTTTTCAGTTTTATCAACATTCAGCTTATTATTAATCACCTTTTCAAGTATAATTATACGGTCCTCAGGACTTGCAAGTTTAAGAAGCGCACGCGAATGCCGCTCAGTAAGCTCAAATTTGGTAATGAGCATACGTTCATCAGGTGTAAGACGTAGCAGTCTGAGCTTATTAGCGATGGTACTCTGTGCTTTTCCGAGCTTTTCAGCGGCTTCTTCCTGAGTCATGCCGTAATAACTTATCAGTTTTTCGATTGCAGCAGCCTCATCGAAAAATGAAAGGTCCTGCCGTTGAATATTCTCAACAAGTGCAAGTATAGCAGATTCACGCTCAGACATATCATGAATTATACACGGCACACTCTTCATTCCACACTGAATAGCCGCTCTCAGACGTCTCTCCCCTGCTATAAGTTCGTATCCGTCACTATTACGACGGACGGAAAGTGGCTGTAAAATACCATTTTGCATGATTGATTCAGACAGAGACGATATATCATCATCAGAAAAATCAGTTCGAGGCTGATTAGGGTTCGGAGAAATCAGTTCAACATCTATCTCATAAACCTTTTTAATTTGCTTTTCACGAGTAAAATTTAAAAATCCAGACATATTTTTTTCCTCACATTCGTACTCAGGCAATGCCCTGTAAGAAAATAATATCATTATCGGGAAATAAATTCTATAAAAAAAATCCGTCAAAACACGAAAATTTAACGGATTTTCGGTATATTTTCGACATAATTAAAGGTGTTTTTTCTTTATCTGAGCGCTATTGCGAGGATATTTTGTCGGTGTCTGCGATATTTTTTTAATAGTAACAATACGTCTCTTATCAGAATTAATGGAATAATCAACGTCCGAAACTATGCTTCCGCCCAGAATCTGAACAGCATTTTCAGCAATTGAAAGGTCCTCGTTAGGGCCTTTCATTGAAATAAAATAGCCACCTTCCTTTAAAAATGGTATGCAATACTCGGACAAAACAGACAATTCAGCAACTGCACGTGCACACGAAAAGTCGAATTTTTCGCGATATTCCGGCATTCTTGCGATATCCTCAGCTCTTCCGTGAATAGTATTAGCATCGACTTCTACCAAGTCACAAAGCTTTTCGAGAAATGTAACACGTTTCGCAAGGCTGTCAAGAAGTGTAAGCTTAATGTCATCACGAAAAATTTTGATTGGTACAGATGGAAATCCCGCACCTGTTCCAACGTCGATTAGAGTTGAATTTGGCGGAATATCGACATATTTAAGCATCATTACACTATCTATGAAGTGCTTGAATAGAATATCATCAGGTTCTGTAAGCGCCGTCAGATTTACATTATTATTATACTCAACAAGAAACTCCGCGTACTTGTCAAGTTTGAAATATTTCACCTCATCAAGTTCAATACCATACTTTTCAAACTCAGAGCAACATAGTTCAAAATCGGGTAGCATACATTCACCTCTTCTCCTTTTGCAGCCATACAACAAGCATAGAAATATCAGCTGGTGATACACCTGATATACGTGAAGCCTGACCAATTGAAAGTGGCTGAACTTTGTTTAGTTTCTCGGCAGCTTCAAGTCGTAAACCATAAACTTGGCTATAATCCGTATTCTGTGGCAATTTCTTTTCTTCAAGCTTTTGCATTTGTTCAATCTGAGCAAGCTGTTTCTCTATATAACCCTTGTACTTAATTTGCAGCTCGACCTGTTCACAAACATCAGCAGGAAGGTCTGGTCGATTAATATCAAATGGAGCAATATCGTTATAATTCAGCTGTGGACGACGTATAAGATCAGCAATTTTACAACCACTTTTCAATGCTGCCGTACCTTTACTTTCAAGAAAATCATTGATTTCTGAAGTTGGCGAGACTGTTTCACGTGAAACACGTTTGATTTCAGCGTCTGTCAACTCGATTTTTTTATGAAGTGAATCAATTCTCTCCTGTGAAACAAGTCCGATACGAAAACCAATCGGCATAAGGCGCTGATCAGCGTTGTCCTGACGCAAAATCAGACGATATTCACTGCGCGACGTCATCATACGATAAGGGTCAGAACAACCCTTAGTAACAAGGTCATCAACGAGTGTTCCTATGTATGAGCTTGATCGGCTGAGAATCAACGGTTCTTTCCCTTTTATCTTTAGCGCTGCATTTACACCAGCTACAAGGCCCTGTGCAGCTGCTTCCTCGTAGCCTGAGCTACCATTAAACTGACCTGCACCATATAGTCCGCTGATTTTCTTAAATTCAAGGGTCGGCGAAAGTTGAATAGGATCGCAGCAGTCGTATTCTATTGCATAAGCCGGTCTCATTATCTCTACATTTTCAAGTCCTTTTATAGTTCTAAGAAATGCAAGCTGTACATCTTCCGGAAGTGATGATGACATTCCCTGCAAATAATACTCATCTGTTGATAACCCCATTGGTTCTACGAATAATTGATGACGGGGCTTATCTGAAAATCTTACAATTTTGTCCTCGATTGACGGACAGTATCTGGGTCCGACACCTTCTATTCTTCCGCTGTATAACGGGGACCTGTCGAGGTTCGACAGTATCACTTTATGGGTATTACTATTTGTATAAGTAATGTAGCAACTAACTTGGTTCTCAAGTCCAGCAGGAGATGTTTCAAATGAGAACGGAACTATTTCATCGTCACCGTCCTGACGTTCCATTGCTTCAAAATCAATACTTCTTTTGTGGACACGGCACGGTGTTCCTGTCTTGAAACGTCTGATTTCAACACCATTTTCAATAAGACTTTGTGACAAACTCCTACTTGGAAGTGCCGCATCGGGACCACTTTCGTAAGACGATTCGCCAATGTGAATCTTTCCTTTGAGATAAGTACCTGTAGCAATAACGACAGCCTTAACTAAATATTCAGCGCCGAGGGTGGTTCTGATACCTGTAATTTTACCGTTCTCAGTCAGTATTTCAGCAACCTCACCCTGTTTCACAAAAAGATTTTCTTGTTTTTCACAGACACTTTTCATGTAATTATGATACATTACACGGTCTGCCTGAACTCTCAGACTGTGAACAGCCGGACCTTTTCCGCGGTTCAGCATACGGCTTTGAATGAAACATTTATCCGCAGCCTTACCCATTTCACCGCCCAAAGCGTCGATTTCACGAACAAGATGACCCTTTGCAGTACCGCCAATTGACGGATTACAGGGCATATTTGCGATTTGGTCAAGCGATATAGTAAACATGACAGTCTTGCAGCCGATTCGTGCGGCTGCAAGTGCAGCCTCAACTCCGGCATGACCGGCACCAACGACTGCGACGTCGAATTCACCCATTATATAAGACATAACAATTCCTCATTCATTGTTCCACGTGGAACATTATTTTCCAACACAAAAGCGTGAGAATACTTCATTGACAACCGCCTCAGTAATTCTCTCACCGGTAAGTTCAAGCAAATGCTGCTCAGCCTCATCAATAACAACGTTGAGTGCGTCGAGCATTTCACCATTTCCAACAATATCGAGTGCCTCGCTGATACACCTCAGTGCATTGTCGATACACTGTTTCTGACGCTCATTAGCTGCCGGAGCAACTGAAAAGCTGTCAGAATTTATCTCAAAAAGTTCCTCAATGGCATTTTCAAGGTCACTCAAACCTGTATTTTCTTTGGCAGAAATATATACAATTTGTATATTATTTTTAGTTATTTCATTTACATCAATAAGCTGAGGCTTATCAGATTTATTGATGACGGCTACGCATTTTTTATTTTTAATTTTATTAATTAAATAAAAATCGTCCGCCGTAAGAGGACAGTTTCCATCAAAAACAGCAATAATCAATTCAGCAGAATCTGCAGTTTTTTCTGCAATATCAATGCCTATTCCCTCTATAACATCATCAGTATCATGGATTCCGGCGGTATCCGCAAGACGCAGCACGATGTCTCCAAGCCGCACAGACTCTTCTACAACGTCACGTGTAGTGCCGGCAATATCGGTCACTATACTCCTCTCGCAGCCGCTGAGTGCGTTAAATAAAGTAGATTTGCCAACGTTAGGACGACCTACAATAGCAGTCGACACACCATCACGGACGATTCTTCCGCTGTCATAATTGCGAATAAGCGACTCCAGCTCAGCCTGTACAATTGCAAGCTCGCTGCGGATATTATCAGGCTCGACCTCGGGTATATCCTCGTCAGGATAATCAGTCCACGCAGCAAGACCACTGAGCAGTGCAAGCAGTCTCTCAGAGCACTTCTTAGCCTTTTTGAAAGCCGCTCCCTCACGAAGCTGCTCAGCCATTTTAAGCTCAAGCTCACTCCGCGCAGAGATAATGTCCATGACTGATTCAGCCTGAGTGAGGTCGATTTTACCGTTTAAAAACGCACGCTTAGTGAACTCTCCTGCTTCTGCGCTGACAGCTCCGTATTTGAGTGCAGCACGCAATACACGCTTTGAGACATATAGTCCTCCATGACATGAAAGCTCGCAAACGTCCTCGCCTGTGTAGCTGTGAGGGGCACGAAAAACGGTCAGTATACAGTCGTCGATACGTTCATCTCCGTCGAAAGCAATACCATAAGCACACGTATAGCCGTTCATATCAGCCACCTTTTTACCGCCGAAAGGACGGAATATCCTCTCTGCGACACCTATAGCATCGTCACCGGAAATACGTATTACGGCAATACCGCCTACAGCATTCGGAGTTGAAACCGCCGCAATAGTTGACATATTATCACTTCCTAAAAAAACAACGGCATAAAGCCGTTGTTTGATGTATTAAAGTTCAATCTTACCGTAGAGACCGCCTTCCATTGAATCCTCCGGCTTCGGCTTTTTGTAGTCCTTCTCGAAAGAAGTAGAAAGGTCGATAGCTTTTGGCTCAAATGGTTCACGGTTACCTCTGCGTCTATTGTTATTTCTGCCGCCGCCGCGTCTGTCATCGCGGTTATTATTTCTGCGGCGGTTATCCTTTCTCGGATTATTTGAAGAAATAATGATTTTTCTGTAGGGTTCTTCTCCTACTGAGCGTGAAGAAACGCCTTCAATTTTTGAGATAGCAGAGTGAATAACTCTTCTCTCGTAGGGATTCATAGGCTCAAGAGGCTGACTTCTGCCTGTTCTGAGAACAGACTTTGCAACCTTAGCAGCAAGCTGTTCAAGGGTTTCCTTTCTCTTTGCTCTGTAGCCGAGACAGTCAATAGTGATGCGGAAATAATCCTTATCGCCCTTGTTGGCAATGATTGAGCAGAGGTACTGGAGAGAGTCGAGGGTTTCGCCTCTTCTGCCGATAATAGTACCGTTGTTATCGCTTTCGATATTGATAACAGCACCTTTTTCGTTCTGATAAACGGTAAATTCAGCCTCAACGTCCATAGCACGAAGAATGCTTGTGATATAGTCCTTAGCGATTTTTACCTTGGGGTCGAGCAGAGCCTCGTCCTCGATAACAGTGAAGTTATCGAGTGAGAAATCCTCTTCCTCTTCTTCGTGAACAGCAGTTTCAGCGGCAGGAGTCTCAACCGGTGCAGGAGTTTCTTCTGCAGGAGCGGGAGCAGCCTTTACCTCTTCCTTTACAGGCTCGGCAGCGGGAACGGCTTCCTCCTTCTTTTCTTCAGCAGCGGCAACAGGAGCAGCAGCCTTAGGAGCTGTAGCAGCAGGCTTAGGAGCGGGAGCAATATAAGTAGCCTTTACCTTAGCCTCTTTAGCGCCGATTCCGAAGAATCCGCTTTTTCCTTCTTCGATTATTTCAAATCTTATTTCATTTACATTTTTTCCGAATTTTTTAGCAGCCATTTCCTTGGCTTCTTCAACAGACTTAGCTGTAAATACTTCTGTCATTTTCGTGACCTCCTATCATTCCTCATTATCATCATAAGAATCGCCATACTTTTCAGCCATGCGCCTGCGTGCTTCATTAAGCTTATCACGGTTCTGCTTATTCTGCTCGGAACGTGATATTTTCTCGCCGTTCTCATTGACTCTTGAAGCGCTCTGCTGCTGTTCCATAGCAGCCTGCGATTCCATCATTCTCTGCATGAAAGTCTTCTTACCGGGGTGTTTTTCAGCGTAGATACGTGCCTTTTCCTTTTCCTTCTCATTGATAGCCTCAATACGCTCCTTGCTGAAATAGGTATTCAGAGCGAATGTTATAATGAAAGAGAAAAGAGACGAGAATATCCAGTAAAAACCGATACCTGCCGGAAGTCCGAATGCGAACCATACAGACATCAGCGGCATAAGAAGGGTTGTAGCCATCATGCATCCGCCGCCTGCGACATTTGCGTTGGGGTTAGTTTTTTTCTGATGAATCTGGGAATAGACTGAAAATAAAAGCTGTGCAAGACCTGCAAGGAAAGGGATACAGAAGAGTATCAGGGATTCCCTGTTCCATGAATCGGGGTGAAGCTTAGGAGTTTTACCGAGGTTAGCACCTAAAACGTTAAAGGTCTCAGAAAATTTTGAAACCTTATCGTGGAAGCCTTCGGTGAAAATATTGAACTCAGCGGGGTGCTTATCGAGCACCTCAGCAGTAAGAAGCTCAGCTCTGAGGTTCTTGACGCTTATCTCCTTACCTCCGTTAACGTCGCCGAATTTAACAGCAAGTTCGGAAGCTTTTTCGATAGCAGCAGTTCTTACAGGCTTTGAGATGTGCAGGATATGAGTTATCGGCTTATATACAACGTCGATAACGCCGAAGAGCAGGAACATCTGTACAAACATCGGCAGGCAGGAACCCATAGGGTTGATACCCTCCTGCTGATAGAGTTTCTGCTGTTCCTCCTGAAGTCTCTGAGGATTGCTTTCGTAGCTTTTTCTTAATTTTTCAAGTTTGGGTGCAAGCAGCTGCATTCTTGCTGCATTTTTCTGAGTTTTGTAATTAACAGGGAACAGCAGCAGCTTGGTAACGAGTGTAAAGATAATTATAGCTATGGCGTAATTCGGCACAATGTCATATATAAAAGACATAAGATATCCGAAGGGTACGCCGATCACATCATACAAAAAATTCACTTTTCAAATACCTCTCAGTTGTTCGGGTCATCAGAGAAGTCATGCTCATCGAGAGGAAAATCGTTCAGGTAGTCGTACTTTTTAACCTTAAAGGTAAACCTTTCAGGTACAAAGTCAATACCGCCCATCGACCACGGATTGCAGCGGAGTATCCTCCATACTGCAAGAGCCGAACCCCTTACCGCACCAAATCTTTCAACGGCAGTAAGCGCATAGCAGCTGCACGTAGGGTAATACTTGCATTTCGGGGCACTGAGCGGAGAAATGAACTTTCTATAGAACTTTATCAATGAAAGCACGATATATTTCATATTTTTATTTCTGTGTCTTTCTGACGATCTTCTCTATTTCCTTAACGCCGTACTTCTTCATATAATCGCGGAACACATCTGACTTTATCTCGCAGATAGGCGATCTTGCGACTATAACGATATCTATGCCAACAGGCAGAGCGACCTCAGATTCACGGTAGGCAAGCCGGATGATTCTTTTTGCCCTGTTCCTGTGAACGGCGTTGCCTATTTTTTTGCCTGCGGTGATACCGAGGCGGTTATAGGGTCTGCCATTCGGCTTAACGTAAATAACTGAATATTTTGAGGGGATATAGCGTCCTCTTTTGTAAAGGTTAAGGAAATCCTTATTATCTTTAAGAGTTTCAGTATAAAGCATAACATTCCGATCCGGCACAATGCCGGCTAATCCAGTAATTTTTGATATAAAAGCAGTAACAAAAATAAGATAATTAACAAAAAAAGACCACAAAAACGTATTTTTGTGGTCAGCGTCGTCAGTGAGTTAATCTTGCTCTGCCCTTAGATCTTCTACGAGCTAAAACCTTTCTGCCGTTCTTAGTAGACATTCTCTTCATGAAGCCGTGCTCCTTCTTTCTGTGGAGCTTCTTAGGCTGATATGTTCTTTTCATAATTCAGTGTCCTCCTCTCTCGCTAATGTTATACAAGAGCCGGTAAACCGACTCCGGATCACAAATATAAGCATACATCTGTACGCATTACACTATAAGATTATACTTCAAAAATTATAATATGTCAAGCGGTTTGAGAAATTTTTTTCTGAAAAAAATATTTTTGATGATTTTCAACAATGAAAGCGACATGATACGGCATTTTTTTACAGCAGATTTGTGTATTTCCGCAGAAAATACTAAGCTGTTTAAAATCATATATCCAAGCTGTTTTTCACATCTTTTCGACGTGCCATTTCTGTTGAAAAGTTGAAAAACTATGTGGAAAACCTGTTCGTTCTGTTGTCAAAACTCATTTTTCAACAGCTTTCTATCCCTTTTGACACGCTGAAACAAACACTTTTTCTACAAGACACCGTTGATTCAACACAGTTTTCAACAATATGTCAATTTAGGTGTTGATTTATTGTCCATTTTCTAAACCTTGTATATATAAAAGCGCTTGCAATTTGATCAGCGGTATGATATAATATAATGTATATTAATATAGGAGAGTATCGTTATTTTTATTTTTCCCTATGTTTAAACTCTCATAATCTTAATTCATACGGAGGTTACATATGAACTCATTTGAGGAAGTTTTCGAGAACGTAAAGAAATACTGCCTTGAAAACAATAAGATACCCGCTATCGGTGTAAAAACCTGGATAGATCCCCTTACTCCTGTTGATTTCAACGGTGAAAATGCCGTATTCAGTGTCGGAACTGATTTCCAGAAAAATATCGTAATGACTACATATGCTTCAATTTTAAGTGAAGCATTTCTCAATGTACTCGGACTCAATGTCAACATCATCATCAATGTTGAATCTGATGAACCTGTAAGCGGACAGGTACCTACAGATGCAGAACTCGACAAGAAAAATGCCGAGCTTGAAAAGTCATATAAATTTGCGAATTATGACTATACCTTCGATACCTTCATTGAGGGGCCCTCTAACAGCTTTGCGCTTGCCTGCAGTAAATCCGTTGCAAAAAACTGCGGAGAACGCGAAGTTTCAGGCTATAATCCGCTGTTTATATACGGTCCGTCCGGAATGGGAAAAACCCACCTTATCACAGCTATCGCAAACGAAGTCAGAAAAAATCACCCCGATTTCAATATTGTCTACGTTACCAGCGAGACCTTCGGAAATGACCTTATCGCCGCTATCAAGACAAATCTCATCTCCGATTTTCAGGAGAAATACCGCAATGCTGATATCCTCCTCATCGACGATATCCAGTTTTTTGCAGGAAAAGAACGTATGCAGGAAGAATTCTTCCATACCTTCTATAAACTCCATCAGGAAGGCAAACAGATAGTTATCACATCTGATAAACCGCCAAAGGAACTCATAACCCTCGAATCACGTCTCAGAACACGTTTTGAGGGCGGACTTATTGCCGATATTTCGGCTCCTGACTACGAAACACGTCTTGCTATCATAAACCGCAAGAGCGAACTTCTCGACCTCAAAATGCCTGCCGAGGTATCAGAATTTATGGCAAACCGCCTTAAATCCAATATCCGTCAGCTTGAAGGAGCTGTCATACGCCTTAAAGCACTCAACCACTTCGCAGGAAGTCCGATAACAATATCAATGGCTCAGAGCGTTATCCGCGATGTTCTTACTGATGAACAGCCTATTCCGATAACCGTAGAGAAGATAATTTCAGAAGTATCTACAGTTTACGGCGTATCACCGGAAGACCTCCGCTCAAATAAGCGCTCACAGCAGATATCTATCGCGCGTAAAGTTGCTATCTACGTTGTAAGAGAAATAACACAGATGCCGCTTGCTTCAATAGGTACAGAATTCGGCGGACGCGACCACTCAACTATCGTTTATTCCGTGAACAGTGTTACTGACGCTATCCAGAAAGACGCTAACCTCAGCAACCTTGTTAACGATATAATCAAAAACATCCGCGACAAGAGCAAATCCTGATGTTAAAACGATGAGAAAACTGAACGGTGAAACTGTTGAATAAACTTTTTTCCACCGAGTTTTAAACATAGTGTTGAAAACTCGGTGGAATACTCAAATATGCTATTTCACAGGAAATAATTCCCATGGAAATTTTCTCTTAACAGTTTTCAACCATCGACAGTATTCAACTTCAACCATGAAAACAGACGTGGAAAATGAAAAATGCCGGTTCAACAAAATCCTCAACTTTTTCTCAACTTCAACTCCACAGGCTTAAACTTATTCCACAGCAAAAACCCCCCCTGCGGACATCCTCAACATTTCACACAAATCTCACAACACCGCAGTGTGGACAAGCTTTTGGCTTGATATAGCCGTGAAGAGCCTGTCCTGACTTTTCCACATCCCCTACTATTACTACTATAAAATTATTCTTATCTTATCTTTGTTATATCATGCAGACTTTGATAAAGTCTGTCAGAACTTGTTCTCCTGCTTATCTGCATCTTATCTTATCTATGTTAAAAACTTATCTTACACAGCGAGAACATCTTCTCTATGACATTACCGTTACTCTGGAGGTAATATATAAATGAATTTCATCTGCAACAAATTTGAACTCGCTGATGCTATCGGAAACGTATCACGAGCAGTTCCACAGAAATCTACAATACAGGCTCTTGAAGGAATAAAGGTCAGAGTTTCACCTAATGAGGTAGAACTTACAGGCTTTAACCTTGAAATGGGTATCAGAACTACCATTACTGCCAATACTCAGGACAGCGGTGAATTCGTAGTAAGTGCAAGACTTTTCAGCGAATTTGTAAGAAAGATGTCCGGTGATGAGGTAACCATTGATGTAGACGATAACAATATGGTACAGCTTTCAAGCGTAGCTACAGAATGTTCGTTCGTAGCAATGTCAGCAGAAGAATACCCCGACCTTCCGGTAGTTGACTCTCAGAGAAGCTTCTCTGTAAAGCAGACAACTCTCAGGTCTATGATAAATATGACAAGCTATGCCGCTTCACTCAACGAAAGCAAACCGGTTCTCACCGGCGAACTTTTCGACATTGAAGATGGTAAATTCAACCTCGTTGCTATCGACGGCTTCCGCCTTGCTATAAGAGGTGAACTTACAGAAAGCAGTGAAAAATTCCATTTCGTTGTACCTAAAAAGGCACTTCAGGAAGTTTCGACTCTTATAAAGGACGACGAGGACAAAAACTGCGTTATATGCATCAATGACCGTCACATCATTTTCGAGATAAACAACGTTTTCGTTATCTCAAGACTCCTTGAGGGAGCTTTCCACAATTACAAGCTCAGCATTCCTTCCGGCTTCAAGACTGAAGTCATCATTACAAAGAAAGACTTTATCAACAGCCTTGAGAGATGCTCACTCATTATCGACGATAAAAACAAGTCGCCTATCCGCTGTGAAGTCGGAAACGGCGTTATCAAAATCAGCTGCAAGACCGGCATAGGCAGGGTTAATGACGCTATATCTGCCGATATTTCGGGCGAAACAGTGACTATAGGATTCAATAACAAGCTCGTTCTTGAGGCACTCCGTGCCGCTGAGGGCGACAAGGTAAGAGTTCGCTTCAACGGCGCAATGAAGGTAATAGAGATACTTCCGCTTGAGGGCGAGAGCTACATTTACCTCATCATGCCGATTCAGCTCAAAAACTGAACTTCATAAGGAGGTTCGCTATGGCAGAACAGATAAAGATAACTACAGAGTTCATCAAGCTTGATGCTCTGCTGAAATTTGCATCTCTCGTCGGTTCGGGCGGAGAGGCAAAAATGCTCATACAGGACGGTCAGGTGCTCGTTAACGGCGAGGTCTGCACTATGCGCGGCAAAAAAATTCGTCCCGGCGACAGAGTTTCTGTCAGCGGCGGCGGAGAGGTTGAGGTAATTTGACCATCACATATGCCGATATAGACGGCTTCAAGAACCTTTCCGGCATTTCATTCGAGCCTGACCCCGAGTATAATATCATCGTAGGTCCGAACGCTCAGGGAAAAACAAATCTGCTCGAAGCAATGTGGATACTTTCCGGCTGCAAGAGTTTTCGCGGCTCGAAAGAAAAAGACTATATCTGCCTCGGCGGAAACAGAATGTCGGCAAAGATAAAGATTCAGGACAGCGTAAGAGAGCAGAAAATAGAATTTGAGATGTTCCGCAGTCAGAATAATCCGAAGCAGATACACCTCAACGGTGTGAAGCAGAAAGGTACTCGCGCACTGTTTGACGTTTTCAAATGCATTGCCTTTATACCTGACGACGTCGATATCATTAAGGGTTCACCCGAAAAAAGACGAAGCTTCATTGATATGGCAGCCTCGCAGCTGAATCCGGCATTCGTGCTTCACATCAATAAGCATAATGCTGTAATGAATCAGCGAAATGCATTGCTCAAAGGTATAATGCAGGGCGGTACAAAAGCTGATATCCTCGATATATGGGATAAGCAGGCTGCCCGCGAAGGCGCTTTGATTTCCTATATGCGGAATGAATATGTCGGCAAGATAAACGATATCTGCGGAAAACTCTATAAGACTATATCCGGCGGAGAGGAACTCCTCGAACTCGAATACAAGTCAAATGTCTACCGCGGTGAGGACTTTGAACGTCCGTGCGGAGAGGAAGCTGTAGAACAGTATTACCGAAAACTCCGCGATACCGAGGACTACGATATCCGTACAGGCTCGACCCATGCGGGAGTAAACCGCGATGAGATACTTGTGAAGATAAACGGTGTAAGTGCGCGTGATTACGGCTCGCAGGGACAGATAAAAAGTGCCGCACTCGTAATGAAGCTCGCGCAGGCTGAAATTTTCATGAAGCGCTCGAAAGAAGCACCCGTAATTTTCCTTGACGACGTTATGGGTGAACTCGACGAACGCAGGCAGAGATTCATATTCGATATGATAAAGGGAATGCAGGTTTTTCTGACAACTCCGAACGAGGGAGCACTTCTCCCCGAGATAAAGGGCAGGATAATGCGAATCAGCGGAGGCAGGCTCATAGATGAAAAAGACGATATATCTTCACATAGGGAATAATTACTCGGTAGATGTGCGCGATATCGTGGGAATATTCGATATGGATAATACCACGGTAACAGGTATCACGAAGAAACTTCTCGACCGTGCTGAAAAGGAAAAAAAGGTGTTCTACGCGACCTACGACCTGCCCAAGACCTATATAATCACGGTCAGGAAAGGCAAAGAGCTCATATACGTTTCGCAGCTTGCAGCAAGCACGCTGAAAAAGCGGCTTGCGGAAGGAGGCGGTCTGTAGTGGAGATAGAATTCGAGGAGGAGGCCAATGAAAGCGGTCTCCTGTACTTCATCAAAAAGCATAAGATAAAGCTTATAATTCTGACGGCTGTATTAGTGTTTTTATGCTATAGCTGCTATAGCTGCTATAAATTGATACTTCTGACTGACTGGTATTACTTCAACGCCGAGCGTATAGCATTCGTTGAGGACAAATACAAGATAAGCCTTGATAATGCTAAGCCTGAACGCTACTGGGAGCCTTCGATGTTTCCTGAGGACGGCGATTCACATCTTTCGTTTAAAACTGATGACTACAGAAGATTCATGGAGGAGTTTCACGGCAAATCGGTGAGAAACAGCTACGAATCCGATGACGGAAGTATGGCGGAGTACAAGTGCAGGATAGACGAACGGCTTATCTGTAACATAAAATTCGAGCGAAAAGGCAGCAAATACGAAGGTATCATAGACTGCTACAGATTTAACGAGAGCATGGAAACATCCACCCAGCCGACATCGGAGGGGTATATGATATACAGCGTTGGATAGACGAAAGAATTTCCTGATATTACGAGAGAATTGACATATAACAAAAATTCATGGAGGTAAATCATGAGTCAGCAGAATAACAACTACGACGAAAACGACATACAAATCCTGGAGGGACTTGAAGCGGTCCGCAAACGTCCGGGTATGTATATCGGTTCGACAGGTCCGAGCGGTCTGCATCACCTTGTTTATGAGATAGTTGATAACTCTATCGACGAGGCACTCGCAGGCTACTGTACCGAGATAAATGTTGAGATACTCCCCGGCGATGTTATTCGCGTTTCCGATAACGGACGCGGTATTCCTGTAGGTATCCACCCGAAGGAAGGCATCTCTGCGGCGACAGTTGTATACACTATCCTTCACGCAGGCGGTAAGTTCGGCGGCGGCGGATACAAGGTATCAGGCGGACTTCACGGCGTTGGTGCGTCGGTCGTAAACGCACTTTCGGAGTGGCTCGAACTCACTGTAAAGGACGGCGAGCACGTTTACTTCCAGCGTTTCGAGAGAGGTCACTATGATGAACAGCTCAAAGTTATCGGTGATACCAACGAGACCGGTACTTCCGTAATGTTCAAGGCTGACGGCGAGATATTCGAGACTACATCTTACGAATACGAGATACTGCTGAAGCGTCTGCGTGAACAGGCATTCCTCAATGCCGGAATCAAGATTGTGTTCACAGATAAGCGCGACGAGGAGAATATTCAGGGTGAAACTCTCCACTACGAGGGCGGTATCCGTGAATTCGTTGAACATATCCACGCTACACGCGGATACGAGTCGCTCGGAAATGAAATAATCTACGTTTCAGGAATGCAGGGCGACTCCTTTGCGGAAATCGCTATGCAGTACAACGACAGCTACAACGAGGTAATACTCTCGTTTGCAAATAATATCCACACCAAAGACGGCGGTTCACACGAAACAGGATTCAAGAATGCGCTTGTCAAGGTAATAAACGAATACGGCAAGAAATTCGGAAAATTCAAGGAGAAGGAAAACTCCAAAAAGGGCAAGGAAAGCCAGAAAAAAGAGATAGAGAGCCTCAAAAGAGAAGACGTGCTCGAAGGTCTTACAGCGATAGTTTCAGTAAAGCTGACCGAGTGCGAATTTGAGGGACAGACAAAGGGACGTCTCGGAAATCCCGAAGTTAAGCCATTTGTCGAGAAGCTTGTTACAGAGAAGCTCATGAACTTCCTTGAAGAGAATCCTGAGACCGCGAATATAATCTTTGAGAAGTGCCTCTCAGCCTACAGAGCGCGAGAAGCCGCAAAGCGTGCACGCGAAGCCGAGCGCAAGAAAAATGAATTCGGAAATGCTTCAATGCCTGAAAAACTTGCTGACTGTTCCGAGCGCGATAACCGCTACACCGAGCTTTATATCGTCGAGGGAGACTCTGCGGGCGGTTCTGCAAAGCAGGGACGTAACAGAAAATATCAGGCTATCCTTTCACTCTGGGGCAAGATGCTCAACGTTGAAAAGGCTCGTATAGACCGAATCTACGGCAACGACAAACTCGAACCGGTAGTTGCGGCTCTTGGAACAGGTATAGGCGAGGATTTCGATATAGAAAAGCTTCGCTACGGAAAAGTAATCATCATGGCAGATGCCGATGTTGACGGTATGCACATCAGAACACTTCTCCTGACCTTCTTCTTCCGCTACATGAGACCCCTCATCACAAACGGAAACGTCTATATTGCACAGCCGCCGCTCTACAGAGTAGAGCGCAACAAGCGTGTAGAGTACGCATTCTCAGACGAGGAGCGCGACAAATTCATCGCCGAGCTTTCCGAGGACGGCAAGTACAAGGTTGAAACTCAGCGTTATAAGGGTCTTGGTGAGATGGACCCCGAACAGCTCTGGGAAACTACAATGGACCCCGAGCACCGTACTATCGTAAAAATTGAAATGGAGGACGCCCTCAGAGCTGATGAGACCTTCTCTATCCTCATGGGCGATAAGGTCGAGCCGAGACGTCTGTTCATAGAGAAAAACGCTAAATTCGCACAGAACCTCGATATATAAGCAGACCGGAGAAACAAAACGAATGAAAGAAAACTATAAACTTGAAAAGGAATACAGTATCTCAGCGAATACATTCCGCGAGGGATACCTTGCCTTTCAGAAGAAATATATCTATCTGAAAAGCTATATATTCATTGGAATATTCACAGTACTTGCGGCAGATTTCATCTACGCGGCAGTGAAAGACCCTAAGAATTATTTTGCCTATCTGCTCATCGTGATATGCCTTTCACTTGCATTCAGGGAATGGTATAATCCGCGAAAGATAAGGCGGAATCTCGTAGATACGGTAAAAGAACTCGGTGAACCCGTGTACAGACTCAGCGTAGGCGACGGCTTTGTCGATATCGCAACAGTATCAGTCCCCGACGGTATAGAGGACGAAACTGACGACGATGACTCTGAAACTGATGAAGAGTCCGGAAACAGCGAGGACAGCGAACTCCCCGAGCCTACACGTATCCCCGCAGATGAGAAGATGAACATTCTCGAATATGATGAATTCTTCCTGCTTGTCTACGGAAAGGCTGTATTCTACATAATCCCGAAGGAAAACTTTGAAGAGAAAGAGCTTGAAGTTATAAGAAATATCAAAAAGTGATTTTTCATCTAACATAAACAGGAGGTAAAGGTTTTGCTTTACAATGACAATTCCAAGGTAATACATTCCGAAATTGTAAACGAAATGGAAAATTCCATGCTCCAGTATGCGATGTCGGTAATTGTATCGAGAGCACTTCCGGACGTAAGAGACGGCTTGAAGCCTGTTCACAGACGTATACTCTATACGCTCCATGAGAACGGACTTACTCCGGAAAAGGCATATCGTAAGTGTGCCGATACAGTCGGAGCAGTTCTCGGACGCTATCATCCGCACGGCGATGCGGCTGTATACGATGCGCTCGTTCGTCTTGCACAGAATTTCTCAATGCGCTATCCCCTCGTTGACGGTCACGGAAACTTCGGTTCGATAGACGGCGATAAAGCCGCCGCTTACCGTTATACCGAGGCTAAAATGGCGAAGATAACGCTTGATATGCTCACTGATATCAACAAGGATACCGTCGATTTCGCACCTAACTACGACGACCGTCTCAAAGAGCCTGTGGTACTCCCCTCACGATTCCCGAATCTGCTTGTAAACGGTTCAACAGGTATCGCGGTCGGAATGGCAACTAATATACCTCCCCACAATCTCGGCGAGGTTATCGACGCATTACAGCTCCTCATCGACGACCCCGACTGCTCAATGGACCAGCTCATGGAACATATTCAGGGACCCGATTTCCCGACAGGCGGAATCGTCATGGGCAAAGCGGGTATCCGTGCCGCATACGGTACCGGACGCGGTAAGATAATCCTCCGCAGCCGCACTCACTTCGAGGAAGTGAACGGAAGAAACTGCATCATCGTTGATGAGATACCATACATGGTCAACAAGACTCTTATCCTCAAGAACATCAATCAGCTCTGCAAGGATAAGCGTATCGACGGTATCTACTACCTCAGAGATGAGTCCGACAAGGACGGTATGCGTATCGTTATCGAGCTTAAAAAGGACGCTATCCCGAATATCGTACTCAACAAGCTCTTTGCAATGACAAAGCTTCAGGATACCGTAGGTATCATCATGCTTGCACTCGTTAACGGCGAGCCTAAGATACTTACCCTCAAGCAGATGTTACAGAATTACCTCGACTTTCAGGTTGACGTTATACAGCGCAGAACACGTTTCGACCTCCGCAAGGCTCTCGAGCGTGCACACATCTTACAGGGTTTTGTACTCGCCGCTGACTATATCGACGAGGTAATACAGATAATCAGAAGCAGTAAGAATATCCCCGAAGCTAAGGAGCGCATGATAGAGCGTTTCAAGGACGTAGATATGTCCGTTCTCCTCGACCGTACACAGTACGATTTCACAGGTCTGCACATCGAACAGCAGACAGGTCTTTCCGAGGAACAGGCAGAGGCGATAGTTCAGATGCGTCTCGGTGCACTCACAGGTCTTGAGCGTCAGAAAATAACCGACGAATTATACGGACTTCTCACCAAAATCTCAGACTATGAGGACATTCTCGCTGACGTTAACAGAGTATATCAGATAATCATGGACGACCTCAACACTATCCGCAAGAAGTTCAGCGATGAGCGCCGTACAGACATCGAAGCTGTATCCGGTGAGGTAGATATCGAAGACCTTATCCCGAAGGAGGAATGTGTTGTAACTCTTACAAATAACGGCTATATCAAGCGTATGCCTGTTACAGAGTACAAGACTCAGCGCCGCGGCGGAAGAGGTATAACCGGAATGAAACAGCGCGAAGAGGACTTCGTTGATACGATGTTCATCTGCGGAACTCATGACAATATCCTGTTTATTTCAAATAAGGGTATCATGTACAAGCTCAAATGCTACGAAGTACCGGACGGCTCAAAGGCTTCACGCGGCTTCAATCTGATAAATCTGCTTCCTCTCACTGAAAATGAAAAGATAGCCGCAATGATAAAGACTACCGATTTCAGTGATGAGAAGTATATAGTCATGGTTACAAAGAACGGCAAGATAAAGCGTACAAACCTCTCGATGTATAAGAACGTCCGCAAGAATGGACTTATCGCTATCGGTCTTGACGAGGGCGACGAAATTGCCGGAGTCCGCATGACAGAGGGCAATGCACAGGTATTTGTCGCAACCCATAACGGAATGGCTATCCGACTTGAAGAGAATAAGATACGTGCAATGTCGCGTTCTGCACACGGTGTAAAGGCTATAAAACTCCGTGACGGCGATTATGTTGTCGGAATGGCGAGAGTACGTGAAGGAGCGGCTCTTCTCACAGTTACCGAAAACGGTTACGGTAAGCGTACTGACCTTGAAAACTATCGTATACAGAACAGAGGCGGCTATGGTCTTACTAACTACAAGGTTGACGAGATACGCGGTCACGTCTGCAATATCAAGATAGTTGACGAAGAGGACGATATCATTCTTGTTTCAAGCGACGGAATCATTATCAGAATACTTGCGAGCGATGTCCGCATTATGGGACGTATCGCAAAGGGAGTCCGCGTAATGAAGGTAAACGAGGGAGCGTCAGTAGTTGCATTCACTCGTGCCGAGCATGACGATTCTGCCGAGACTGAAAAGGTAGAGCAGCTCACAGATGAGCAGGCAAAGCTTGCAGAAGCTGAGGCTGCCGAGGAAGAGAAAAAAGAGGTAATTATCGAGGCTGAGCCTGATGATACCGAAGATGAACAGGAATAAATGAAATATTTGATTTTCACAGCAGCGGCAGTAATGCTGCTGCTGACCTTGTATCTGATAATAGAGAATACCCTCATTATGACAGTGAGACATAAGAAATTCGGCAAAGGAGTGCGGATAATGCACATATCCGACATTCACAGACGCCGATTCGGAAAGGATAACTGCCGCATATCAGATGCCGCAAAGCGTGAAAAGCCGGATTTGATATTCATTACCGGCGACCTTGTCTCGCGTAAAGAGACCGATTTTTCCGTGTCAAAGAGGCTTTTGAAGGAGCTTTGCAGTGTAGCACCGGTTTACTTTATCTACGGCAACCATGAGCAAAGTCTGATAACAGAGGAAATGCAGAAGAAATTCGCCGATATGATAGACCATACCGGAGTAATACTTTTGCGGAATGAAACTGTTAAAACGGAGATAAACGGCAGAAGTTTCAATATCTGCGGAATAGAGCCGAAGTACACGATATACAAGAAGGACGAATGCTACAAAGACCTTGATATCGTTACTCTCAGCGACATGAAAGAACTCGTCGGAGACTGTCCGGAGGGCGAAACTCTGCTTCTCGCGCACAACCCATTTTTCGGCAAAGTTTACGCTGAGTGGGGCGCTGACTACACATTCAGCGGACACGTACACGGCGGTGTAGTGAGACTTTTCGGCATAGCAATGCTGTCGCCGGAGAGAAAACTTTTCCCTGACTATGCAAAGGGAGTTTACGATTTTAGCGGAAAAAAACTGCTTGTATCTGGTGGACTCGGAAAGCTAAGGGCATTCAATCCGCCGGAGATACTCGTATACGAAATATAAACAAAATCACCTCAGGAAACATATTATGTATCCGGAGGTGATTTTTTGTATCATGAAATAATACTCGCACTGCTTGTAAGTATAGATATTTACCTGATATCAGTTGCATACTGCAATAAAAACATAAGGATACCGGTAACGTCTGCAATGCTGATAAGCGGAGCGGGAGCAGTTATCATCGGGGTATTTCTCGTATTATCGGACATAATAAGCCGTTTTATATCGGTAGAAGTATGCCATATGATGAGCTTTATATTACTTTCGGCAATAGGAATTGTGACAGTATTCAAGAGCGTTTTCAGGTACGCAGTCAGGAAACTGACTAAGAGAGGCAGTCTGTCACTGAAAACTGACAGCGGCGACCTGATTATAAGGCTGTATCTCGACGATACAGCGGCTGATACTGACGGCTCGCATACACTTTCCGCCGCCGAAGCATTGTCGCTTGCACTTGCCGGCTCGCTCGACTGTGCAGGAATGGGACTTAGCTGTGGATATAACGACGTTTCAGCGATACTGACGGCAGTCCTGACATTTGCGGCAGGAATACTTGCTATAGTCCTCGGAAGTATCACCGGTAAGAAGATATCGTCGTCTGAGCACGATTTTTCGTGGCTTGGCGGAGCATTTCTCATAGCATTTGCAGTTTTTGAATTTTTGCATTGACATAAAAACGGTCGAACTTATAAAGTCCGACCGTTGAGACTGTCAAAAACAATTACATGAATAGATACAGGCTTTTTATCAGGTGATAAAACCGGTATTACTTTATCAGCTTTTCGACGATAACCTCTGTTTCCTCTGATTTGAGCCAAACCTTGACATCGTCGGAGAGTTTAGCTATGATAGACTTTTCAAGCTCGTCCCACTGTTCAGAATTTGACGACTTATCGGAAGAGAGGTTGTTACGGTAATTTGCGAGTGACCAGCACTGTGACATTTCGTAGTCTACCGGAGATGCACCCATTGAGTACCACGGATTTGACGAAATGTAGGTATTGAAACAGATATTATCATACTGAGCATTTATACGGAAAATCTCGCGGATTTTACCGAGAATACCCTTTGCATTTTCGTTTTCACCAGTTGAAGAAACAGAAAGAAACTGCTCTTCCTGTGTGGGGTCAGCTCTTCTCTTTGCAGAGAGGCAGATACGGCATAGTACGCCGCCCTTTTCTTTTTTTGTTTCTATCCATAGGTCGCCGGTGAAGTCGTCCATAATGCCGTGCACCATACTTACAAGTTCCTCAGTAAGAAGGCGGATATGCATGGCATTCTTACCTGTGAATCCGTTATATTTTGCGACACCTTCTGCCATTTGCATAGCTTCGTCTCTGCCGGCAAGGTCGCTTTTGATTTTTATAACATCGCTTTTCATTAAGTTTCCTCCTGTAATCCTGACTGCAAAATAACAGCAGATTTATTCTATGACAAGAATATCACTGAATCCTGTGACTTCAAATATCTCGTTGATGTCATTACTTACGTTGATAAGCTTCATACCGCCTTTTTTGCCCATAACTTTCTGAGCTGAAAGGAGTACTCTAAGACCTGCTGATGAGATATACTCAACTTCTGCGAAGTCAAGCACGAGAGAGTCACAGTTGTCGAAGCTTTCTTTGAGTTCTTTTTCCAAAGCAGGAGCAGTAGTTGTGTCTACTCTTCCGTAGATAGCGACATTAAGAGCTGTTCCGTTGAGATTTTTTTTGATATCCATAATACATTTTCCTTTCATACTGATAAAAAATTTTGTGAGATAAATAATCTATAATGACATTTTAACATAAAAATATGAATATTTCATATATTTTAGATAAATTTGTTGAAATACACAAAAATGATACTGTTTTTTTATCATATCAGAAAACTTTCATAGCCGCCGTAGAATTTCTTTATTGACATTCTGCTGTAAAATGGTATAATAAAAGTAGCTTTTTTTACAGGAGGTGACCGCATTTGCGTGCCGGAGTTTCTACGGCTTGCCTATACCCTAAGCCGCTTGAAGAAGCCGTATACGAGCTTGCGGTCAATGGAGTATCAAATATAGAAATATTCCTGAATACGCAGTCTGAGCTGAAAAAAGGATATGCTCACGGACTTGCCAATATGCTTAAAAGGTTTGAGGTCAATTGCTGTGCCGTCCACCCTTTCACCTGTGAATTAGAACAGCTGATGTTCTTTTCTGAGTATGAGAGGCGCATGGATGATGCTCTTGAGTATCACAAGCTCTATTTCAGGCTGATGAATATAGTCGGAGCCGACATTTTTGTGCTTCACGGAGCAAAAGCGAATCAGCCTGCTGAGTTTTACTGCGAGAGATATTCAAAGCTTTACAGACTCGGTCAGGAGTTCGGAGTTAAGGTCGCAGTTGAGAATGTTTCACGGTGCCGGAGCGGCTCTGCCGCGTTTATACGCGAGATTGCAGGAATGCTCGGAAACGAGTTCGCATTCGTGCTCGACACCAAGCAGGCACTGCGTGCAGGAGAGAACCCGTTTTCTTTCCTTGACGCGGCGGGAAGCCATGTTGAACACGTTCATATCAGCGATTCCGGTGAAATGGGAGACTGTCTCCTTATCGGCAAGGGCAGTTTCAGGTTCAAGCAGTTTTTCAGGAAGCTTTACTCGCTGAATCCAAGTGCAAACGTTATTCTTGAACTCTATCGCAGTGGATTTAACGGTATAAGCGACCTTGTAACGAGTTATAATATTCTTTCAAATATGACTGAACAGGCAGAAAAGGAGGCGGAGAAATGAAGTGTCCGTATTGCAGTTTTCCTGATTCAAAGGTTATAGATTCGCGTCCGAAAGACGAAAAAATCAAGCGCAGGAGAGAATGTATCAACTGCGGAGCAAGATTCACGACTTTTGAGGAAGTAGAAAAGCCGCTTCTTATGGTTGAAAAGCGTAGCGGAAGCTATGAAGAATTCGACCGTAATAAGCTGATAACAGGCATATTCAATGCTATAAAAAAGCGACCTGTATCAATGAAACAGGTCGAGAATATTGCCGACAATATCGAAAACCACTACGCAAACGCTTTAAGGACAGTTGCAAAATCAAAGGAAATAGGCGAGCTTGTACTCGACCAGCTCCGCGAAATTGACCCTATAGCATATATAAGATTCGCTTCTGTATATGAGGACTTCTCGGATATTGCCGGATTTATGGACGTTATCGGTGAAATTGAACGCAACAGAAATAAGGGAGAAAAGTAATGGACGAATGGTTTGATAAATTCAATGATGATTCAGAGCAGCTCAGATTTGGTGCTGACATGAGAAAATACTCGATATACGCGGTTCTTGTGTATATTATCCCTATACTTTTCTTTTTGCCTTATACTATGGACAAGGAGTCGTCGTACTGCAAATTTCACTCTAATCAGGCATTTTGCTGGTTTATAATCATGGGAATAATGGAGATAGTCTGCGGAGTGATGAGTACAATAAGTCCGATGGCAAGTTTATTAAGCATATTACTGAATGTTATTACTCTTGCCGCAACCGCATTTCTCGCAGCAGGTGCTTACAAGGGATACGCATTAGTTATTCCCTTATTAGGCAGCAAGATAAAGATATTCAAGTGATTATCCTACGGCGAGACGCACACTTCCGCCGTCGTCGCTGTAGACCATTGACGCAATAGCTGTGTCGTTGCAAACAAGCAGCTCCGCGAGCATTTTATGGCTTTCGGGGCTGTAGTTTTTTACTTCGTAGACGTAGAGCTGAGCATTTTTTCCCGCGTACTTTCTGAGCGGCAGACCCTGCTTATCCTGTATGCGGGCATAGTCCTCATAAGCCTGAGAAAACTCAGAAGGGACGATTATATCCTTTTCGGCAATTTCCTCAACTTCCCAGCCGTGTGATGCAAAATAACCGATACGCTGATTAGCGGTAGAAGCGTCTACAGAAACAGTTTCCGGAGCAGAATCCGAGCCTTTATTATCGGGAAATATGAAGATGACCGCCGCGAGTGCAGCCGCAGCGGAGACGAGTGCAATAAGTGTTTTTCGAGACATATTATTCCTCCTTGAATCCGGTATCTGTAAATACTATTCTCGAAATATGAAAAAATATTCCAAAGGAGAAAAATATGAGACTTGACCGTTTTATCTCAGAGCGTACTGAGTATTCCCGCAGCGAGATAAAGAGTATAGCCGCAAAGGGCGGTATAAAGGTGAACGGTGCACCTGTAAAAAAGCCGGATACTCAGATAGACCCCGACCGCGACAAGGTAGAGGTACTCGGAAATGAGCTTCGTGCAGACAAATTCCGCTATATACTGCTGAATAAGCCTGATGGCTACATAAGCTCGACCGATGACGGCGACGGCAAAACAGTAATGGAATTGATACCTCCCGAAATGCGAACAAAGAATATGTTTCCGGCGGGAAGACTTGACAAGGATTCACTCGGTGCACTTCTCATCACAGACGACGGAGACCTTGCACACCGCTTATTATCGCCAAAGAAACACGTGTCCAAAATATACATTGTGAAACTTGCCAATCCGTTCAAAAGTAAATATATTGACATTTTTTCGGCAGGAATAACTTTGTCAGATGGTTATCAATGTCTGCCGGCTCGGGTAAAAAATGTTGAAAACTCCGAAAAACTGGCATTTATCGAACTGAATGAGGGAAAATATCATCAGGTGAAGAGAATGTTTGCTGCTGTTGAAAATCACGTCGAGGTACTTATGAGGGTTTCAGTCGGAGGACTGATTCTTCCCGAAAAACTGGGGTTTGGTCAGTGTATGGAATTATTGCACAAAGATGTTGAAAACTTGTTCGAGCCACTGGATTTCGATGCTTTTTGCAGCGATTTTTCCGCTGTTTTTTCGGCAATTCTAATAAACAACCTTTTGTAACTTTGGCAATTTAGCATCTTGAAAAAATCCGCAAATGATGATATTATATTAATATAGCTGATACTGTGTAGCTTGGATATCAGCAAGGAAAATTTTTGATTTTGAACTGGAGGACTGGATTAAATGGCAGGCTTAACACTTAAAGGCATTTATAAGAAGTATCCGGGCGGCGTTGTTGCAGTTTCGGATGTTAATTTAGAGATAAGGGATAAGGAATTCATCGTTCTCGTTGGACCTTCCGGCTGCGGTAAGTCAACTACTCTCCGTATGATCGCCGGACTTGAAGAGATCTCTGAGGGTGAACTTTACATCGGCGACCGCCTTGTAAACGATATCGCTCCTAAGGACAGAGATATTGCGATGGTTTTCCAGAACTACGCTCTTTATCCTCATATGACTGTTTTCGATAACATGGCTTTCGGACTCAAGCTCCGCAAGGTTCCTAAGGACGAGATCGAGAGAAAGGTTAACGAGGCTGCTAAGATCCTCGACCTTTCACACCTCCTCGACAGAAAGCCTAAGGCTATGTCAGGTGGTCAGCGTCAGCGTGTTGCACTCGGTCGTGCAATCGTTCGTTCACCTAAGGTATTCCTTCTCGACGAGCCTCTCTCAAACCTCGATGCTAAGCTCCGTGCTCAGATGAGAACCGAGATCGCTAAGATCCACAAGAAGCTCGGTACTACATTCATCTACGTAACTCATGACCAGACTGAGGCTATGACAATGGGTGACCGTATCGTTTGTATGAAGGACGGTTTCGTTCAGCAGGTTGATACACCTCAGCACCTCTACGAGAACCCTGTAAACAAGTTCGTTGCAGGCTTCCTCGGTTCACCTCAGATGAACTTTATCGACGCTACTCTCAAGGAAGAGTTTGGTCAGTTCATCGTTGAGTTCGGTTCAAACGACACTAAGAACTCAAGAGGCGTTAAGTATCAGATCATCGTTCCTGAGTCAAAGGTAAACGACGAGCTCGGCAACTATGTAGGCAAGGATATCATTCTCGGTATCCGTCCTGAGAGCATCCACGATGAGGAAATGTACCTCTCAAATGCTACAACAGGTGTTATCGATGCTTATGTTGAAATCACAGAAATGATGGGCGCAGAGACATACCTCTACCTCGTATGCGAGGGCAACAACCTCACAGCAAGAGTTAGCCCCAGATCTACAGCTAAGCCTGGTGACGACATCAAGGTTGCTATCGATCCTAACAGAATCCATATCTTTGATAAGGAAACAGAAAGAGCTATCGTTAACTGATAATACTGAAATATTCACTTTTCATATTTATCCTTTCTTTCTTTCCGACGCTATCAGGCAATGGCGGCGGAACAAACTACCGCAGCATAAGCTGCGGTTTTTTGTTTTTATTCTTCTGTAAAAATACTGTCAAGAAACTCTTGCACCCCGAAAAACAGCCATGTAAAGCGATTCTTGCTTTACTTTTCCGACTAACTGTTTTATCATAAAAGCGGAGGTGAAAAAATGAACATCGGAAAAAATATCCGAGATATCAGAACTAAAAACAATATGTCACAGGAAGAATTCGGGAAACTCTTTTTCGTTACTCGTCAGACAGTATCAAACTGGGAGAACGAAAAGAATTTTCCCGATTTGAAAACTATCGTCGATATCAGTGACAAATTTGACATATCGCTCGATAAGCTTTTAAAGGAGGATAAGGAAATGGTTGAAAGTATTACAACTAAAGTCAGGGTCGCAGAAAAGTGGAATAAGTACAGGCGTGTGGTGGCTATGGTAAGTGGAGCAGTCATTGCGGTGACAGCTGTTACGGGCGGAATATACAGCGGAGTATGGCTCAACAAAAAGAATAAGGTTGAGAGCTGTTTCAATACTGCTGTTACGGAGCTTGGATTCAGAGAGAGTGAAAACAGAGTATATGAGCGCAATGACAGCACAGGAATAAAGTATGTGCTTCCGCATCAGGAAATGCCTTCATTATTTGATTTTTCGCTTGATTTCCATTCTAAATATGTATACGGCATATTTGAAGACAAAGGAAATGATTTCACGCTGATAAACATAGAGAATGAAAGCTACAGTCTGGAAGTTAATGATGAAAATGATGAATATTTTTACTCTTCTATTGACGAAAACGGCATGATTCTCAATGAAGAAAGGCTGACTGTTGAACAGGTAAAGCTGATAAAAGATAATTCGGAAACTATAAAAACCGCTTTGTCAGAGACGATGAGGATATGTGACAAAGTGTATTTGTGAGGTAAAAAATGTCAGAAATAAGAGATTACATACACGAACACAAGTACGAAATGACAGCACTTCTGCGCGAATTGGTTGCAATTCCGAGTGTGCAGGGTGAAGCTTCCGAGGGCAAGCCTTTCGGAGAAGAGCCTGCACGCGCACTTGTGACAATGCTTGAGAAGTGCCGCGAATATGGTTTTAATGTGGAGAATGTTGAAAACTACGCAGGCTCAGCGGACTTTGACGAGTCCGAGCCTGCACTTGCTATACTTTCACACCTCGATGTTGTACCGGCTGGAAGCGGTTGGACTACAGACCCTTTCACGCTGACTGCTGACGGCGACAAACTCATAGGACGCGGTGCTATCGACGATAAAGGTCCGGCAGTAGCGTCACTGTTTGCGATGAGGGCGGTCAAGGAGCTTGGTATTCCGCTGAAAAAGGGAGTTCGGCTGATTTTTGGTACGAACGAGGAAAACGGCTCGGCTGACCTCGCTTACTATCGCAGTAAAAGGAAATTGCCGCCGATGGTGTTTACTCCGGACGGCGAATATCCTGTGATAAATGCGGAGAAAGGTATGCTCAGGGTATACTTTTCAACATCTGTGCCTGAGAATGTTGAAATCTCGGCAGGTACGGTCATAAACGCAGTTCCTTCGAGTTGTAAGTTTCTGAATAAGCCGTTATCATGCACTGTCGAAGGTGTCTCCGCGCACGCTTCAACTCCTGAAAAGGGCGACAATGCGATAACGAAGTTTTTGGCAGAATACAGCGCAGAAGTGCCTGTACTGAGAGGTCTTGCGGAACTTTTCCCACACGGTGAAACTGACGGAAAAAGCTGTGGACTCGGCTTTTCCGACCCTGTTTCCGGCAATATGACCTGTGTACTTTCCATGCTGAATACTGAAAATGGCAGACTTTGCGGCGGAATCGACATACGTTTTCCTCTCGACCGTAAAAAGTCCGGTATTAGTGAGATAATCTGTGAAAAACTGCGGAATGCCGGTTTTGATATCGACTCATGCGAAGGTGTTGACCCACATTGTACCGATGAGAATTCAACATTTGTACAGACATTGTTGAAAACTTACGAGCGAGTGACCGGTGAAAAGGGCAAATGTATCGCTATCGGCGGCGGCACTTACGTACACGAGATTGAGGGCGGAGTTGCTTTCGGAGCGGAATTTCCCGGTAAAGACTACCATATGCACAGTCCTGACGAGTTCATAACTGTTGATGAACTCCTGAAAAATGCCGAATTAATGGCAGAAGCAATAGTCGGGATTTGCGGCTGATCATGTTAAAGAAAAACCCCAGCAAACTTGTTAAAAAGTTTGCAGGGGTATATTTTTATTATTCTTTTATTCTGCAAAGATTTGCTTCTCCGGACGAGAGACTGCGCACAATGCCGGACTCAGTTTTTACCATGAGATTAGCATTTCTGTCGATACCGAGTGCCTTGCCGGTAATTATTTCATTTCCTACCTTAGCGGTGATGAAATTGCCTGAGAGGAGTTCTCTTTCGCGATATTCGCGGAGATATGAGCGGTTTTCGATTTTACTGAGGTAGGAGTCAAGCGAGTTTATTACCTCGGCACAGAGTGCATTTCTGTCTACGACCTCTCCTGTTTCGTCCTCAATAGATGAAGCACGCTGACTGAGTTCATCGTCAAAACAGCCTTTAACGCTTCTGACGTTTATACCTATACCTATAACAGCCATATCAAGTGCACGCATTTCCATATCCATAGAAGCTTCTGTGAGTATACCTACTATTTTTTTGCCGTTCAGGTAAAGGTCGTTGACCCATTTGATTCTAACATCGGCATTGCACAGTGACTCTATAGCTTCAGCAGTAGCAACTGCGGCGGCAGATGTGATAAGCGGTGCAGTATTAATACTGAATTCGGGTTGAAGAATAACACTGAGGTAAAGACCCTTTCCCGAGGGTGAAATGAAGCTTCTGCCCATTCTGCCCTTTCCGGCGGTCTGTTTATCGGCAATTATGACAGTACCGTTTGGCATATCCTTTGATACTATCTTTGCGTAATTATTAGTGGAATCGACCTCGTCAAGTACGATTATCTTTTTTCCGAGTACAGAAGCCGTAACTTTTGATGAAATCAGTTGTTCTGAGAGGTGGTTATTATTTTCAGCGAGCCTGTAGCCTTTTGCGGTCACTGATTCGATAGCATATCCATCGTTTTCAAGAGCTTTTACAGCTTTCCATACTGCATTACGGCTAACTCCGAGCTGTTCAGCGAGAGCTGAGCCTGATATGTAATTGCCTCCGGATTCTGCAAAAGCTTTCAGAAGTGAATCTCTGACGTTCATAATAAAAACCTTTCTTTGTATATTGAAAAGTGAATAATAAACAGCTTATGAGCTATTCATTATTCACAGGTTAGGTAGAATATATTTCTGTCGTGATATAAATGTTGTCAGCGTGGATAGCGAACGGCAACGTGAATTGCCAGCGGGCGCTCCCCACCGTGGTGGACTTGAAGGGGATCGAACCCTCGACCTCTGCGTTGCGAACGCAGCGCTCTCCCAACTGAGCTACAAGCCCATATCTTCACGTAAATATTATAACAGCTTTTTTTTTCATTGTCAAGAATATATTGCTCCCGTACCACGGCAACAGCATTGGTTATGTTGACATATTTTCACATATGATGTATAATTTTAAGGCAACACCGCACAAAGACCGCTTGACGTCTTTGTACTGAATCTGCTTGGATATTTTCCGTCATCTTGCACAGAAATCCCTTGACATACGTCAG
>ONBA01000001.1 GCA_900315975.1 uncultured Ruminococcus sp.
CAACACCGACTACGGTCGCTGGATAGATATGCCCGAATTTGAGTATGGCATTTTCGTAAGCGACGATACCGTAGTTTCAAGCGGTATCATAATCGAAATTGAAAGTGCTGAAGAGGATAAAGAAACAGAATAAATAAAAAGCCGCAGGAAGGGGAGCCCCCTTTGGCGGTTTCGCAGGATACCGAATATGTACCGTAAATTTACGGCTCGGTAGCCCACAAATTCCGCTAAGGGAAGCACTCTAAAGTATCACACCTTTTCCTGCGGCTTTCTTTGTGTTTGATACGTCAGGCACTAAAGGCAACACCGCACAAAGCCCGCCTGAAGGCTTTGTGCGGTGTTGCCTAAAAGATAATGCTTTAGTCCAGCACTGTTTTATAATTCTTCGTAGGCTGTACGTACTGCTTTTGCAAGCTGGTCAGCACATGATGTTGGACGAACTCCGCAGGTATTTCCGCTGAGTTTCTGCTCTATCTGCTCGACTGTCCAGCCGTCAACAAGCTTTGATATCGCCTTGAGATTGCCGTTGCAACCACCTACGAACGATATATTCGTAATAACATCGTCTTCTATGTGAAAGTGAATCTCCTTCGCACATACCATCTCTGTTCTGTAGACATAATCCATTTTCATGTCCTCCTGCTTACTTCAAGTATTCCATGAAATTCTGCTTGTTTTCGAGTGCAGTTGTAGTAGGTCTGCCGAGGTCGTCACGTGCACCTATCGAACACTTTACTTCAATGAACGAAAGCTCGTCTCTTGCCTTTGCGTTTTCAAGTTCTTTATCGAGGTCGTCGAAGTTGTCAACGCATACTGCGTTAGGATATCCGCAAGCCTTTGCGATAGCTACAAGGTCTATCTTTGAAGCCACTGTAGGCATTCCGCCGACAGTTTCATGTGCACCATTGTTTATCACGATGTGTATCATATTCTTAGGAGCATTTGCACCAAGTACAGCCATACTGCCCATGTGCATGAGGACAGCTCCGTCGCCGTCAACACACCATATTCTGCGGTCGGGCTTATTTATAGCAACTCCGAGTGCGATAGATGAAGCGTGACCCATTGAGCCGACTGTAAGGAAATCGTACTTGTGGCTCTGTCCGTTTGCGGTTCTTGTCTCGAACAGCTCACGGCTCGGCTTACCGGTAGTTGAAACTATCGGGTCTTCACCGCTTGCCTTTACAATGTGACGGATGATGTCCTCACGAATCATCTTGTTGTCGTTCCTGTACTCAACTTCTTCGTCGTACTTGATAGCGCCCTTGCGTACTATGAATGCCACCTGCTTGCCGTTTGCAAGGTCACTGCGGAAACTGTCCATAGCAGCTGAAAGCTCGTCCTCAGTGGTATCCTTACTGATTATGAATGTTCTGACGTCCATATCCTCGAGGAGTTTTACAGTTACTTCGCCCTGATAGATATGCTGAGGCTCATCGTGTACTCCCGGCTCACCGCGCCAGCCGACAATAAATATCATCGGAATCGCATAAACCTTGTCATTGAGAAGTGAAGCAACAGGATTTATGATATTACCTTCGCCGGAATTCTGCATATATACTACCGGTACTTTCCCTGTTGCAAGGTGATAACCTGCCGCAAGAGCAGTGCAGTTGCCCTCATTTGCGGCAATTATGTGGTGTTTCTGGTCGATACCGTATGTATTCATGAGATAGTTGCACAGTGCCTTAAGCTGACTGTCGGGGACTCCTGTATAAAAGTCGGCACCTATTATCTCAACAAGTTTTTCTGCCTTCACGTTGTGAAACCTCCATTATTCGCCTTTTTTAGCAAGCTGCGGCATAATTATCTCATCAATGATGAACTTCGCAGTCTTTTCGATGTCGTCGTATGCAACAGTCTTGGGAAGCTCTGCTCCGAATGCCTTTTTGGCTTTTTCGATGAGTGCGTCTGTGTATATGAGCTTGCCGTCGGTAACGTCCTCAACACCGTCAAGTGCCATAGACTCTCTGTCGGCTTTATTCATTTCCTCAAAGCTGAATACAGACTCGTCTATCCATGCTGAAAGCTTACCGTCCTTATAGCCTGCAAGCACAGGGTAACCACCGATATTTCCACCGAATCCGGGTGTGAATATTCTCTGCGGCTCACCGGTGCGTACTGCGTCTATGATAGCTGAGATTATCTGATAGTTGCTTGAAGCATTCATCATGTTTCTTGTCTGGTCAACAGGCATAGAAATCTTGCAGGCTTTGAATATTTCGTCTGCTGAAAGTGCCTGCTCCTTGCCGTTGTAGTATACCTTGAACGGAAGCTTGACTCCCTCTGCCTGACCTTCCTTGCTTATGCAGACATCGTGGAAATGTCCTGCTGCAAACATTACGTCAACGTTCCAGAAATCCTTGACGCCAAGCATTTCTGCTGCCGCAAACTTCATACGCGGAACGAGGTGATTGAGGTTACCGCTGCCGAAATCAGGGTAAGCCTTGCCTGCACTTTTAAGCCACGGAATAACTGCGTCAGAGTAGGAAGTATTGATAACCACAGCGCTAGTATCAGCAAGGTCACAAGCTTCCATAACGTTCTTTGTGAAGCGTATAGCGAGAGGGCTCCATATGCCGTATGCTCTGATATTTGCCCATGAAATGCTGCCGTATTTGAGTCCGGGGTATGCACGGCTCGAATTAACGATAAAGTCAGGCTGATACTTCTCTATCGCAGCCTTTATAGCGTCGATATCATTGAGGTCAACTCCGCCCTCAACGTCGATGTGAGTCTTGTTCACTCCCCTGATGAGACCGGCTACTCTTGTGATGTTAACTTTTGTCTGCATTTTCTCAGCGTCGCGTCCGACTACAACTATGCTGAGTGCGGGGTCATTCTTGCTCATGAGGTAATCGAGAAGATACGAGCCTACGCTTCCAAGACCGATTATCATTACCTTATAGTCATTGTTCTTTATATGCTGCTCAACAATGCTGAGTCGCTGTTCAAGTGTTTTCATTTTTCTTCCTCCCAGTATGATAATATCTTTCTGTAATCATCGCGTGTATTGCAGTTTGTCCAGCGTGAAAGGCTTATAAGCTCGAAATTTTCGCTGCCGCAGGAGTCGATATAATTCTGTATTATCCTCAGATTCGTACCGTCCTTCTCCTCGGCAAAAAATTTCTCATTCGCAGCTTTGAGCTTGTCTGCTTCAGTGAACTTCCACATCTGTCCGGAATTGAGAATGACTGAGAATTCGTCGTCAATCCTGAGCATACCGTGACTGCTGTTGAAAGCATACTTGAAACGGTCTTCACCGTCTCTGTAGAGTACCACAGCCTTTTTAGCGTATATCGGCTCAAAGCTGTATGTAAGCACACTTTTGTCAGAAGCTATCACCTTATCAAAAGATGCCTTGTCGATATCGAGGTCGCCCTCTACGAAAAGTACCTCGTCGACCTCTCCGCCGAATCTGTCAAACAGTTCTTTCAGTCCGACGTAAAGACTGTAGCCGGAAGCAAGGTCGGAGTAGTGCTCATTATATGTAAGGATTATCTTCTCCTGCATTTCTGCCGGAAGCTCACCGCAGTAAGCGGTGAGGTCATCGTACTTGTGTCCGCCTACGAGGATTATCCTGTCCGCAAACATACATTTTTCAAGCAGATGATAAAGAAGCGTATGCTTCTTGTCATTTTCATAGTATATTATCTTGTGGCGCTTCTGCTCTTCGGGTATCCCCTCGTTGAATCTGCTCGAGACGCCCGCAACTGTAATTATCGCTGCTTTCACTTTTATCCTCCTCAGCCTTTGAGGTAATTTTTTATGCACTCGTCAAGACCCTTTTCAAGGTCTACAGCAGGCTTCCATGATGTACGTGTTCTTATCTTTTCTGTTGAGAGAAGACGTCTCTCGGGGTCAGACTCTCTGTAGCCGTCAAACTCGATAACAGGGTCGGTTATTCCCATCTTTGATGCGCAGAGCTTTGCGAGGTCGATAATTGAGATTTCCTCGTCTGTTGCAACGTTGTAGACTGTTCCGTCGAGTGCAGAATCAGTATTTGCAAGTGCGAGTACAGCACTGCAGCTATCGTAGTTATTGAGGAATGTACGCTTGTTCTTTCTCGAATTTTCAAGAAGCACGACCTTGCCGTTGTCGCGGAAGCTGTTGATGATGAACGGGATTATATGCTTGGGGAAACGCTCATTCTTGCTGTATACGTTAGCAAATCTGATAGAACAACCCTTTATTTTTCCGGTATCAACCGCGTCTTTCATGAAAAATTCTGTAAGGAGCTTTCCTGTAGCGTAGCTTGTTCTCTGACTGTGCTCCGCAACTGCCATTGTAATGAAGTCAGACTCCTTTACACCGCCGTTTTCGTTCCATGAGTTCATGGAGTACACCTCAGATGTAGAGCAGTTGATGTACTTCTGTGCTCCGACTCTGACAGCCTGCTGAAGAAACTCGTTCATGCCTGTTACGTTAGTCTCGTATGTCTCATAAACGTGGTAGAAGTGCTCAGTATGTACAACTGCCGCACAGTTGATGTATATTATCTCGTCATACTGAGATTTTACAGCATTTACGCGGTTTTCAAAGTCCTTCATCTGCTCGCTGTTATTGATGTCATACTCGAAGAATTCAAATCTTTCATCGTTGATGCAGTCTGAAACGGTGTCTATTGAAGAAGCGTAAAAATTATCAAATCCGAGGATATGGTCTTTGCACTCCTTGTCTGAGAGTATCTGACGTACAAGCTCGTTGCCCGTCATACCTGTAACACCGCTGATAGCATATAATTTGCTCATATCTTTCACCTTTCTTAAACTCCGTGAGTTAATCTTGTCTTATAGAATTCATCTATCTCTTCCGGGAAGAGTGCCTGCTCATACGCGATATCGTATTCAACAGTTCTCAGCTCAACACGCTTTGACGGCAGATGCAGTACCGCATACTGCGCAAGCGGATTGTGATTTCGCGGCTGTCCGACAGAACCCGGATTTATAAATATGACAGCCTTTTTATTACGCATCTCTGCATTGTCGCAGTCGTAGAACTTTGTAAAGCAGTGAGAATAATGTGAATGGCCGGAGAATACAAAATCATATCCGGAATAATTGCCTCTTAGGTCGTCAGGCATTATCGCCTTCCAGTAATTATCGGTGAGTGAACCGTGAACTGCCAGAGCTTTGAATCCGCCTATTGTAAACACTTCTATCCCATTGCGGTTCATAACTCTGTTGATGTACTCAACCGACTCCTCAGTCAGCTGATTTGCTGTATATTTCGCCATGACACGTCCGCGGTCGGAGGACAGCCTTTCGAGGTCTTTATCGACCACAAGCTTTTCGTGGTTTCCCCATATATTTACCGTGACCTTGCCGTTCCACGCACCTTTTTCAAGTACGCGGAGCTTTTCAATTATAGTATTTGAGCGCATACCGTAGTCGATACAGTCGCCGAGTATTATCACTCCTGCAAATTCCTCGCCTGCGCAGTCTTTCAGCACAGAATCAAATGCGCTCACGTTGCCGTGTATATCAGAAAGTATCAGATATTTCTCGTCCATGAAGCCGACCTCATATCTCGTCGATAAGTCTGATGATGTCTTTGAAAGGCATGAGTGTTGAGTCAACTTCAAGTGCTCTGTGAGCTTTGAGTATACCCTCAGCAGTCTGCTTCATCACAGGGAATGCGGCTCTCATAAGCTGATTTGCATATATTACAATGTTCACACCGTGAGAGTGAAGTTCTTCCTCTGTTACCTGATTGAACGAAGTAGGAACAACAACTATAGGAGTTTTGCTGTCCTTTTCTCTGAATTTGTCGCAGAATTCAAATATCTCCGCGGGGTCTTTCTTACGGCTGTGAATCATGATTCCGTCAGCTCCGGCAGCAACAAATGCGAACGCTCTTTCAAGTGCGTCGTCCATGCCGCGCTCAAGTATAAGGCTCTCGATACGTGCTATTATCATGAAATCGTCGGAGAGCTGAGCTTTCTTTCCGGCTGCTATTTTTGCTGAGAAATTTTCGATAGAGTCCTGAGTCTGTACTACCTCTGTACCGAAAAGGCTGTTTTTCTTGAGACCTGTCTTGTCCTCGATTATTACAGCACTTACACCCATTCTCTCAAGAGTTCTTACGTTGTAGACAAAATGCTCGGTAAGTCCGCCTGTATCACCGTCAAGGATTATCGGCTTAGTTGTTACTTCCATGATATCGTTGATAGTGCGCAGACGTGATGTCATATCAACAAGTTCGATATCAGGCTTGCCTCTGTCAGTACTGTCGCAGAGTGAAGATACCCACATAGCATCAAACTGATTGAGTCTGCCGTCATCGCCTTCTACCATTGTCTTTTCAACGATAAGTCCGGTCAGACCTGAATGAGCCTCCATAGTCTTTACTACGGGAGTCATCTCGATAAGCTGACGCAGACGCTTTCTTCTGTATTCAGGCATACTGAGCTTCTCTCTGAGCTTGTCATCGACCTTTCTTACCTCTTCGTTATATGTATACGGTACGTCGATTATCTCTCCGCCGTATTCGGAAACAAGCTGTTCAACATGGCTGCGGATAGACTTTTCAGCGCCTTCCTTCCAGTTGTCGCCGTGTATTACATAGTCAGGACGGAGCTTTGCTATAACGTCATCGTAGCGCATATCCTCCTGTACAATTACATCATCTACTCCTTCGAGTGATTTATAAAGAGCAATTCTCTCCTCAAGAGTTGTTGTAGGGAATTTTGTGCAGCGTATCATTTCCTTGTCGCTGAGACAGCCGACCACTACCCTGCCGTATTTTGCGGCATTCTTGATGATATTGAGGTGTCCGGCATGGATAACATCAGTACAAAAGCAAGTATAAACTGTTTTCATTTCATTATTTCCTTTCCCGTTTCAGATATTATAGGTCTGTTGATTGAATCTATGACAAAAAACGGTCAATATGATTATTGTATCACAAACTGCTTTAAAAATCAACCGCTAATACAGTTCAAATACATTTTCTCTTTACTTATTAATAATAATGTTTAAAAAATGCATATCAAACCGGTGATGATATAGGCATTTTTTCTTTTAAATATATAAATAGTACTCACCGCACAGCTATTAGTTTATGCTAACAAGTATTTTGATAAATTTCAAAATACTTGTTGACAGTCGTCTGTGCTTGTGGTATATTATATTTAGACGGATATCAAAATACCGTCTTATATTAAGCTTGGTATTTAGATAATCTTCAAAATAAAGGAGGTCATATTATGAAAGATGTCTGGAATGCTATGGCTGACCCGACAAGGCGGCAGATACTAACTATGCTGCAAAACGGCGACATGACTGCCGGTGAGATAAGCGATAAATTCGATATCTCCGCTGCTACAATATCCCACCACCTGAAAATTCTGAGAGAAGCGGGTCTCGTCACGTCAGAAAAGGAAAAACAGACTATCACCTACAAACTCAATATTACCGTATTTCAGGACTTCCTGAAAGGAATTGCCGATGTATTCGGCATGAAAGGAGAAAATTATGAAAAATAAAGCTTTCAGACTGCTTACAGCCGCAACTATAATCATTGGCGCAGTAAATCTGCTCGTTTCAGTTTTTTACATCATCGGCCTTCCCGAAAAAGTACCGCTCCATTACAATGCAGCCGGAGTATGCGACGGATACGGCTCTAAATGGTTCACCTTATTCTTCCCGCTGATAATACTCCTCATCAACCCTATCGGCTTATTTATAACCTCAAAGTCAAAAAGCCTCGAAAAAAATATGAAACCGCTCGTTATCAGTATTCTTTTCATTGAATTCTACCTTATAGCAATGGAATGGGTACTCCTCATAACTATGAAAAGCGAGACAAAACTCGGTGACAAAATGAGCTTTAATGTCTCACTGATAGTTCCGGCAATCATTAGTATCCTTTTCATCGCAATGGGTAACTATATGCCTACTATCCGTCAGAATAAAAACCTCGGTGTAAGACTTCCGTGGACTCTCAAAAACGAAAGATGCTGGGACGTTACTCACAGATTTACCGGAAAAGTATGGGTTGCAGTCGGTATACTGACCCTATCTTTCATCGCAGTAATAAAGCTTATTGGTGTCGATAATCCTACTGTCTTCATTATGCTGACTCTCGTTCCTATCTCCCTTGCAATTATCATTCCGACCATTTATTCCTACAACCACAGAAACGACTGATACCCATTACAAACCGCGCCTGTCAAAAAGGCGCGGTTTTTCTGTCTTGACATAGACTGGGTTTTATGCTATAATATAGTTTGTTTACATATCATTCCAATTTAACGGAGGTTGCACTATGGAAAGCATCAATGAGATCGCTGCACGCATCCGCGAGCTGCGTGAGGTATGCGATTACACACAGGAAAAGCTTGCTGAAGAACTTGGTATTTCTGCTGAGCAGTACGCAGGCTATGAACAGAACGGAGATTTTCCGATCAGCGTCATTTATGAGATTGCCAATAAGTTCCGAGTCGACTTCAATGAGCTGATCACCGGCGAACCAAGCCGTATAGATACATATCAGGTCGTGCGCCGCGGTCACGGTAAAAGTGTCAGCCGTTTCCCCGGTTACCGCTTCAAAGACCTCGCTTTCCGCTATGCGGACAAGATCATGCAGCCGCTTCTGGTTACTCTCGAGCCGTCAGACGAACCTGCTAAGCTCGTTACTCATACAGGTCAGGAGTTCAACCTCGTCCTGAAAGGAAGCATCGTTGTTACATTCGAGGATAAGGAAATTATCCTCAATGAAGGAGATTCTATATATTTCAACCCCTCATATCCGCACGGTCAGCGCTGCCACGGAGATTCCAAGGCTCGCTTCCTGACCATGATAGCGGAATAAGGGACTAGTTAAAGGAGTAATATTAATCATGCTTTTAGATCGCTATCTGCCACGTATCGAATTCGATTCCTATGAAGATTTCAAGGAGAATTACCGCGTAAATGTTCCCGAGGATTTCAACTTTGGCTGGGATATCGTCGATGAGTGGGCAAAGCAGGAGCCTGAGAAAAAAGCTATGCTCTGGCTCAGTCACGATAAAAAGGAACGCACTTTCACATTCACTGATATTTCAAAGCTCTCTAATCAGACCTGTCATTATTTCCAGAGCCTCGGTCTTAAAAAGGGAGACGTGGTCCTTCTCATTCTCCGCCGCCGCTGGGAATACTGGGTAATCGCTACTGCTCTCCATAAGCTCGGCATTATCCTTATCCCGGGTAACCTTCTCTTCACTACCCACGATATCGCTTACCGCGGAAATATGGCTGAAATTTCGGCTATAGTTGCCTGCGATGACGAGTACATAAGAGGTCAGATCGACGGAGCTGCTCCGCAGATAAAAACTCTCCGCAAGAAGATCGCTGTTGCTGAACCCCGCGAAGGCTGGGACTTCTTTGTGGACGAGATCGCTAAGTACCCCGATACTTTCGAGCGTCCGACCGGTGATCAGGCTACTAAGGCTACTGACACCATGCTCATATACTTCACTTCCGGCTCAACAGGTATGCCTAAAATGGTATGTCATAACTTCGCTCACCCGCTCGGTCACATAGTTACGGCTAAGTACTGGCATCAGGTTCAGGAGAATAAGCTCCATATGTCTATTTCCGATTCCGGCTGGGCTAAATTCGGCTGGGGCAAGTTCTACGGACAGTGGATATGCGGTGCCATACAGTTCGTTTACGACTTCACAGGCAGATTCAACGCTAAGGATATGCTCGAAGTTATCAGTGAACACAAGCTTACTACTTTCTGCGCTCCGCCTACTATGTACCGTTTCATGCTTCAGGAAGATATGACAAAGTATGACCTCTCAACTATCGAGAACTTCTGCAATGCCGGTGAACCCCTCAACCCTGAGGTTTTCAACCGCATTTACGAACTTACCGGAAAGAAAATGCGTGAGGGCTTCGGTCAGAGCGAAGGAACAGTTCTCATCGCTAACTTCCCGTGGATAGACCCTAAGCCCGGTTCGACGGGAAAGCCTTCTCCGCTCTATAATATCCACCTCCTCCGTCCCGACGGAATCGAGTGTGAAGACGGTGAAGAAGGAAGCATCATGGTTTGCGGCATACAGAAACAACACCCGACTGGTCTGTTCTGTGCTTACTATAAGAATCCCGAACTCACTGAGGCTGTTCTCGGCGGAGAAAACTACGATACCGGCGATGTTGCATGGCGTGATTCTCACGGTTATTACTGGTTCGTAGGACGTAACGACGACGTTATCAAGTGCTCAGGCTACCGTATCGGACCATTCGAGATAGAAAGTGCTCTTCTCACTCACCCTGCTGTAGTTGAATCAGCTATAACCGGTGCACCTGACCCGATACGCGGTCAGATAGTAAAGGCTACTGTAGTCCTCGCAAAGGGATATACTCCCTCACCCGAGCTTACTAAGGAGCTTCAGGACCACGTTAAGCGTGAGACCGCTCCTTACAAATACCCGCGTGTTATCGAATACGTTGATGAGCTCCCGAAAACTCTCGGCGGCAAGATAAAGCGTGCTCAGATTCGTCACACTGACGAAGAAGCTGCTAAGTAAAAATCAGCTCCCTATCATGTCAAATGATAGGGAGCTTTTTATTAGTTCCATACTCTCAGCACATCAAAATATAGTAACCTTTCCTTTGAACCTTTGCTTTCGGAATTGTTAGCAGTCGCCTTGAACAGTATCGTCTGCGGCACTATGCTCTCACCGTACTTCTGACATGAGATATTTACATCAGTTATCGCCCCGCAGTTACCGAGTATACGCAGATATTTTATGTTTTGCTTATAAAGCTTTTCTGCCGCCGGAGTTATATATATCGTCCTGCTTAATGCACTCATATCATCAAGAGGAGTCATAAAATCAAGAGTTACCGGCACCGCTGCAAGTCTTCCTGCGGCACACTCGCTTTCCGCCTGTTCTTTTTTTGTAAGACTGACGAAGTTCATGCAGTTTTTTTCAAGTTCATATATCTCATTCTCGTCCTCGATATACGGGATATAGAAGTCGTTATCGTAGCCGATGTTGATTATTATTCCGTTCCTGACCGTGAATCCAAATCCGTGCTCCTGCTCGAAATCAGCTCCGCACCCTATAGAAAAGTGCACATCGTCGCCTCGCGGCTCGTTCACATATATGCATAACGGACGTATCTCTTTCATCGGGTCACGTCCATCATCAATGTTCCAACACCGCTTGATCATTCTGCTTAACTTGTTGAGCTGACATTCACTCAGTCCATTGAGGGTAGTCTCACACGACTTTATATAGTCAGCATCTGCCTCACCAAATGTATAAACATCGAGATTTGCGTCGAATCTGTGCCAGAATACATTTTCAGAGCTTTCCGACTGTTCATGTATCGTCAGCGATGAACGCTCGGTATATTCAGCGTATCTCTGTACTATCCTCTGCGACAACTCGTTATACGCTTCGTTTGAGTAATCAGCACAAAAATACCTTGCTCCGCGAGACTGTACTGTTTCGCAGTAATCAAAGAAAAAATACCGGCATTTGCGGTCGAATATCCTCGTATTGTAAAATGCTCCGAAATACTTGTCGATAAAATCAGTCATATCGTCCCTGATATCTTCGCGTCTCAGGATATATCCCATATCTTCGGCAAAAAAATCTACAGCAGATATCTCTCCGCTTTGTGCCTTTTCATACGTTTCAGCGTGAGATTCCCGGAAGCTGTCACTCATATAGCCGTTCTCGATAAGCCAGCGAAGAAGGTATATTACGGGCATTGAACTGTACTGCGCGATACGGTTTTTGTCTACAAGGCTGAGTCCCTTGTAGTCCCTATCGAGACATTCAGCCATGTCCGACGGTTCTTTCGATTTAAGACCCGTTCTTTCAAGGTCGGAGAGGTCGCGGTCATAGTAGAGAAGATACTCGAGAGCGGCACTGTTCCAGTATTTTGCGGCATTGTACTCCTCAAACTTAGGCAGAACGATACGCTGAGTCTCTCCGTTTTTCTTTCTGCTTTCAGCGATAAGCTTTCGTCCGTGTTTTCCGGCAAGAAATGATAGTCCAATAAGAACAATGCTAAAAAACAGACACACAACCATGCCGTATATTCCGTCTTGATAACTTATGAGACTGAATGCTAACATCAGCATGAATATAGTCCCCTTCATGAGAAGACTGCGGATTATCATATATTTCTCGCCTTTTAAGTAACGAATGAGCGACACTATCGATGTCGGAAGATACAGCACCGGCATTACAGACATTGTCAGAAACAACGGTAATTCCTCAAAATCGTTGAATACAAAAGAACCAATTATGCCGAATCCCATCATTCCGAGAAGTATCACATCTGAGATTATCATCAGAGCAAAAATTAAAACAGTTAACAATTTAAAGAATTTCTTCATAACAACTCCAGGACTTTTTTTACATTATACCATGATTTTCTCGATTTATCAAGAAGATTTGACACTTTTTATGCCAAATGATATAATAATAAAAAAGCATCTGGAGGTATTCATGAAAATACAGGGATTTTCATTAAAAACTCTTCCTAAGGATATATTCACAGGCATTATTATCGCACTCGTTTCTATCCCTATTTCTATGGGTTACGCTCAGGTAGCGGGTCTGCCGCCTGTTTACGGACTTTATGGGTCGATTTTCCCGATACTCATATACGGTCTGTTTTCGACTTCAAGGCAGTTTATTTTTGGAGTAGATGCCGCTCCTGCGGCTCTTGTAGGAGCTTTTCTCGCGGAAATGGGCATAGTTTCAGGCTCAGATGAAGCCGTCAGCACTGTTCCGCTGATGACCTTCTGCGTCAGCTTATGGCTCATACTATTCTACTTTTTTAAAGCAGGACGACTTGTTAATTACATATCAACTCCGGTAATGGGCGGCTTCATCAGCGGTATCTCAACTACCATTATCTTCATGCAGATACCCAAAATTCTTGGCGGCGGAAGCGGTTCGGGAGAAATCATTGAGCTTATCTTGCACATAGTCAAGACCTGTAATGAAAGCTTTAACACTATGTCACTTCTGCTCGGTACCGTTTCATTATTTCTGCTTATCGGTGCGAAAAAAATCGCTCCAAAACTGCCGATGTCAGTACTCGTAATGGCAGGAGGAGCGGCTCTCGGTTACTTCGGATTTGCTGATAAGTATGGTGTCGCTAAGCTCTCAGAAGTCAAATCAGGACTGCCTGCATGGAGTCTGCCGCATATCGACGCAGAGCTTCTCTCAGACATAGTACCGGTCAGCATGACGATTGCAATTGTCATCATGGCGGAAACTCTTCTCGCTTCAAATAATCTCGCTCAGAAAAACGGTTACCGCCTCGACGAAAACCGTGAAATCCTCGTTTATGGACTCGGAAACCTCGCTGCAGGTGCTACCGGATGCTGTCCGGTCAACGGCTCTGTTTCGAGAAGCGCAATGGGTGAACAGTACGGCGGAGCTTCACAGGTAATGTCGCTTGCCGCTTCGGCTTCTATGGCTGTGATACTCATGTTTTTCACCGGATTTATCAAGTATCTGCCGGTACCTGTCCTTACTGCAATAGTCATTTCTGCACTGCTCGGTGCTGTCGAATTCCACCTTGTGAAGCGTCTTTTCAAACAGGATAAACGTGAACTTCTTATCTTCCTCGGAGCATTCGCCGGAGTTCTTCTCTTCGGAACTGTCTACGGTGTTCTCATAGGTGTTGTACTCTCATTCGTTGCTGTAATACTCAATACCGCAAACCCCAAACGCTCTTTCCTCGGTGTTATTTCAGGACACGAAGGCTTTCACAGTCTCGAACGAAATACCTACTCTGTTCCGCTGAAAAATGCCGTTATTTACAGATTTTCCGGCAACCTCTACTTCGCTAATATAAAGATTTTCATATCCGATATCGAAAGCGCAATTAAAGAAAATACTAAGTGTATCGTGGTTGATTCAGGAGCTGTATGCAATATTGATATCACTGCCGCTGACAGGATATCTTCTCTCGACAAGGCGCTGAATAATCGTGGGATAAGCCTTTATTTTGCATCGCACATCGGTCAGCTCAACGACCGTTTCCGTCAGCTCGGCTTAGGTTCATTCGTAGAGGAAGGACGTTGCCGCAGGACTATCGTCTCTGCCCTCACTGCGGCAGGAATCAGTCAGCCATACGAACTCGAAAGTACTGTCAATGCCGATAAGGCTCTCCCCTACGGAAATGCTGACAGACTTGAATTTGAATGGGCATTCGGTGAGAATGCCGATGAAGAGATGGAAAAGTACGCAAAGAAGCTTCTTGAAAATATCGACAACAGCCAACAGCCTCAACAGGAACTTTCAAATGTCGTGAAAGCACGCGGCTCGTGGAATGGTATCGGTGACCTCGACAGCGAAGAGATACTCGAACATTTACAGCTTCATCTCAGCGAAATATCGCGTAAACTCGGTATCCCTGAAGCTCAGATAGAAGAGGCGATCGAACGGCGGAAGCTACGCATTGCACACCGTATTGAAATGCGCGACCCCGACGCTTTCGCAAGAATCAAAGAACATAACCGCCGCTTTGAAGAGTCGCTCAAAAATGACAAGCCCGAACTTTATGACCTGCTTATGAAACACCGCCGTGAAGCTATTAAGCACCTTCGTGCGGCTGAACCCGAATATGCTGACATGATAGAAGAACTCTACGGCAAGTCTGAACAATAAAAGAACTGTCTGAACAGAAACAAGCCTGTTCAGACAGTTTTTTAGTATCTTATCTGTATTGTCAGCATTTTTTCGTCATTAATGTAACTGAGACTCCCTCCGCTTTCGATTTCAAGTCCGGTCAGCCATATCTCCTCTTCCTCAAACAGCTTCTGCTTTGCAGTATCAAATGTGTCTTTGCTTCCGAACATGACCTCAATGCAGTGAGTATCAGAACTCTCCTCTACTACATCACTTATTGCGTCAATATCGTACTCGTTTATGAACGCACCTCTTCTTACATAGTAGTTGCTGTCAAGTGATTTGCATGACGGAACATAATAATTCTCAGCGTCGATAGACCTTGTGCGCAGAAGCATTTCATCATTTATCATGAAATAGTCATGCATCAGAAAAGCAATTTCTGATTCCATTTCGGGGTCGTCCCATGTGACATCGACCCAGTAATACTGTCCGCAGACTTTTACATAATTCCATGCGTGCTTACCGCGGTCACTGTTGCCCGAACATACTCCGCATTCTATGCCAAGTCTGTTAAGTATCAGCTGATACGCTTCTGCATACCCCTGACATACAGCTTCACCTTCAACGAGACAGCCATATGCTGTTCCCCACAGTCCATTCTCGTTAAGAACAGCCTTTTCCGAAGCATAACGTGTATTATCCACAAGATAATCGTGGACATATAATGCCTTACTGTATTCGTCGCTTCCGGACGGTATCTGCGCTATTATCTTCTCTGCTTCCGATATCATGTCGCTGTACATAGTCTTTATCTGTGCAGATGTATAGTCGTTAAGAGTCATGAAGCTGATATCGGTTTTGTTGCCGGAAACTGCTGTACAATATCCATCAAGCCAGAAATACTCAGGATAACTGCTGCGAACCTTTTTTACCGCTTCATCTACCCTATTCTGGTCTATTACACCGTTATAACTGGTGTTATTCCGGAATTCCGACAGTGCAAAAGAGATGTTCTCATATATATCGTCCGATGAATATGTTACTGAGACTTCATTCGAGCGAATCTTTTCTTCTTTAAGGAACAGTGATGTAATTGTTCCGAATACTGCAATAAAAATTATCACAGCTATAAGAAATATAAAAAGAAAACTTTTCAGATACTTTTCCGACTTCATAGCATCAGTATATCACATCAAGTGCAAACATCTTATCGACGCGGTAATACTTCATTTTCTCGCGGTCAACAGATGATGCTTTGTATATTTTTCCATCATCGAGAAGGTCGTAGAGTGCCTCCTTGTAAGCGTCATAATTTGAAAACATGAACTCACAGTGAGGCTTATCTGCCTGACTGTCGATATATTCCAGTATCTTGTCGCGGTCGTAGTTCTCGAAATATGCACCGTTCTTGACGAAATAGTTTTCATCTTTTGAAGAACAATCAGGGAAATAACCCTGAGTCCAGTCTATATTTCGTGAGCGGAGTATCATATCGCTGTCAACAAGGAAATATATGTGTTCAGCCTGATAACCTTCTACGTAGCTGTCCATATCGTCCCAAGTAATATCGAGCCAGTAATACTTTCCGTCGATATTAACATAGTTCCAAGCATGATTAGAACCTGTGCAAATACCGCTTTCAATGCCTAACTTATTCATAAGATAGATAAACGCTTCCGCGTATCCCTGACAAACTGCACTGCCATTTACAAGGCATCCGTAAGAAGTTCCCCACAAACCATTGTCAGGAGAATCCGCTCCGGCATGGTCGTATGTACAGTTATCAGCTATGTAATCGTGTATGTACAGCACTTTATCATACGTACTGCCGTCAGGGACTCCGGCTATTATCTCGTTACCCTTCTCTTCAAGCTCTGCCGCCATTTCAGGTATCTCCTCTTCCTCAAGGTCTTTCATGAGTCCGAGGTCTACCTTAGAGCCGCCTGTACACGTAGAAGCAGAGTATCTGTCTCCTAACCAGAAAATCTCCGGATAATCGTTAGGAAGCTGAGCAAGAGCCTTCTTTACGTCACCATTTGATACTCTCTCTGATACCTTACAATGATACTCAAAATTAAGTATCTCTGAACACATCTCCTGATACCATGCACTCTCACGCATTTCTTCTCCGGTAATAGTGATATCGTCAGGCACTTCGTTTGCCTCAGGCATCTCCGGAGGGGAAATGTGTTCTTTTTTTACAGGTGCAGAGCATCCAGCCAAAAGCATTACTGCGGCACAAGCGGCAGATAAAAATTTGATTTTTTCCATAAAATGAACCCCTTAATAATTCTATCCTATATCATGAAATGAAAACATATGCTTACATTTTCAGTCCTTCAAAGCTTTCATCGAGTATCTTTGCAGATGCTCTGAATTTCTCCATTTCTTCATCAGTGAGTGAAAGTTCGAGTACTTCCTTTACACCGTTTCTTCCGATAATTGACGGAACTCCTATGAAAACATTTCTGCTTTCGTATTCTCCGCACAGCTTCGCCGAAACAGTCAGCACACTGTTTTCGTCACCAAGTATTGCCTTTACGATTCGGGTAATAGCCATTCCGATACCGTAATATGTCGCACGCTTTGCCTCAATTATCTTGTATGCGGCTGTACGCACCTGCTCCTCGATTTTTTTCATATCGTCAGCACAATAAGAATTTCTGCCGTCTTCGAGTATCTCAGACACCTGCTTTGTTGCAAGCATTACCTGCGAGAGCGGTACAAATTCGCTGTCGCCGTGTTCGCCTATTACGTATGCATGGATGTTTTTCGGGTCAACTGTGAAATAGTCACCGAGGAGATAACGAAGTCTTGCGGTATCAAGCGATGTACCAGTACCGATAACGCGTGATGCACCAAAGCGTGAAAGCTCATAGGTAACGCGTGTCATGATATCGACAGGATTTGTCGCAACGAGGAAAATACCATCGAATCCCGACTTAACAACTGGAGTGATTATCGAACGGAAAACCTCAGTATTGCGCTGAAGCAGGTCAAGACGTGTTTCCCCTTCTTTCTGTGCAACTCCGGCGGCAATGACTATTATATCCGCGTCCTTGCAGTCGTGATAATCGCCTGCATATATTTTCATATTTGACTTTGCAAATGCAAGACCGTGATTGAGGTCCATAGCCTCACCCATAGCGCGGTCCTTGTTAACATCTATCAGCACAAGCTCATTGCATATGCCGCCCTGATTTACAAGTGCATACGCAAAGCTCATTCCAACCATTCCGGTACCAATAAGTACAACTTTTCTTCTGTCTGTATTCATATTCTTACTCCTTTGCCATATGATACATCACTAATAATATAAAACAATTATATATTATTGCACATACTTTGTCAAGTATCACATCTTCTTCCTGAGACCTGATTTAATACCTGACATTATTATCTCGCGTGCCCTGATTGCCGCCTCTTTCGTAAGCGGCGGTACATCTGCAAGCGGATATTCTATACCAAGCTCTGCATACTTTATCTTTGCCATATCGTGATACGGCAGAACATCAAGTGCCTTGAGGTTTTTTAGTCCTGAAAGATACTCTCCCAAACGGAAAAGCTCATCGTATTTGTCCGTGATACCCGGTACTACAACATGACGTATCCACACCGGTATGCCGAGGTCACGGATATGCTCGGCAAAGCTCAGTATATGGCTGTTTCCCATACCTGTTAGTTTCTTGTGTTCAACAGGGTCTATATGCTTTATGTCGAGCATCACAAGGTCAGTATACTTCAGCACCTCGTCGATTTTTGAGTGTTCCTCCGGCGAATATACTCCTGCCGACGTATCAAGACAGGTATGTACTCCTTTTGATTTTGCAAGGGAAAAAAATTCTGCAAGAAATTCCGGCTGTGCAAGAGGTTCACCTCCGGTAGCCGTTATTCCGCCCGATTTCAGAAACTCCTTGTACGAATCGTACTCCTTCATCAGTTCCTCAGCCGTTACTTCATGACCACCGTGAAATTCCCATGTATCAGGGTTGTGGCAGTACTTGCACCTCAGCGGACACCCCTGAAAGAATACAACATACCTCACTCCCGGACCGTCAACAGTACCAAAGCTTTCGGTTGAATGTATACGTCCCTTCACAGCAATTCCTCCTTCGTATAAGCGATAAGCGACTCTTTCTCATTTGCAAGAGTTTCATCTATAACAAGTCCGAGCAGAGTGTCAAGTGCCGAACCTATGTCCCTGCCGCTAAGTCCGAGACTTATCATGTCGTTTCCGTTGACTGCAAGCTGACGCAGACTCATGCACTCTCCCTGACGTATCAGCTCACGAGCAGTCTCCGCACACTTGTCAAAGTACACATTCTCCTCAAGTACAAATTCACACTTTGCAAGATTATCAGCTTTTTTAACTTCAAGCAGAAGAAAAAGATTATCCGCACCGATACGCGATATGATTCTTCTGATGTGCTTCTCTGAACCTATCTCGTCGCTGTGCATTGCAATTAGAGTACAAACCGTTTCGATGAAGCTGTTATCAAATCTCAGCCTCTTCATTACGTCACGCGCTATATCAGCACTTACCCCTGCATGGCCCTTGAAATGTCCTGTTCCGTTTTCATCAAGTCTGAACATCGGTGGCTTGCCTATGTCATGAAGAAGCATTGTCGTTCGCAGAAGAAGACTTTCCGGTGCAGCCGCAACAGCTCTGACTATATGCTCATATACGTCGTATTTATGGTATTTCGAGCGCTGCTGAAAATCAAAACATGGTCTGAATTCAGGTATCAGCTGAGCGATTATCTCCCTGTAGCGCAGTGCCGTTTCAGCGAAGTTAGCACCCATTATCATTTTTTCTATTTCATCGCGGCATCGCTCATGCGAAATGTGGTCGAGATTCGCCCTCATATCAAGGACTGCCGCTTCTGTTTTTTCATCTATTCTATACCCGAGTACAGAGGCAAATCTGACGGTACGCAATATTCTGAGAGCGTCCTCAGAAAAGCGTTTTTCAGGTTCGCCTACACATCGAAGTACTCCTGATTCAAGGTCTTCCTGACCGTGGAAAGGGTCGTGAATATCACCGCGGATATCCATTGCCATTGCGTTGACTGTAAGGTCACGGCGTGCGAGGTCTTCCTCGAGCGATGATGTAAAATCAACTGTATCCGGTCGCCGCGAATCAGTATAGTTTCCGTCTACGCGGTATGTTGTTATCTCAAACGGCTCCGAATCATATAATACGGTAACGGTACCGTGTTTTATTCCTGTCGGAACAACTTTCATACCGGAAAATACTTCCATTACCTGCTCCGGCAGAGCGTTCGTAGTAATATCGAAGTCGCTGACAGGACGTCCGAGAAGCATATCCCTTACGCAGCCTCCGACTATATATGCCTCAAATCCGGCTTCTTCAAGCATTGAAAGCAGTTTTTCATATCTCTTGTCGTAATTCAAATCATCACCGCCTTAGCTATATTATACTACTTTTCCGCTATAAAATCAACACATTTCAAAACACCCCATAAACAGAAAAACTGCTGTAAAAAGCATTACAGCAGTTTTATAATATTATTCAAAGCTTAGCTGATTGCTGTCACCGAGTTCCTTTGCAGGTTTTCCGGCTGCCGGAACTGCTCTTGCACGGTACTTTTCAAGCTCCGGAGCAGCTTCCTCTGTGATTATCTCAGCAGATGAGAGTGCTGCATTCTTCCTGAGATTTATGACCTGTACACCCTGTGAATCTCTTGTAGCCTTCGGGAGTATCATGCCGGTATTGAACACAAGTGCGTGTCCGGAAGTAGTCCTGAGCAGGATATCAGCTTCCTCTGCGACGAATATCGCTGCAACGAGCGGAGATTTGTCTGAGTAGGCATTAGCGAGTTTTTTACGGTTAGTCTTTGTCTCATAGGACTTCATCGGTATTTTTGCCGCCTTGCCGTTTTCAAAGAAGAATATGATGTGTCCGCTGTAATCGGTCGTTGGTATCATGGTGCGGAGTTCCTCACCGTCGTCAAAGCTGAGCTTTGCAGGGATATAGTCACCCATAAGACTTGCCTTGCAGTCGTCAAACGCACTTGCCTTCGACTTATAAACCTGTGCCTTATCTGAGAAGAATATGAGTTCAGTCTTGTTTGTAGCTTCAAAGGTCTGCTTGATATAATCGCCTTCCTTGAGCTTCTGCTCACCGCTCATTCTGAGTGACTGAGGAGTTATCTTCTTGAAATATCCGCTTTCAGATACGAAAAGATTTACAGGATAGTCAGGTGTATCGTCGATGACCTCCTCTTCCTCTATATCCGACTGATAGAAGAAGAGTGTCTTTCTCGGCATTCCGTAAGTCTTTGACACCTCTTTAAGTTCGTCGATAATTATTTTGCGTATTTTCTTCTTATCGCTGAGAATATCCTCCATCTCAGCTATATCGGCGCGAAGCTGGTCAACTTCCTCAACGCGGCGGAGGATGTACTGGCGGTTGATATTGCGGAGCTTTATCTCTGCAACATACTCTGCCTGTATCTCGTCTATACCAAAGCCTATCATGAGGTTAGGAACAACGTCTGCTTCTGCTTCTGTCTCGCGGATAATCTTTATTGCCTTGTCGATATCGAGAAGTATCTTCGAGAGAGCTTCAAGCAGGTGAAGCTTCTCCTTCTTCTTCTGCAAATCGAAATATGTGCGGCGCTGAACGCATTCCTCGCGGAAAGCTGTCCATTCGGTGAGTATCTCACGTACACCCATTACCTTAGGAGTTCCTGCAATGAGTATATTAAAATTGCATGGATAGCTGTCCTGAAGAGGTGTAAGACGATAGAGCTTCTGCATGAGTTTATCGGGGTCAGTACCGCGTTTGAGGTCGATAGCGATTTTCAGACCGTTGATGTCGGTCTCGTCGCGGATATACGATATCTCGCGTATCTTTCCTGCCTTGACGAGTTCAATTATCTTGTCAATGATAGCCTCTACAGTGGTGGTGTAGGGTATCTGCGTGACCTCTATACAGTTAGACGACTTATCATACGAATACTTGCATCTTACCTTGATGCTTCCCCTGCCCGTCTCGTATACCTTGTTTAGTTCAGCTTCGTCATAGAGAAGAAAACCGCCGCCCGGAAAATCAGGTCCCTTGAGAGTGCTTATGATATCATGCTCGGGATTTTTCATGAGAGCGATCGTTGTCTCGCATATTTCAGCTAAATTGAACGGGCAGACGTTGCTCGCCATTGATACAGCTATACCGGTATTCGAGTTAACAAGTACTGTCGGGAAAGTAGCGGGGAGAAGCGACGGCTCCTGCATCGTATTATCATAGTTTGGAACAAAGTCTACTGTATCGTGGTCGATATCACGGAAAAGCTCGTTGCATATTTTCTCAAGCTTTACCTCGGTATATCGTGAAGCCGCGTAGTGCATCTTGCTTGAATACTGCTTTCCGAAGTTGCCCTTACTGTCTACATATGGGTGGAGCAGAGCCTCGTTTCCGCGTGTCATACGTACCATCGTCTCGTATATAGCCTGATCGCCGTGAGGATTGAGCTTCATCGTCTCTCCGACTACGTTTGCAGACTTTGAACGCTCCTTGTCAGGATTGAGAAGTCCGCGCTTATACATCATATACAGGAGCTTTCTGTGCGAAGGCTTGAAGCCGTCTATCTCAGGAAGAGCTCGTGATATGATAACACTCATTGCATAAGGCATATAGTTGCTTTTGAGTACATCAGCTATCTGCTGGTCAACTATACTTCCCGAGCCTTCTATATAAGCTTCATGCTTGAATGCAGGAGCGCTTTTTGAAGAATCTTTTTTCTTTGCCATTGTGTTCTCCTTTGCCGTAATTATGAAATGTCAGCGAGCTCGAGGTAGTCAGCTCCGTATTCAGAGATGTAGTCCTTACGTCCCTGTAAATCGTCACCGAGAAGCATCTCAAATACCTCTGCCGATTCTCTTATGTCGTCAACTGATACCTTGATAAGACGGCGCGTATCAGGGTTCATAGTTGTAAGGCTCATCATGTCAGGTTCGTTCTCACCGAGACCTTTCGAGCGCTGGATAGTATGCTTCTTATCGCCGATAAGGTCGAGTATACGCTGTTTTTCCTGCTCTGTATATGCGAAGTAGGTCTTTTCCTTTGTGTTTATCTCAAACAGCGGTGATTCAGCGATGTATACATATCCCTCCTCAATAAGAGTGGGTGTAAGTCTGTAAAGCATGGTCAGGATAAGAGTTCGTATCTGAAAGCCGTCAACGTCGGCATCGGTACAGATAACTATCTTGCTCCAGCGGAAATTATTGATATCGAATGTTGAAAGTTCCTTGTTAGCCTTGGAAGTAACCTCGACTCCACAGCCGAGTACCTTTATAAGGTCGGTTATTATCTCACTCTTGAATATCTTCGCGTACTCAGCTTTAAGGCAGTTGAGTATCTTTCCACGGACTGGTATAACTGCCTGAAATTCGGCATTCCTCGCAAGTTTTACAGAGCCGAGAGCCGAGTCGCCCTCCACTATATATATCTCACGGCGCGAAACGTCCTTGGTACGGCAGTCTACAAATTTCTCGACCATATTAGCGAGGTCGATGGTTCCCGAGAGCTTCTTCTTCATGTTCAGACGTGTACGCTCGGCGTTTTCGCGGCTTCGCTTGTTCAGAAGCACCTGCTCCGATATTTTCTTAGCCTCGTCAGGGTTTTCTATGAAGTACACCTCAAGCTGGTGGCGCAGAAACTCAGTCATTGCCTCACGTATAAACTTGTTGGTAATAGCTTTTTTGGTCTGATTTTCGTATGATGTCTGGGTCGAGAATGACGATGATATGAGTATAAGACACTCTTCAACGTCCTCGAATTTTATCTTGTTCTCATTCTTCTGATAACCGTTCACCGACTTGATATAAGCGTCTATCTGTGCCGCAAATGCACGCTTTACTGCGTCTTCCGGTGAACCACCGTGTTCAAGGAAGCTTGAGTTGTGGTAGTACTCTGTCTTCTTCACCTTGTTTGAAAAAGTAAGCGCAACATCAAGCTTGACCTTGTATTCAGGCTTATCCTCACGGTCTTTACCGCGTTTTTCAGTAGTCCAGTGCTGTATAGTCGTGAGAGCCTTGTCATCGGCTATTTCCTTAACATAGTCCGTGATACCGTTCTCATATACGAACTCTGTCTCGTTGAATCCGCCCGCTTCATTCTCCGAGCGGAATATGAACAGTATATTCGGGTTTACGACTGCCTGACGTTTCAGTATGTCGTGGAAAAACTCGTCCGGCACCTCAATATCAGTGAAAACCTCAAGGTCGGGACGCCAACGTGTCTTTGTACCGGTCTGCTTCTTCTTGCAGGGTTCTTTTTTGAGTCCGCCGACATTATCGCCTTTTTCAAAGTGAAGCTGATACCTGAATCCGTCACGTACCACCTCTACGTCCATAAACTCGGACGCAAACTGCGTAGCACAGAGTCCGAGACCATTAAGACCAAGTGAGAATTCATACGAATCTCCGCTTGCATCGTACTTACCGCCTGCATAGAGTTCACAGTAAACAAGCTCCCAGTTGTATCTTTGCTCATTATTGTTGAAGTCTACAGGACAGCCTCGTCCGAAATCTTCGACCTCGATATCGTGGTTTCTGTAGTGTGTAATTATTATTTTATCGCCGAATCCAGCTCTTGCCTCATCGATAGAGTTTGAGATGACCTCGAATATAGAATGCTCACAGCCATCAAGACCGTCTGAGCCGAAAATTACCGCCGGACGCTTTCTTACTTTGTCAGCACCCTTCAGCATAGTGATACTGTCGTTACCGTAATCTTTCTTTTTTGCCATAGCCTTTTAACCGGATTTGCCTTCCGGTCATGCTCCTTTCGTCTGTTGATAGGGTCATAAATAAACATTCCTGATAATTATATCACAATTGATTTTTTTTTGCAAGTATCGTTTTATACAAACACAAAGCCTTTCTGATACGTTACCTATTATATAGTCAACATACTGTTGCATTACATATCCAAATATGTTATAATGTTCTTTGTGAAAAAATCAGCATCGCTGATAAAGAAAGGAAATATAGAATGGACTCAGCAAAACTACTGCTTTGTGCCGTTTCAGCCGCAGCCATTGACATATGTGCAATGGCGCTGATGCTCACTTCATACCGCGAAAAAAGCTCGGGCAAAAAGCGTTGGAGCAAAACTGCGGCAGATATGGAACTTGCAGATCAGAATTCAGTCTACCCGCTCGAATGTGACGAGATTCTCATCGGCAGACACGCCTCAGCTGATATCAGACTGGCTGATATGTCTGTCTCTCGTTATCACGCCATACTAAATGTCGTTGAAGGCGGCAAATGGACTATTACTGACATGGGCTCAAAATCCGGTGTATACGTTAACGGTACTCTCACCAAGCACAAGCGTCTGCGTGAAAATGATATCGTCACTATCGGAAACCGCCGCCTGATTTTCAGAAAAAGGAGGGGGAAACGTTGAATAATCCGGTCGCATACGTAATCTCATGCTTCTTTGTACTCCTCGCTCACGGCACTATGCTTTTCAGCGTTTTTGCCGGAGGTAACTACTCCGACACATCAGCTGTTTTCACCCTTATGGCAGCTGTTATAGGTCTCGACGTCGTATACTTCATTATCATGCCGTTCTTCAGACAACAGACCTACGCTGTCGATTTCATGCTGATACTGATTCTCAACATGAGCGTGATATTCCAGTCGTGCTTCGGCGGAGTTGAGTTCCATATGAAGCATTTTATCACCTGTATCACCGCTCTTATAGCGTGCCGCGGAGGTTATCTCCTGTGCAGGAACTATAAGTGGGTACAGAGCAAAAAGAAGTATATCTGGGCGGCTATCGGAGTTCTCATGCTCGTGATACTCCTGTTTACAGGCAGCCGCAGTATGTGGATAGACCTTGGCTTTATGACTATCCAGCCTTCTGAATTTATCAAGCCTCTCCTCGTTCTAACCTGCGCCACTACTATAGCTGAACAGCAGAAAAAACACAAGCTGCTTGTTTTCAACGTAGTATACGAAAACCTCATCGTTTTCGGCATAGTTGTCGCTATATGCCTTTTCCAGTGGTGGTGCCGCGACCTCGGTAGTATACCAACATTCGGCGCAATATATGCTGCCGGATTCCTGCTTAGGATTTGCTATCCAAAGGGTAAATTCTCGAATAAGCCGATAATCGGTGCCTGTGCGGCTCTTGCCGTTATTGCCGTTGCAGGAGTTATACTCGCTCCGCCTTATGTCCGCGACAGACTCTTCGTTGACGTATGGAACAACAAGGACGGAAACGGCTATCAGCAGGCTCAGGCTCTTATCGCTATAGCTGACGGCGGCTGGTTCGGAAAAGGTGCCGGAAACGGCTTCCTTCACAATGTTTTCGCCTTCCGCAGTGATATCGTATTTGCCACAATAAGCGAGGAATGGGGACTTCTGTTCTCCGTCATGTCAGTACTTGTGCTCCTCATGATGGTTGCTCTTCCGCTTGTTAATCCTCCCCGCTCATACTTCCACGGCACTATGTGTGCAGGAATATGTGCGGCTTTCTCGGTACAGATGGCTCTCAACATCTTCGGCTCATGCAATATGATTCCATTTACCGGTGTAACTCTCCCCTTCATATCTGAGGGCGGAAGCTCTATGATGACCAGCGGCTTCATGATAGGTATGCTCGCAGCTGCACAGTCTCCTGTGTTCAAAGCTGACAAACCTAAGAAAAAGTCCGCACCGAAAGCGGGGGCTGAGAAATGAAAAGTATAAGAAGATGTCAGCACGTTATCACTGTTTTCCTGTTCATTTTTATTGCAGGAATGGTAACGCTCGTTGTAAAAATCAATAAGGAAGCTTCATTTTATATGATGAACTCCGATAAACACGAACTCGGTATGGTCTACGACCGCAACGGCGATGTCCTGTTTGACGGTCTTGGTCAGGGACAATATGAAGACGGTCACTTCCTCGACGTAGGAAACCTCATAGGCGATGACAAGGGTCAGATGAACAATACCCTCGTTGCCCAGAATATAGACCTTCTCAACAACTACAGCTTTTCTGCCGGACTCGTCAAGGACGGCGGTAAAGCTTCTATCCATACAACCCTCGACCATGCCGCTAACCGCACTGTGTACAACGCTTATCAGGGGGCAAAAGGCTGTGCTGTGGCTTATAACTACAAAACCGGCGAGATCCTCGTATGCACAAGTCTGCCAAATATAGACGTTACCCGAGGATACGATAATATTGCTGATATGGAGTCGGGAACTCTCATCTCAAAGGCTATGTGCGGAACTGTTCCGGGCTCGACTCAGAAGGTTTCAACCGTTATCTCAGCACTCGAAATCATGGGTCAGGAGAAGCTCTTCTCCAAAAGATACACCTGTAACGGACAATTCGTGAATCGTGAAGGTAAACCTATCGACTGCCACCAGTCGTGGGGACACGGTGAACAGAACATTCAGCAAGCCGTCGAAAACAGCTGTAATCCATTCTTTGCACAGCTAATCGAAGACCCCGATATGCCGCTGAGCAGTGTAAAAACTATGTACTCAAAGCTCGGCTACGCTGTAAACGATGCTAAACCCGAGTATATCGACATAGACGGCATACAGTGCGATAAAGCTTCAACTACGCTGACCGACTCCGGTGACTTCAATACTCAGTGGGGTTGCATAGGTCAGGGCGACACTCTCGTAAGTCCTGTTCAGCTCATGATGTGGGAAAGTGCTATCGCTAACGGCAACGGCAAAATGACTATGCCGCACCTCATCTCAAAGGTCACTGACGTTTACGGTGACGTTTCTGAGGTCAGGGGTACTTCTTTCAGTAATCAGCTTTTCAGTTCATCTACCGCCTCAACCGTAAAACAGATTCTTATTACAAACGGTGCCAATAACTACTCAGGTTCTATTCCGGGTTATACACTCGGAATCAAAAGCGGTACCGCTCAGGTCAAAAACGGTGACGAGGAAAACGCTCTGCTTGTAGGATTTGTTGACGACTCTGCTCACCCTATCGCGTTCTGCGTGTTGCTTGAAAACAAGTACAGCACGCCAGTTTCTGCGGAACAGATAGCTAAGACTATGCTTGATGCACTGTGCAGTTAATTTGTCACATTTTACAAATATTATAATAAAAGCTGTGCAAACTAAACAAAATTAACAAAATTCCCTTGTATCCTCCAAAAGATTATGGTATAATATAACCATAAGAACCGGAGGGTAACTAAAGGTTCTAATACCCGCTCCGGAAACGGAGCAAAAGGAGGACATCCATATATGAAAACAACTATCACAGCTAAGAAAATGCAGATCCCACAGAACTTCACAGAATACGCTGAAACAAGAATCGATTCACGACTCGGCAAATTCTTCGGAGACGAAGCTGATGCAAAAATCGTACTCTCTGAGCGCAAAAATCAGATCGAGCTTGAGCTCACAGTTAAATACAACAGTATGATCTTCCGCGCTGAGCGCTCTGCCGCTGACAAGACCGTCGCTCTTGACGACGCTATAGATAAGATCATCAGACAGATCCGCAAAAATAAGACCAGAGTTGAGAAAAAACTCAAGGATACAGCCTTCAAGCAGTCATTCGCTGAACCTGTTGAAGAAGTCGTTGATTTCGAGATCATCAAGGACAAGAAGTTCAAACTCCGTCCTATGAATGTCGAGGAAGCTATCCTCCAGATGAACCTGCTCAGCCACGAATTCTTCATGTTCCTCAATGCCGATACAGGTACTATCAATGTCGTTTACAAGCGTGACGACGGTAACTACGCTCTTCTTGAGCCTGACATGAACTAAACAAATACTATGCGGAGCTTAATGCTCCGCATAACTTTTTAAAAGGAGTATGATAATCATGGATATCAATAAGAAAACTGCACTGAAAAAACGTATAGAAAGCGTCGGAGAAGCTCTGAAAAAGAATAATATGGAGTTCTACTACGCTGAAACTGCCGCTGACGTTAAAGACATCGTCTGTTCACTGATGCCGGAAGGATGCACCGTAACTCACGGCGGAAGCGTCTCCATGAAGGAATGCGGTCTTCCTGATCTGCTCAATTCCGGTAAATACAACTATTTGGACCGCTCAAAAGCTCAGACTCCGGAAGAAACAAAAGCTATATACCGTCAGGCTTTCTCAGCTGATGTGTACATCACAAGCACTAACGCTATCACCGAAAGCGGCGCTCTTTATAACGTTGACGGCAACAGCAATCGTATTGCCGCTATAGCGTACGGTCCGGACTCTGTTATCGTTATTGCAGGCTATAATAAAATAGTACGTAACATAGAGGAAGCAGAGGTCCGCGTGAAGAATACTGCCGCTCCGCCTAACTGTGTCCGTCTCGACTGCGATACTTACTGTGCTAAAACAGGCGAATGCGTTTCACTCCACAAGGCTGACCGTCAGATGACAGACGGTTGCTCAGGTGACGGACGTATCTGCTGTAACTACCTGATTTCTGCCCAACAGCGCCATAAGGGTCGAATAAAGGTAATAATCGTCGGAGAAGAATTAGGATATTAAAAATAAGCGGATAAGTTTGCACTTATCCGCTTCATTTTTTCTATTTTGAAATTGACCGCCGACCATACAGGATTTCATTATTTTACTGCTTTGAGAGATTTTTCTATCTCCTCGGCACGAAGAAGAGCTGTATCAATGTGAGAGCAGAAGTTATCAGCTCCAACACGCTCAACGAGTCCGGCTTTTTCCATTGCCTTCATCGGCTGTTCGTTTACGTGCGAGAATACTACTCTGACATTGTGCTTTTCACAGCGCTTTACGATACGTGCAAGTGCCTCAACACCCGTAGCATCAACAGCCGGAACGTTTCTCATTCTTATACAGAGAACGTCGATATTCTTGTCGTCGAGCATATATTTGTACTTATCTGCCGCCGCAAAGAACATGGGTCCGTTTATCTCGTATACACGCGTATTATCCGGTATCTTCTTGAGGAGTATATTATCAGGGTCAGTGTCTTCGTCATCAACGTCGACCCACGCGTGAGCCTCTGTAACATCTGCCATGCGCTTCATAAACAGAAGAGCCGCGAGAACAAGTCCGATACCGATTGCAACTACGAGGTCGAATACAACAGTAAGTATCAGTGTGACGAATAATACTGCGATATCGCTCTTAGGCGCTGTCTTTATCGTGTTGCGGATATTTCTCCAGCCGCACATATTGTATGCGACAATGAAGAGTATAGCCGCTATAGTAGGCATAGGAATGTACTTTGCATATGGCATGAGAATAAGAAGTATGAGCAGTACAACTACTGAATGAACCATGCCTGCAACAGGAGTACGTCCGCCGTTCTTTACGTTAGCGGCAGTACGTGCGATTGCTCCGGTAGCGGGGATTCCGCCGAAAAGAGCAGAACCGATATTAGCCGCACCCTGCGCAACAAGTTCCATATTTGAACGGTGCTTAGAACCTATCATACCGTCAGCTACGACACATGAGAGGAGTGATTCAACTGCCGCAAGCACTGCTATTGTGAATGCATTTGGAAGGAGTGCCTTTATTCTTGCAAATGACACCTCGGGAACGGTAAGATGCGGAGGTGCTGATGAAATAGTGTAGAGTGAACCGATAGTGTTTACGTGCATTCCTGAGAATTGTACAAGAAGTGCTCCGACTACTACAGCTATGAGTGAAGCCGGAATCTTTTCAAGTTTTTTTGGCCATAAAATGAGTATCGCAAGAGAGATGACGCCTACAAGCAGTGCCTGCCAGTTTAGTGTGTCAATGCAGAGACAGACTTCTTTCACCTTGTCAACTGTTTCAATCGGTGAATTTTTGAATGTCAGACCAAGAAAATCCTTTATCTGACCAATAAGGATAGTCACTGCGATACCAAATGTGAAGCCGCTTGTTATAGTGTTGGGTATGTATTTAAGAAGTGCACCGAATTTACAGAGTCCCATAACTATGAGGATTATACCAGCCATTATTGTAGATATGATGAGACCATCCATATGCTCTGTAGCGACTATACCTGCGACTATTGTCGCAAATGCGGCGCGGTAGGACCGGCTATCTGTACTCTGCTTCCTCCAAGGAATGATACGATGAATCCGGCAACTATCGCAGTGTAAAGTCCCTGCTCAGGACCTACTCCGGAAGCAAGGGCTAGCGCTATTGAAAGCGGAAGTGCGATTATCGCTACGATGACTCCTGCAACGAGGTCTTTAACGAACTGCGATGCGGAGTAATTCTTCATGACGGAGAAAAGTTTGGGTTTAAGTTTTTCTTCTGTGGGTTTCCGGCTTGTGATTTCCATATTTTTACCTCTTTCTCAATAATTCGCGAACTTAAATATTATACTACCGTTGACATATCATTTTCAAGCAGTTTTTATCAATATTCCAAATTTTGTCAGTTTACATATATTGAAGTCGGCTGGTCGAATAAAAATATAGTATTTTTCGGCAATAAATGGTCGTTTTCTCAAAAATATACTTTTTTAAAGAGGGTTTTATAAATAAATAGGGCAAAAAGACAGAATTTAAGTGACGAATATTGACCGCAGGGAATAAATATGTTATAATAAAATGAATATTTGGAGTATACGGAGGATTTATCATGAATAGTATTCCTGAGATTTTCGGCTGCAGCGTTTTCAACGAAACTGTAATGAAAAACACTCTCCCGAAAAATGTCTACAAAAACCTTAGAAGAACTATGGAAAAGGGCGAACCTCTTGATATGGCTACTGCTGACGTTGTTGCAAATGCTATCAAGGAATGGGCTCTCGAACACGGTGCTACACACTATACCCACTGGTTTCAGCCTATGACGGGTTCAACTGCAGAAAAGCACGACTCGTTCATCAACCCCGGACCTAACGGTACCGCTCTCATGGAATTCTCAGGAAAGGCTCTTATAAAGGGCGAACCTGACGCTTCTTCGTTCCCTTCCGGCGGTCTCAGACAGACCAGTTCTGCAAGAGGCTATACAGCATGGGACCCCACTTCATACTGCTTTGTTAAAGAGGGAAGCCTCTATATTCCTACTGTTTTCGTCTCTTATACAGGCGAAACTCTCGATAAGAAAACTCCTCTACTTCGCTCTATGGACGCACTCAGCAAAACTGCTGTTCGCTTCCTCAAACTCTTCGGCAACGAAAACGTTACCCGTGTAACGTCAACTGTCGGAGCTGAGCAGGAATACTTCCTCATAGACAAGAAAAAGTTCGACCAGCGTGAAGACCTCGTCCTCACAGGCAGAACTCTCTTCGGTGCAAAGCCTCCTAAGGGTCAGGAACTCGATGACCAGTACTTCGCAAACCTCAAACCTCGTATCGCCGCTTATATGGCTGAACTCGATGAAGAACTCTGGAAGCTCGGAATCTACTCCAAGACCAAGCACAACGAAGTTGCTCCGGCTCAGCACGAAATGGCACCTATATTTACGACTTCTAACCTCGGTACTGACCAGAATGAGCTTGCTATGGAGGTTATGGAAAAAGTTGCTCTCCGCCACGGACTCGTTTGTCTCCTGCACGAAAAGCCATTCGAGGGTGTAAACGGTTCGGGTAAGCACAATAACTGGTCGATGTCTACCAATGACGGTCAGAATCTGCTCGACCCCGGCGATACTCCTATGGAGAATCTCCAGTTTTTGACTATACTCTGTGCCCTTATCAAGGGTGTTGACGAATATGCAGACCTTATGCGTCTTTCTGCCGCTTCCGCAGGCAACGACCACCGTCTCGGTGCTGATGAAGCTCCTCCGGCTATCATCTCCATGTTCCTCGGTGAAGAGCTCGACGCTGTTCTTCAGGCTATCGAAGAGGACGGTGTTTACAAGACCAAGGCTAAAAACTTCGAGATAGGCGTTAACGCTCTCCCCTCCTTCCCGAAGGATTCAACTGACAGAAACAGAACTTCTCCGTTCGCATTTACCGGTAACAGATTTGAGTTCCGCATGGTCGGCTCTTCTGACAATATCGCCTGCCCGAATACTCTTCTCAATACTATCGTTTCCGAGGAACTCAGCCAGTTTACCGAGATTCTCGAACCTTTCAAGGATACCGACAGCTTCGAGGACGAGGTCAAGAAGCTTCTCAAGAACGTTCTCAAGGAACACAGACGTATCATTTTCAATGGCGACGGCTACTCGCCTGAGTGGGTAAAGGAAGCTGAAAGACGCGGACTCCCCAACTATCCTTCGACTGTTGACTGTATGCCGCATTATACAGACGAAAAGAATCTCCGTATTCTCCGTAAATTCGGTATCTACAACAGAGAAGAACTCACTGCGAGAACTGAGATACACCTCGAAAAATACTCCAAGACAAGACGTATCGAGGCTCGTACTATGATAGAAATGGCAAGAAAACAGCTTCTCCCCGCTTCTCTTGAGTACCTCGACAAGCTCTGCGTCGGAATCGCCGGCAAGAAGGCAGTTGGACTCACAGCTAAAACTGAAGAAAAAATCGCCAATAAGCTCAACGACCTCTGCGACCGCTTCTACGATTCTATTGAGCGACTTGAAAAACAGGTCGCTGCGGCTTGTGCTGTTGACGGAGTTCTCGAACAGGCTGAATACTACCATGATTACGTCCTCGCTGAAATGGACATCATGAGAAGTATCGCTGACGAAATCGAGATTAATATGCCGCTCAGCTACTGGCCTATCCCAACATATTCAGAAATCATCTACAACGTATAATAACCAAGGGACGGTTAAGGTATACTGCCTTAACCGTCCCTTTTATTTTTCAGTTTGCAAGGATACAGTCGTTCACGACCTTTATAGCCGTTTTCCCATCAGCTGTCCCGACTAGTACTCGGTCACCTTTCTTTACCCGCGATGTTATTATCATCTTTGCAAGCTCGTTCTCGATAAGCTCGGTAACTCGCCGTTTTATCTGTCTTGCACCATATTTGTCGGTATCGTCAGCCGATGCAACTGTCTCAGCAACTTCATCGGTATAGCTTAGTTCTATACCAAGCGTTTTTGCTCGTTCTGCAAGGTCATTAAGTGCTTTGCGGCTTATTTTTATAAGGTCTTCCATTTCAAGATTCCTGAACATGATTATCTCGTCGATTCGTCCGGTAAACTCGGGAGTGAAATACGCTTTTACAGCTTCAAGCATTCGGCTTTCGTCTTCTCCGGATTCGTTTTTGCCAAATCCAAGCGACGTTTTTCCTGATACTCCCTCTGCACCTATATTCGATGTCATTATAATCATGCAATTCCGGAAACTTACCTTCCTCAGTGAAGAATCTGTAAGAGTACCATAATCGAGAATCTGAAGCATGATATTCAACACCTCAGAATCAGCTTTTTCTATCTCGTCGAAAAGTATGAGCGAGTACGGACTGCGCCGTACCTTGTCGCACAAGCTCACGTTTTTGTCGTCATATCCTGCATAACCGGGAGGCGCTCCTATCAGCTTTGACACCGAGTGCTTCTCCATATACTCCGACATATCAACGCGTATAAGATTCTTCTCAGAACCGAAAACACAGTCAGCAAGCGCTTTTGCAAGTTCAGTTTTGCCGACTCCTGACGGTCCGGCAAATAGAAATGACGCAGACGGTCTGCCATCGTCACGAAGTCCCGACTTCGCCCTGCACACTGCGTCAGTCACCCTTTTCACAGCGTCTTCATGCCCTATCACTCGTTCTGAAAGCTCCTTTTCAAGAAATGTGAACTTCACTGCCTCTTTCACTGTGACCTTATTAATTGGTATGCCGGTACGGACCGATACTACGGACATGATGTCGTCGGCACACAGTTTCGGCTTCTCACTGCCATTCACTATTTTGCCGATATTCCCAATTTTTACATCTTTGCCGCGCAGGTCGATATAACGCGAATCTTTTTTGCGCACTCCCGAATTATGCCTGATTTTCGCACACGCACACGCTTCGTCAAGTACATCTATCGCTTTATCAGGTAGGTACCTGTCAGAAATATACCGCGTCGACAGTACTATCGCAAGCTCTATCATCTCATCGGGGATAATCACTCCGTGATAGGCTTCATAGCGGCTTTTCAGTCCGCGGAGCATCTCCGCACAGCTTGCATGGTCGGGTTCACACACTTGTATCGGCTGAAATCGCCTTTCAAGTGCCTGGTCTTTTTCAATTGTTCGACTGAACTCCTCAACAGTCGTCGCTCCTATTACCTGCAACTCTCCGCGTGCAAGCTGAGGCTTCATGATATTTGCCGCATCTATAGCTCCCTCTGCCGCTCCTGCACCGACTATAGTGTGTATCTCGTCGATAAAGAGAATGATGTTTCCTGCGTTTACCGCCTCGTCCATGCACGCTTTTATACGTTCTTCAAAGTCCCCGCGGTACTTCGCTCCTGATAAAAGAGAGGTCAGGTCAAGAGAAAAAATAAACTTGTTTTTCAGGCTGTCGGGTACAAGATTTCGCACAAAAAGCTCTGCTACACCTTCAACTATCGCTGTTTTTCCGACTCCGGCTTCACCTATAAGACACGGATTGTTCTTGTTTCGACGCGCAAGAACCTGCAATACCCGCTCTACCTCCTTGATTCGCCCGATAAGAGGGTCGTTCTTTTTTATAAGCGAGATATCCGTGATGTTCTTTCCGTAGCGGAAAAGGTTCGGAAGATGTGAAAGCTTCGGCTTTATCGCTTCAAACATCTCTCCCCTTACCTCTTCTGACCCTATCATGTTTAGTCCGCTGCATATTCCGGTCAGACTGCCGCCTGCCTTTTTTATGATTGTACACGCACTGCACGACGATTCACGTATTATCGCCGCAAGAATATGTTCAGGTGATGCCTGTTTCTTTTTATCACTCTGAGCGATGAAGTATGCAGTTTCGAGAATACGCTTAGTCGCAGTTGTAAAGTATCTTCGGCTGAGTATTGAAGGTGTACCAAGTCCGACAAGTTCGACTATAGCCTGCCGGAGTTCATCGTATGCGATACCGTTGTCGATAAGTATTTCTGCCGCCTGAGACGTTCCGTCACGAGTCATTGAGAGCAGTATATGCTCACTTCCGACATAGGTATGTCCCATTTCAGAAGCTGTATCGACGGCGCCGTCTATTATCTCTGATGCCTTCTTTGTGAATTTGTCTGTATTTATCATCTTGTCTCCTCCTGTTCATAGTGCTCCACTGATTATTATGCCACCTTTTTCACGCGATAACGGTCGAAACACCGTCACGAAAAAAATTTGTAACACTTCTCGTGCTATGACATATTATGTAATATGAAACGCAAACAAAAGCGCTTCAAATACATTTACTCAAAGGAGATATTAATTATGTGTAACTCATGCTTCGAAGGAAACAACTGTATGTGGATCATCATCCTCCTCATCATCTTCATTCTTCTCTTCTCCAACTGCGGCGGCGGATGCGGATGCGGATGCGACAATAACAACAACTGCGGCTGCGGCTGCTGATAAAACAAAATATCCCCTCAGCAATAGCTGAGGGGATAACTCTTTTATTTGTCTGTTATAAGCTGTCTCATGAATACAAGGTCGAATGCGTCAACACGGTCGTCTGCATTGAGGTCAGCATTCTCCCACTTGTCAAGATTTCCGGCACCAAGCAGGAACTTCTCTATCTGTACGAGGTCAGCAACTTCATACTCTCCGCTTCCGTCAACATCTCCGTTGACACCTTCAAGAGTACCGTATATTCCTATTTCAGCAATATTACAGCAATATACTGAATCCGGATTTGAAGCGCTTGAAGGCGCGCCGTCGGGAACCTTGTACATTACATAACGCGCACGGATATCCTTGTCTTCAAGCTTCATGTAGTTCATTCCGAAAACGGGAGAACGGTCTATTGAACCTGCTTTTTCCCATTTAACACCGTCCATTGAAGTGTAGAATTCACCTTCTACACAGCGGTATTCAAAGCTCTTTCTCGGGCAGTAGCCAAATGCATCGATACTGCATATTCCACCGAGGTCAGCCTTTATCCAGCCCTGACCAACACCGTCGAAGAATGTCGCATTATTGCCGTCGAATGCCTTTGAACAATCGTCAGAAGAATTATTATACGGGTCGGAACCTGTAACCTTTCTTGGCTTTATGGGATTGAGTTCACTAATGCCTGCCTGAGTTCCGTATACTGCTATCTCAGCAATATTACAGCAGTAGGTGCTGTCCTTGTTTATGCCGTTATTAGGTGTTCCGTCCGGAACCTGATAACGTATATAGCGTGCAGTAGTTTCGGCAGGTATCCTTGTTACGTAGTTTATTCCGGTACTCGGAGTAGAAGTGATAGTGTATATCTCATTCCATGTGTTTCCGTCGGTGGATACCATGAACTTACCGCTTGGACAACGGTACTCAAAACCGCTTCTCGGGCAGTATCCGATAGCTGTAATGTTGTATGCTTCGCCGAGGTCAGCCTGTACCCAGCCTGCACCGAGTCCGTCGAAGTATGTGTCAGTTCTGCCGTCGAAAACCTTTGTGCAGTCGTGAGATGTATCACCCTTCCACGGGTCAGAACCTGTTACCTTTGATGCATTGACTGCGATAAGGTCTGTGAGAGCCTTTCCGCCCTTGACACCGTCAATGATATATGTTGTAACTGAATTAGGCTCAAGAGTAACGTTAAGAGTTGAGCCTGTGATGTTTGTAGTACCTGCATTTCCCCAGTTCTCAGAATTGCTTGTACGGATAGCCTTTGCACTTGTTCCGCACTCGTCAAACTGTGAAAGGTCGAAAGTCATTGCAGACTTGTTTGCTGATGTATTATACGCAACGATAACGAGCTGTCCGTTTTCCTTATCGTATGCAGCAAGTGTATTGTTGCCTGACTTCAGCATTGTCATGCCGGGACGGATAAAACGTGTATACTGACCGAAGCAGTAATACTTCTTTGAAAGAACTATCTGATTCTTGTCGTGGTCTGCAACAGCAGTACCCCAGAAGCCCTTAGTCATATCGACCATACCGGAGTCTTTCTTTCCGTTGTAGCCAGCCGCACAAACGTGCTTGTCGATTACCTGCCAGAGTACCCATGCAGATGCATTGAGTCCGTTACAGTCGGTAGTGATACGCTCGGAGAGCCAGAGTCCGGGAGCCATAGCACCTGCATTCTGTCCGGCAGTACCGTTGCCGTCGACCTCACTCATCCAGAGGTTCTTGCCTGAGCTGATTGCGAGGTTTTTCAGGTCTGTACGCTTCCAGCCGCCGTATGTATGAGTGTCGATTCGACCTACAGCGTTCTTAGCCTGTGGTGAAAGCGCCTTGAATGCGTCTATCTGCGTATCGATAGAAGTTTCATCGCTCGCACTGATTATAACGTCATTCAGTCCGCGCTTCTGCATAGCCTTCTGAAGTTCGAGAATAATTGTACTCTCGGAGTTTCCGATGTCGAAGTGACAACCCTCCTGCTTCGGACTTCCTGCGTACCAGAAGTTGGTATAAGGCTCGTTTGTAGGAGTGATACTCTGAACGTCGATGCCCCATTCTTTTTCATAGTGTGCAGTGACCTCTGCAAGATACTCAGCAAATGCTGTGTACTGGTCGTCCTTGAGGTTGTTTTTGCCTGCGTCTCTACCACCGCTTGAGCATCCGCTCTTAGTCATGTAGTACGGAGGGGAGTTTGAGAACATCTCAACTATCATATCGTCGCCGGCAGCCTTGATACAACGCTGTAATACATTACGCTGATTGTGGTCAGCCGACCAGTCGTATGTGACTTGTCCGTTGTTGTACTTGGTGTAACCCGGCATATTTGAGTCTGTACGTGTGATGTGATTGTGTGACGGATTATCACCGCCGCCTATGTTAAAACGTGCGATATTGAGACGGAGTCCGTTATCGCCATAGAATGTGTCGGCACACTTCTGAGCAAGGCTGTCAGAATAGCCAACTCGGTTTGCCCACCAGCAGAGCGATGTGCCCCATCCCTCGAACTTACCACCGTTTATCTCATAGGTGTTGTACGGAGAGATGACTACTGATGTTGCGGCGTCAGACTTTATGCCAACGCCAGACCCTACCAATGACGGCAGGAGCACCGCCGCGGAAGCGACCGCAGCAAAAACTCTTGATACCAATTTCATTCCAATTACCCCTTTGTATAATTTTATTTGTATACAGCTTCCCAACAGTATACATCTATACGATTACATTATACCATTTACTTCCATAATAATCAATTCATATTTTAGACAAATTTTCCGCATAATTTTATACATTTCAAACAGTTAACGTTATTTATTGTTGACATTGACGAACGTGTCATGATATAATGTACTTAGCATAAATATTAATTGAATGGAGGTCGATTATATGAAGATTTCACGCTGCCTGACCGCTTTTGCTGCGTCTGCGGCAATGCTTCTGCAAGCAGTCCCGATACAGGTAAACGCAAACCCTGAAAGCCCTGTAATATCGCCTGTTAAAGCGGTATATGCCGACAGCTTCGGCGATGTAGTCAGTGGTGCTGAATACACAATCATGGTGCGTCTCAGCGGTAAATACGTGACTGCCGCTTCAGACGGAAATGTTCACCAGTGGGAAAAACTCGACGGAACCTCACAGCACTGGAAAATAATCAGTAACCGCGACGGTACCTGCTCTATCTTCTCAGCAGAGGATAACTCGCTCGCTATGACCGTCAAAAACGGCGATTCAACTAATGGAAATACAATTTACCTCTCCGGATACGACGGCTCAGATGCTCAGAAATTCATTCTCCACCGCACTGATGATGCTTACTATATCACCGGTGCCTGCTCAGGTAATGCCGCTCTCGATGTCTACGATATAAGCCACGAAAACGGTGCTGATATCGACCAATGGGACTACTGGGGCGGTGAGGGGCAGAAGTTTTACATACGTCCCGTTGACAACAATTACCGCCTGATAAACGGTGACCTCGACTTCGACGGAATCGTCGATACTTTCGACCGCATCACTATGGAAAAGGCTGTACGCTACGGCACTGATGCTATAATGTCGAAAGCCGCTGACATTAACAATGACGGTATTGTCGACCCTTACGACTTTGAAATGCTCTCGGACTTTCTTCTCGGTAAGGACACCGATATGGAAGCTTATTGCGATATCCCCTATTCCAAGCCTGATGTCGCGTACCTTTTTGCGTACTTCCTCGGCAACGCTCCTGAACAGGAAAGGCTCTCATACGCAGTAAGTCTCGACGGATATAATTTCAAGGCTCTCAACGGCGGCAAGGCTGTATGGGCTTCTAATTCGGGAACAAAATGTATCCGTGACCCTTACATCTTTAAGGACGAAAACGGTCTCTACTGTATGCTCGCTACGGATATGAAGTCCTCGCTCGGCTGGAACAGTAACCGCAATCTCATTTCTGCAAAGTCTACAGACCTCGTTCACTGGTTCGACGAGTCAATAATTGAAATAGCAAACAAATACCCCAACATGAAAGGCGCTGACCGCGCATGGGCACCGCAGGCTATCTACGACCCTGCAAAAGATTCATATATGATTTACTTTGCCGCAAGAGTTCCGGGTATCGACAACAGAACTATCATGTACTATGCTTATAGTAAGGACATGAAAACCCTTGATACTTCGCCGCAGATACTATTTGCCCCTGCTAATGGCAACGACGCTATCGACTCGGATATTATTTTCAAAAACGGCAAATACTATATGTACTACAAAAATGAAACTAATAAACGCATATATCTCGCAGAATCCGAAAATGCATCGGGTCCGTACAAGGAGATAAAGCAGGTTTCCGAGGGCAATATCGGTGTCGAGGGACCCAATATCTACAATCTTATCGGTTCAGATGAGTGGCTGATGATGTCCGACGCTTACGGCAACGGATACTACGTAATGCAGTCCACCTCAGACCTCGAAAACTTCAAAACCGTCAGCAGAAACAGCTACAGTTTCGATTTCACACCTCGCCACGGCTACGTTATCCCTATCAATGCAGACCAGTACACCGCACTCGTAAACGCTTTCCCGTCAAGCGGTCTGCCTCCTGTAAACACCAATATCGAGCCGAAAGTTCAACAGATAGGCTACGGTGTAAAGACTGTTAACGTGGGACCAGTCAAGGCAAAGTTCAGCAATGGTGTCACGAAAGAAATGCAGGTAGATTGGAACAGCGACGACATGGCTAAGATAGATTCGATGACTCCCGGAGTTTACAAGGTCCGCGGAACACTGTCAAAGCCTTTGGACGGCTATTCAAACCCGCTCATAACTGAACGTGCTGACCCATATATAGTTGATGGCGAAAACGGCTATTACTATTTCACTGCTTCTTATCCCGCTTACGGAAGCGTTGACAAGGGCTATGACAAAATAGTTCTTCGATGCAGTCAGAGTGTCGCAGGTCTCGCGTCCGCAGAGGAGAAAACTATATGGTCTGCTCATTCAAGCGGAATTATGGCTAAGCACATCTGGGCTCCGGAAATGCACAAGATAGGCGGTGTATGGTACATATTCTTCGCCGCAGGCTCAAGCTCGGATATATGGGCGATACGTCCGTATGTCCTCAGATGTGAGGGCGATAACCCCTACCTCGACAAGTGGACTGAGTGCGGACAGATGCAGGCTTCAAACGGCGACACAAGCTCGTTCAGAAGCTTCTCTCTCGATATGACCTACTTTGAGAATAACGGCAGGCACTATGTGATATGGGCGGAGATAAAGGGCGATTCCTCGCTGTTTATGGCTGAAATCGACCCGCGTGAACCGTGGAAGCTCACATCTAAGCCGATACTCCTCACTAAGCCGGAGTATAACTGGGAACTCGTCAATCATCGCGTAAACGAGGGTCCGGCTGTTCTAAAAACCGACAACAAAGTATACGTTTACTTCTCCGCATCGGGAACTGGTTCGGAGTACTGCGTCGGAAGAATGGAAGCGGATATAAACTCCGACCTGATGGATATCAAAAACTGGAAAAAGCTCAATCATCCGGTTCTCTCGACAGCTGACCTGAACGGTGAATCGGGTCCCGGACACAATTGCTTCGTAAAGGACGAAAATGGCAACCTCCTGTTTGTTTATCACGCTCGTCCTGCTTCGCATACTTCAAAAGGATGCGGAACTTACGCAAATGACCCGCTCTACGACCCATGCCGTCACACTCGTATACGAAAGGTCGATTTTCAGAACGGTGAACCTGTCATCGACACTCTTTCAGACGCGGTAATATCTCCGCATTGCAAAGAAGTAACAGCTACTGTTATCGTCGGTTTATCATAACAAAAAGGGCATTATCATCTGATAATGCCCTTCTATTTTATAATTCAGCTATTGCCTGTTCAATACGTGAGATGCTCTCGTCTTTGCCAAAAACTTCCATAAGCTCTGTAGCGCCGCCGGGAGTAATTCCCTGTCGTGCTACTGCAATTCTTATCGCCCACATTACTGCGCCGGCTTTCTTCTCCTTCGATGCCGCATACTCTTTCAGAAGTGCGAACAGAGTATCGTTGTCCCAGCTTTCAGCAGATTTGAGAAGCGGCAGACAGTCTACAAGTACTTCCTTACAGCTCTCGGGAGTTGTCTTATTCTTCTTGTTCGTATAAAGTGAGCTGTCCATGTCAAGTCTGTTGAGGACAAATTCAATCTGGTCCTTTATCTCACAGAAGGCAGAGATACGTGTGTGAAGGAGTCCTGCAAGCTTCTTCGTGTCGATATTATCGGGACAAAGCTCATCAAGGATCGGAAGTGCCTTTGCATTGTAGCTCTCCTCGTCAAGCTTCTTGATGTACTCAGAATTGAACCATTTCAGCTTCTCATAGTCGAATACCGCCGGAGACTTGCTGAGTCCCTCCATTGAGAAGTTGGCTTTGAGTTCGTCCATTGTGAAGAACTCCTGATTTGTATCCTTAGGACACCAGCCAAGCAGTGCAATATAGTTCACTATCGCTTCCGGCAGATAGCCGTCTGCAACGAGGTCCTGGAAGCTAACCGCACCGTGACGCTTTGAAAGCTTTGATACCTTGCCGTCCTCGTCCTTACCCATGAGAAGCGGAAGATGTACATATGTGGGGCGCTCCCAGCCGAATGCGTCGTAAAGCAGGCAGTACTTCGGGGTTGATGTAAGGTACTCATTACCGCGTACAACGTGTGTAACGCCCATGAGATAATCATCAACTACGTGGCAGAAGTTGTAAGTCGGATAGCCGTCAGCCTTTATCATTATCTGGTCACGGAGTTCGGTATTGTCGATAGTAACTTCACCGTATACCTCGTCAACGTAGGAAGTTGTACCCTCAAGCGGCATCTTCTGACGTATAACGTATGGAATCCCTGACGCAAGATTCTTCTCGACCTCTTCCTTTGAAAGGTCACGGCAGTGACCGTCATATCCGCCGATACCCTTATCGTCCTTGAGTGACTCAAGACGCTCAGGTGTGCAGAAGCAGTAATATGCGTGACCACTCTCAATGAGCTTCTCAGCGTATTCCTTATAGATAGGAAGACGCTCACTCTGAATGTAAGGTCCGTGCTCACCGCCTACTACAGGTCCTTCATCGTAGTCGATACCTGTCATTTCAAGCGTTTTGAGTATTACGTCTGTTGCTCCTTCAACAAGTCTGACCTGGTCTGTGTCCTCGATACGGAGTATGAACTTTCCGCCCTGTGACTTTGAAAACAGGTAAGAATAAAGCGCAGTACGCAGATTTCCGATGTGCATGAATCCGGTCGGTGACGGAGCAAATCTCGTTGTGATAGTCTTTGACATTTTTAATTCCTCGCAGTTTTATTATCTTTTAATGAAGTATTCCTCGTACCATACAAGGAATGTATAAATCGTCCATACCTTGCGCCAGTTGTCGGAATTTCCGCCAACGTAGTCGCGGTAAATTGCATTGATCTCGTCGATGTTGAAGAATTCAGCGGCATATTCGCTATTGAACTTCTCGCGCACGTCACTGTTGTAGTTCTCGTCAGCAAGCCATATTCTTACAGGTACTATGAATCCGAGCTTCTTGCGGAAAGCTATCTCCTCGGGAAGTACCTTTGCGGCAGCTGTTCTGAATGCTACCTTGTTCTGTTCTTCGTTTACCTTGTACTTTGAAGGCATACGTGACGCGATATCGAATATACGCAGGTCAGTGAGCGGCATACGTATCTCAAGTCCGGCAGCAGTACTCATCTTGTCAACATTGAGGTAAATATCACCTTCAAGCCATATCTGAATGTCAACGTCTGACATCTTTGTAAGGGGGTCAAGTCCCTCTGTCTCGTCGTAGATGTACTTGACAAGATTTATCGGCAGTACGTCAGGGTCGTAGCTTTTGAGAATACGCTGCTTCTCGTCCTCTTTCATGATATTGGTATTTCCAACGTAGAAAGTTTTAAGGTTTTCACCGTAGCGCTCAGCGTTGCGGTACATATTATATCCGCCGAAAAATTCGTCTGCACCCTCGCCGGAATAACATATCTTAGTATGCTTTGCAGTTGCCTGACAGCCAAGTGTGAACACTATTGCAGAAGCGTCACCAAGAGGCTGCTCCATATTGTACATAACGTATGGCACTACGCCGAAGAAATCCTCAGGCTGAATGTTTGCAACAGAGTGCTCGACATTGAGCAGTTCGGCAGTTTTGGCTGCAACACGCGATTCGTCGAAACGCTCCTCATCGTAGCCGCATGAATCTGCTCTCTTTGCGTCACTCATTGCAAGTACGTACGATGAGTCAACTCCGCCTGAAAGGAATGACTCTACGGTCTCTTCGGGTTCTTTTACCTCAGTAAAGATGTGAGAAAGAGTCGAGTGTATCTCATCTGCCCACTCATCAACAGTCTTGCTGTCGTCGGGAGCAAAAGAAGGTGTCCAGTAGCGTCCTGTCTCAAGCTTACCGTCCTTGAATTCGAGCCAGTGTCCGGGCATGAGCTTCTTCACGCCTTTGAAGAAAGTGTCCTCACCTGCAACGTATGTGAGAGTCATGTATATCTGAAGCATATCCTTGTTGAGTTCCTTTACAAAACCCGGCTGCTCCATGATTCCGCGTATCATTGTTCCGCAGAGAAGCTTGTTTTCCGCTGTTACATAGTAGTAAAAAGGCTTCGTGCCGAACTGGTCACGCATTGCAAAAATCTTGTCTTCCTTCTCGTCATAGAGGTAAAACGCGAACATACCGTAAATATGGTCAGCCATTGAGCGTCCCCATTTTTCGTATGCCTTGACGATTATCGCATTTTCGCGTTCCTCTCTTGAAAGACCCGCGCCGATACCAAGTTCTTCACATAGATTCTTCCAGTTGCGGATATGACCTCTGTACTCACGTATTTCTGCCATTGTTATCACTCCGTTCCAAATTCTTCATATATCTGCGGACGATTCATCAGTGTACCAAGTACACTTCTGATATCTCCGCCCTCGAACAGCACTTTGTTCAGCTGCTCGGTTATAGGCAATTCAACTCCCATTTTCTGCGCGAGACCATATGCTGCCTTACAGCAGAAATAGCCTTCAACAGTTCCTACACGTCTTACAGCTTCCTCCGGAGAAACTCCCTGTCCGATGAGTATGCCTGCTCGTCTGTTACGGCTGTGCATACTTGTGCAGGTAACGATGAGGTCGCCGATACCGGTAAGTCCGCTGAATGTTGCAACCTTTGCTCCGCAGGCTTTTCCGAGACGTGCTATCTCGTGGATACCGCGTGTCATGAGAGCTGCCTTTGTATTGTCACCGAATCCCATTCCGTCACATATACCGCAGCAGAGTGCGATAATATTCTTTAAAGCTCCTCCTATCTCGCAGCCGATAACGTCGTCATTGAGATAAAGACGCAGGAAGCCGTTTCCAAGCTCACTCTGTATGTACTTCGCTGACTCTATATCATCAGATGCACAAGCCATTGTAGTAGGGATACAGCGTGCAACTTCCTCCGCATGAGAAGGTCCTGAAAGGACAACAAGCTTTTTCACACCGAGTTCCTCGTATATGACCTGACTCAGTCGTTTGAGGCTGCCTTCTTCGAGTCCCTTGCCAGTGTTTACAACTGTCATGTGGTCGTCGATATAAGGCTTTGCGAGCTTTGCAACATCTCTGACAAATGAAGAAGGAATACCGAAAATAAGTATATCACAGCCGCTGACACATGAGATATCGCTTGTCATCGTTATCTCGTCAGGTATAGGCACTCCCGGGAGTTTCTGTACGTGCTCTCCGTGAGCGCGGATATCGTCTATCTCCGACTGAAATTTCGACCATACAGTCACATTGTGCTTTCCAGCCTGCTTAGCCATTATCGCAAGGGCAAGACCAAATCCGCCCGAGCCGAGTATTACTATATTTGCCATAGTTGTTACCTCCCGTCATTCATTTCTGACCTGTAAACTTAAAGGTGAATCTTGATTCTGTGCCGTCTCTGAGACGTTCGATATTCGTGCGGTGCATCCATATGATAACGCCTGCCATGGGCAGAGAAAGCAGCAGATAAAGGAAACTTCTTCCCAGTGAATCGCCGTCAACTATCCACGATATCAGGAAAGTTGCAAGCGGACCGTAAGCGGTAGCCATTATTGACGACAGCGATACAAACTTTGAACAAGTGAGTATCACAATGAATATGAGTATCAGTGCAAGGAATACCTTAGGGTCGATTATAAGGAATGACGACACTCCTACAAGTACACCCTTTCCGCCTTTGAATCCGTAGTATATCGGGAATACATGACCGATTATCGCAAAGAATCCGGCAATGTAGCCGATATAATGAGTATCGTTATCAGGTGAAAGCCCTGCTGAAAGCAGAGATGCAAAACCTCTTGCGAGTGCTACTGCAATGACACCCTTGAGAAGGTCACCTACAAGGGTGATGCCTGCACAGGCAGGTCCGCAGCAGCGGTAAGTATTAGTAAGTCCGGCATTTCTGCTTCCCATAGTGCGGATATCCTCGCCCTTCATCATTCTTACGACGATGATGGAGAAATTGAGACTGCCGAGGAAATACCCAAGTGCAGCAGCGAGTAATAATGCTATCAGTATCTTCATTACTTATCGTTTCCTCCTCTTTCTCGCACTATGAAACGTACAGGTGTTCCTTCAAGTCCGAAGGTTGAACGTATCTGATTTTCAATATATCTTCTGTATGAGAAGTGGAAGAGGTCCGCCCTGTTTACGAATGTTACAAAAGTCGGCGGCTTTGTTGAAGGCTGAGTCATGTAGTATATCTTCAGTCTCCTGCCCTTATCCGAAGGCGGCTGAACTCTTGTAGTAGCATATGCAAGAACATCGTTGAGCATTCCTGTTGATATTCTCATGCTGTTTTGTCCGTAGGTGTATTTTATAAGCTCATAGAGCTTGTTTATACGCTGACCGGTCTTAGCTGAGATGAATACAAACGGAACATACGACATGAAACTAAAGTCATTTTCAAGCTTTGTACGGAACTCCTGCATAGTTTTGTCGTCCTTTTCGACGAGGTCCCACTTGTTGACAGCTACAACACAAGCCTTGCCCTGTTCATGAGCGTAGCCTGCGACCTTTGAATCCTGTTCAGTGAATCCCTCTGTCGCATCAAGCATGATAACGCATACATCTGCACGGTCTACCGCCATATACGCGCGGAGGACACTGTAATGCTCGATTTTTTCAGTTACCTTCGACTTCTTGCGTATTCCGGCTGTATCTATGAATACAAACTTGCCGTATTCGTTTTCAATAACAGTATCCGTTGAGTCACGGGTAGTACCTGCGATATTTGAAACGATAACTCTCTCCTCGCCTGCTATCTTGTTTACGAGTGAGGATTTTCCGGCATTCGGCTTGCCTATTACTGCTACCTTGATGTATTCTTCATCATATTCAGCTTCATCGCCGTCGGGCAGGTAATCAAATACTGCATCAAGCATATCACCTGTGCCGTGACCGTGTACGGACGATATCGGGTACGGGTCACCGAGTCCGAGGTTATAGAATTCATAAAGCTCCATAGGCGGTTCACCGAGTGTATCCACCTTATTTACTGCAAGGATTACAGGCTTGCCGCTCTTTAACAGCATCTGTGCAACTGCATGGTCGTCTGCGGTTACTCCGCATCGTATATCCGTAACAAAAACTATAACGTCTGCCTTCTCTATCGCAAGCTCTGACTGACGTCTCATCTGCGCGAGGATAACGTCGTCGCTGTCCGGCTCGATACCTCCCGTATCAACTACCATGAACTCTTTATTGCGCCATTCACACTTTGAATAGATACGGTCGCGGGTAACACCCGGAGTATCCTCGACTATGGACAAGCGCTGTCCTATAAGCTTGTTGAACAAAGTTGATTTTCCAACGTTAGGACGTCCGACAACCGCAACTATCGGTAATGCCATAGTTTGTTCTCCTTTCTGTTTTAACTTATATAAACTAAACTCTACCAGATACATTTCATATCAGTAAATTCGTCAGTCATTATTCTTTCCAAGGATTTTTCAAAATCGCTTCCATCTGTTAAAACTTGTTTTATATACTGATTCTCTATTTTCATATCAATAAGTTATACCCATTATCGCGTCAAGAAGCTCATAACCGTCGCTGTCGGAAGTTCGCAGAGTAACTCCAAGCTCACGCTCAACGTCGGAAATTGTGAGGTCATCGAGGAAAACATCGCTGTCTCTTCTTACCATTGCCGAGGAAATCAACACCTGCTCACCGAGGTCACGCCCTTTCAGCTGAGCAATGAGGTCCTGAGCGGTAATTAGTCCGGTAACAGTGATAGTATCGCCGAAAAAGTCGTTACGGATACGACAAACATCACACCTTAGCTGAGGGAATTTTTCCTCTGCCATCTTCGCAAGACTGCACATTATCGGGTAAGGACTGTAGCCTGTCGCAATGGTAACATGGCGGTCGCCGCTCTCCCATTCGGCTATTTCAAGTGCTTTTTCAAACTCATCAATCAGTGAACGCAGCATTCCGACACCATTTTCGTATTGAGAATAATCCTCATAGAATTCAGCGTCGGGGATATCGCGTTCAGCGATAAGGAAAAACTCGTCAGACGGGAAAACGGTACGTGTGCCGAATTTTTCGAGGAACTGCTGCTGATACTCAGCGATAATGTCTATCGTTTCACCGGCAGTCTGCTTGTTGAAGGTAGTGAGAGGATAGAGTCCTTCGCGGAACTTCGTCACTCCGACCGGAACGACTGCCATACTTGTGATATTCGGCATGAGAGTACCGAGGTCGCTGAGAGTACGTCTCAGCTCGTCACCGTCATTGAGTCCGGGACAGCATACGACCTGGCAATTCAGCTTTATGCCGTTTTCAGCGAGCTGCCAGATAAATTTCAGCTTCTCACCCGCAAAACGGTTATGCATCATTTTCACACGCAGCTCAGGATTTGTCGTATGTACCGAAACGTTGATATTCAGCTTCATAGCGATAATTCTGTCGATATCTTCCTGATGCAGATTTGTAAGGGTCACATAATTTCCCTGCAAGAATGAAAGACGCGCATCATCGTCTTTGAAGTAAAGCGTCTCACGCATTCCTGGCGGCATCTGGTCAATGAAGCAGAAAACGCAGTTATTACTGCATCGCTGCTTACTATCCATGAGGAATGTCTCAAACTCAAGACCGAGGTCATCATACTCGTCCTTGCTGATGTGAACAGTCATTTCCTCGCCGTGCCGAACCATATCAAGCGTTACTTCTGTTTCGGCAGCGTAATACATATAATCGAGGACATCCTTGACCTTATGGCCGTTGATAGCAGCCAGAAGGTCACCTTCGCGCACGCCCTCTCTGTCAGCGGGAGAGCCGGGTATAACGCTATTTACTTTTACCATAAACTCTCTCCCGTCACATTTTTATGAATGAAAAAGAGGAGAGAAGGACATAGCCTCCTCTCCTCCTCATGTATCGGAATTAGCCGATTATTCAGCGTCGATCTTAAGAACCTCAACGCCCTTATAGAATCCGCAGTTCTTGCAAACCTTGTGCGGAGCCTTGTATGCGCCGCAGTTATCGCACTTGCACATTGCGGGTGCATCCAGCTTCCAAACAGCAGAACGTCTCTTATCGCGTCTTGCCTTGGATGTTTTTCTCTTCGGTACAGCCATTCTGGCACCTCCTTACAAAGAGCTTCACAGCTCGTTTTGATTTAGATGATCGCAGGTCGATTCGTTGAGATCGCAGCCGCAGATCATACACAGGCCCTTGCAATCATCTTTGCAGAGGTTCTTGGTAGGCAGCTGGAGCAGCAGATCGGTAACTGCAATTTCATTCAGTTCAATGCTCTCTCCGTCCGCGACGATATACTCATCGTTATCGCTGTTAGCGGAAGGAACGACAATATGGTCGAAATCGTAGTGATACGCTCTTTCAAGCTCTTTCAGACACCTGTCGCAGGTGATGAGAAGAGTCATATCCACGGAATATTCAAGGTAGACAACGCCTGCCCTGTTATATATTCTGCCCTTTACCTCTACAGGAGAAGCAAAGCTGCGCCCACGGATATCTGAAAGCTCGTCCGTACTGATAGTATACGCTATGTCACGGGATTCTCCGACAATACTGAAAAGCTGTTTAAGGTTTATCTTCATAATACAAATCCTTCAGAGCACCATAAAATATATTATACACTAATTGACGGAATATGTCAATAGTTCTTCCGGACTTTTTTTAAATTACTTGAGGAACTGCTTTACGCTCTCGGGAAGCTCGCTGTCATCAGCAGAAACAGTGAATACAACAGTAACGTCGTCGCCTGTGAGCTTGTCGAGTTTCTCAAGGAGAGTGCCGAAAGCGTCGTAGTCTCTGCCGCCGATGCGGAAGATACCGTCAACGAAAACGTCTGTGATGTCGTAGTTGCTTGCGAGAAGACCAGCAACGAAGCCGTAGAATGTATCATATCCTTCGATTCCGTAGTACTCAGTATCGCACCATCTAACCTTACGGCTGATAGAGTATCTTACTGTAGAACCTTTCTCTACGCAAACGATGCTTCCAGCAGAAGCTTTTACAGTCTCGTTGATATTGTCGATGAGTATCTTAGTTTTACCTGTGCCTTTTTTACCTGTTATAAGTTTTATCATGGTTTACTCCTTCCATTGCCTTGCGGCAGTGTGTTATTGTTATATTTAAAGCCAGCCGGGATCAGCCGAGCTTAGCTTCAAGAGCAGCCTTTGCACCTTCATAGCCGGGCTTACCGAGAAGAGCGAACATATTTGACTTGTAGCTCTCAACACCGGGCTGATTGAAGGGGTTAACTCCGAGTACATAGCCTGAAATTGCGCAAGCCTTCTCGAAGAAATAGATCATGTATCCAACGCTCTCTTCAGTTGTATCGTCGAGTTCAAGAATGATGTTGGGAACTCCGCCCTCTGTATGAGCAAGAACAGTACCCTCGAATGCTTTTCTGTTTACAACAGACATATTCTGGTTTGTGAGGAAGTTGAGACCATCAAGGTTCTCAGCATCGGGTTCAAGGAAGAGGTCTGTCTTGGGGTTCTTGATATCAACAACAGTCTCGAACATGATACGAGCGCCGTCCTGGATATACTGACCCATAGAGTGAAGGTCTGTTGAGAATGTAACAGATGCCGGGAAGATACCCTTGTTGTCCTTGCCTTCGCTCTCACCGAAGAGCTGCTTGTACCACTCACTCATCATCACGAAGCTCGGGTCGTAGGAAACGAGCATCTCAACAGCTTTGCCCTTTCTGTAAAGGATATTTCTGAGAGCCGCATACTTGTAGCAGTCATTGTTATCGAAGTCAGCGCAGAAATCAGCCTGAGCCTTTGCTGCACCCTTCATGAGAGCGTCTATGTCGCAGCCTGCAACAGCGATGGGGAGAAGACCAACTGCTGTGAGAACTGAGAAACGTCCGCCTACATCATCAGGAATAACGAATGTCTCGTAACCCTCAGCGTCTGAGAGGTTCTTGAGAGTTCCTCTTGCCTTGTCAGTAGTAGCAAAGATACGATTCTTAGCCTCTTCCTTACCATACTTGTCCTCTACCATCTTCTTGAAGATACGGAAAGCAAGAGCAGGCTCAGTAGTTGTACCTGACTTTGAGATAACGTTAACAGAAAAATCCTTACCCTCGCAAAGAGAGATTATCTCGTTGAGATATGTAGGATTGATGCTGTTGCCAACGTAGTAGATGTCAGGAGTATCCTTCTTTATATTATTGTAAAGGGGCGACTTGAGCAGCTCGATAGCAGCTCTTGCGCCAAGGTAAGAACCACCGATACCGATAACGATGAGGATATCGGAATTGCTCTTTATCTTCTCGGCAGCAGCCTTGATGCGAGCGAATTCGTCCTTGTCGTAATCAGTAGGAAGGTTTACCCAGCCTAAGAAATCATTTCCAAGACCTGTCTTATTGTGAAGAGTTTCAGCAGCAGCCTCTACCTGAGACTTGATACCTGTGAGCTCGTCAGCGTTGACAAAATCCTTAAGATATTTTGTGTTGAGCTTTAATGACATTTGATTTACCTCCATTATGTGCGGACATAGCTTGCCCCACATTATAAATTACCAATCTTATGATACTATATTTTAAGAAAATTTTCAAGTCCCTTTATAAAAGTATTTCCACTTTTATACTTTATGCACAAAACCAACACGGTTAATTCAGCGAATTTAACAGCATTTTCGACAAGATATAACTGTAACTTAGTGCCTCTACGTCATCATCAACGATAATATCCGTCTCGCATACCAGTTCCTTTTCGCTGTAAAACCCTGCGGTACCTATCCGCTGTCCCCTTTTCAGAGGTGCTGAAACGTATTCAGGAAGTACTGTAACGGTGCACAATTCCTTCACTCCGCGCGGCACAACTATCCTCTCCTGCGAACGTATACGCACCGGCACAGCCTCTTCTGTACCGCCCTTAACATTCAAAGGACGCATCATCTCGTCCGGAAACATCGTCGCAGTAACCTTGTAATCGTGAAATCCGGTGTTCACAAGTTTTTTCGCTCCCGACAGCGCGGTATCAGTGTCCTCAGCCCCAAGAATCACAGAAATGTAACAGGTACCGCCCTCGTTCATGCCACCCTCGGCAACGCAGTGTCCTGACATATCCGAGTGACACGCTTTGAAACCGATATGACGGTCATATGTGCGTGCGAGACTATTCTCGCTGACAAGCTCAGTTTTCCCCTCTTTAACGAAGTCGCGCCACGTACGGAAATATTCCCGAAGGAACTCGTACCTTGCAAGCCGACAGCACACTATGCCAATATCATGTGCCGTCGAATACTCACGTTCATCAGCAGAACCGTACGGCGAATAAAAGGCTGTATTACGCATTCCGAGGTCGAAAGCTTCACTATTCATCCGCATTACGAACTTCTCTGTAGTCTGTTCTGACTTCTCCGCAAGTACAGTCATCGCGTCATTTGCATTTCCTATTATCACAGATTTAAGCAGGTCTTCAACTGTTATTTTATCGCCGGGCTCAAGCCATATGACAGCTCCTTTAGTACCCTCAACACTCTTAGAAGCAGTAAGTTCTGTAGAAAGCAAATAGCGCCCGGTCTCTATATCCTCAGCTATCAGAAGCAGTGACATCAGCTTGCTTAGGTAACCGCAATTATACTGTTTATCGCCGTTTTTCTCTGCAAGTACTGTTTCTGTTGTCATTTCCATAAGTACATATGCATTGGCATTTTCATACGGTTTCGCTGACTCTGCCGACGCACTGACCGGAATAACAAGCAGTGCACAGAGCAATGTCATGATAAGCGCAATGTATCTTTTCATAGTATCACCTCACAGCTATACTATGCATCAAACAAAGCGGATATGAAACGAAAGCGGTCAGCTTGATGCTGACCGCCATAAACTTCACTTTTTAGTTGTAATTATAAATCCGTCAGAATTATTTCCGGAAATACTGTAGTTGCCGCTGAGCGGTACTCTTGCAGGAGTTTTCTCACCGGCAGATGGTATGTAGTAAACCATATAGCCTGCATCGTCATATGAGCACTCATACGGGTCATCAATACTATAAGTTTTAAGAGCTTCAAGGTACTCTTCAAGGCAAAGTCCATTCTTCTGCATATTTGAAGCGTGAAGCTTTCCTACATAGCGGAGATGCCACGGACAGTAGCTCTCGCCGGTCTTTTCGTCCTTATCTTTAGGATATCTTACGATAAATCCGTACTTAACACAATTCTCGATTATCCAGCCCTCTTCATCGAGTCCGTCATAATCAATTATCGAGTCTGCACCTAAAAGTGCGAGGTCAACAGTGTTTCCGGTAACTCGCTCCTGAAAATAGCGGTCACAGCTCGATCCTGAACCAGTGAATGTATCAGTTGTACCATATACAACAAAATCGTCAAGTTCTGTAGCTGAGTTATAGTCAGCCATCATGCAGTTGAGTGCCTCTGCCGCATCAGCGTTGAGGTAAACGTGTTCCTCTTCATCTGCAAGCGAATAGAACTCGTTTTTGCAGTCTGCGAGGTCAACCATCGAATCCTTATTTGCAGCTGCAACCGGATGTTCAGCATCAGCAAGGACAAGGAGTCCCTGATTGATATCAGATGAGTCGATTTCCGTCTCATTGAATCCGGCATATTTTATACCTTCAAAAGCAGTTGTAGGCTGTCCATTTTCATCAAGTGTGAACGGAACTGTTTCTCCCGCATTCGCATTTGAAACTCCGTTAGACCTGAACGAGCCGTCTACAACGATACTGTTTGACGTATCAGTTCTGAAAATCTGACGCTTTGCACCGTCAAGAATAAAAATAACAGCCACAAGCATTCCGGCTGTCAAAGCGAGCTTACGCTTCTGTAAACGCATCTTTTGCATTGAATTGTCCCCCTTTGCGTTTATTTGTTCTGCACAATGTAAAAGAGAGCCGCTACTCTCCATAATTTTTGAAAGATACGCAAGGCTTGTCCTCTTTCAATACGCATTGCAAAAATAAAAACAGGCATAACGGTTTTCTTATTCTGCTATCAGACTACAAGAAAACAGCTATGCCGACCCAAAACGGATAATAAAGCAATGCGTTCCCTTCTTCTGTTCATTCTACACCTTGCGTAAGGCTGACTTTTTTTTCTTTATGTCAGCTTTTATATCTCTGTAGTTTCCATTATAATACAATTTGCGACTATTGTCAACCAAAAAAACTAAAGTCTCCAATTTGCACAAATAAAGGAAGCTGACTTTTCAACGCTCAACATTTTATCTGTGGAGAACCTGTTGATACGTTGTTGATTTAATGTTAGAAAAACGTGGATTGGGGTTGAAAATCTTTTGGCAGAATGTTTGTTTTGTATCTTTTTACAAATCGGACATTTTACAAAGTGTCAAAAAAATACGCTTTTTCAAACACTGTAAATTAAAAACCGGAAGAAAAACTTATCTGTTCTTCTTCCGGTTTTGTTACTTTATTTGCCGAATACAGCAAGAAGGAATCCTGCTGCAATTGCAGAACCAATAACGCCTGCAACGTTCGGTCCCATTGCGTGCATGAGAAGGAAGTTTGAAGGATTTGCCTTCTGTCCCTCCATCTGCGATACTCTTGCAGCCATAGGAACTGCGGAAACACCTGCTGAACCAATGAGCGGGTTAACCTTTCCGCCTGTGAGTATGTACATAATCTTACCAACAAGAAGTCCGCCGATAGTCGAGAATGCGAACGCTGTAAGTCCGAGTGCGATTATCATGAGTGTCTTGATGTTGAGGAAGCTGCTTGCAGCTGTTGTAGCACCAACTGATATTCCGAGGAATACGGTTACGATGTTCATGAGAGCATTCTGAACTGTATCGGACAGTCTCTCTGTAACGCCGCACTCTCTCCAAAGGTTACCAAGCATAAGGCAGCCAACGAGCGGAGCTGTTGAAGGGAGAAGAAGGATAACGAACATTGCTACGATTATCGGGAAGATTATCTTCTCTGTCTTTGTAACGTTTCTGTTCTGTTCCATCTTTACCTTGCGCTCCTTCTCAGTTGTGAGAAGCTTCATAAGCGGAGGCTGTATCATAGGGATAAGAGCCATGTAGGAGTAAGCAGCGATAGCTATAGGTCCGAGAAGCTCGGGAGCAAGTCTTGTTGTAAGGAAGATAGCAGTAGGACCATCAGCACCGCCGATGATTCCGATAGAAGCTGCCTGATTGCCTGTGAATCCGAGGCATACAGCACCAAAGAATGCGAGGAATACACCCATCTGTGCAGCAGCTCCGAGGAGGAGGCTCTTCGGGTTAGCTATAAGCGGACCGAAGTCTGTCATAGCACCGACACCGAGGAATATCAGTGACGGATAAATTCCGGCTTTAACACCGATATAGAGGATATCCAGCAATCCGCCGTGAGCCATTACGTGTCCGTAGCTGTGGTAATACTCACTCGATTCATCAAGGAATTGCTTCCACAATTCAGGGTGATAGAGTGCATCAGTGGATTCGGGTCCGAAATACGAAAGGTTAACGAGCAGGCATCCGAATGCTATACCAACAAGCAGAAGCGGCTCGAACTTTTTTACGATACCGAGGTAAAGAAGAACGCATGATATTGCTATCATGATGAGGTTCTTCCAGCCTCCGTCAACGAAGAAGCTCTGGAAGCCTGAATCGTTCCACAGCTTTTCAAGGGTCTCAACAATATTCATTATTTGCCCTCCTTACGCTATAATAACGAGCGGAGCGCCTGTGTCAACTACTGCGCCCTTGCTTGTAACTACCTGAGCAACAGTACCGTCCTTAGGAGATACGATCTCGTTCTCCATCTTCATAGCTTCGAGGATAACAAGTATCTGACCAGCCTTTACAGTATCGCCCTGTGCAACGTCAACACGGAGGATATTGCCGGGCATAGGAGCTGCAACTGTCTCGCCTGCTGCAAGATTTACAGGAGCAGCGGGTGCGGGAGCTGCCGCAGGAGCAGCAGGTGCAGCAGCAGCGGCAGGAGCTGCCTGAGCAGCCGGTGCAGGAGCAAGTGCCTCATACTCGTCGAGGAGAATAGCCTTACCCTTTTCTACTTCAACTTCATAAGTTTTACCGTTAAGTGTTACTTTATACTTCATTGTTATTTGACCTCCTTAATGGAAATAAAGCGCAGCTCATTGAGCGGAGTCTGCATTTTATCGGCAACGATAGCCATTATCATAGCGGCTTCCTTATCAGGTACACCGTGGAGTTTTACGTGTCCGGCAGAACCGGGAGCTTCAGGCTGAGCCGCAGGAGTAACAGTGAGGGGCTTAGCCTCAACTTCCTTCTTTACGTTTTCAAGTGCAGCCTTCGCCTTAGCGTCCTTGCTCTTGAAGATAGCGCCTGTGATATAAAGCACGCACATCAGAAGAACAAGTCCGAAGAATACGACAGCATAGCCGAATACAGCTGTTATGGCAGCGTCGCCTATTTCCATTTTAGTGCCGCTGTCAGCAGTCTGAGCGGCAAGTAATGTAAAGTTCATAACCGCAGACCTCCTTACATTTCCTCGATGGTGTAAACTGCCTCATTCTCCTCCTGAGCCTTGCGGTCCTTAAGGAACTTCATTGTCTGGTCGGGGTAGCAGATGTAGCTCATTACATCTTCCTCACAGCGGCAGAGGTCACCGAGAGCCTCTCTTGCAGAGGTGAACTCCTCACCTGTACGCTTCTGGTCCTCGATACGGCAGTCAACAGGAGCTTCGTCTCCGAGAACGCTCTTTGAGAGTGCTTCGTCAAGAGGAGCCGGTGCAATACCATACTCGCCCTTTATGTAGTTCTTTACTTCCTTTGAGATGTTCTTATAGCGCTCGCCGATAAGGACATTTGTTACTGCCTGATTTCCTACCATCTGTGAAAGAGGTGTAACAAGCGGAGGATATCCGAGGTCTGCTCTTACCTTAGGAATCTCAGCGAGAGCCGCATCAAACTTGTCCATAGCGTGCATATCTGTGAGGTTAGCTATCATATTTGAAAGCATACCGCCGGGAACCTTGTATACGAGTGCCTGAGCGTCTGTTGCAAGGCTCTTCGGGTTGAGCTGACCGTTGTCAACATATTTCTGCTTGATGGGTTTGAAGTAGTCGTTTACCTTATTGATGATATCCTCGTCAAGACCTGTTTCAATGCCGTACTGCTTGAGTGCGTAGTACATTGTTTCTGTAGCAGGCTGTGAAGTACCGCCTGAGAAGCATGATGTAGCAGTGTCTATAACGTCGATACCTGACTCAATTGCCTTTGTGATAGTCATGTATGCCATACCTGTTGTGCAGTGGGTATGGAGGATAAGAGTCATGTCGCCGATAGCGTCCTTGATGCCCTTGATGAGGTGCTCAGCCTCGTAAGGAGACATTGTACCTGCCATATCCTTGAGGCAGATAGTATCAAATCCCATAGTCTTGAGTTCCTTGCACATCTCAATGTACTTGTCAACAGTATGCACCGGGCTCTGAGTGTATGAGATACAGCCTGAAGCGATAGTTCTTTCAGTTGCATACTTCTTTGTAGCATTGAGGGCAGTCTCGATGTTTCTGAAATCGTTGAGAGCGTCGAAGATACGGATAACGTCGATACCGTTCTTGATAGAAAGCTCTATAAACTTCTCAACAACATCATCGTGGTAGTGCTTATATCCGAGAAGATTCTGGCCTCTCAGAAGCATCTGAAGTCTTGTGTTAGGAAGGTTCTTTCTGAGTCCGCGGAGTCTCTCCCACGGGTCTTCACCGAGATATCTGAGACATGAGTCGAATGTTGCTCCGCCCCAGCACTCTACGGAATAGTATCCGGCCTTGTCCATATCAGCGAGGATATCCTCATAATCTGAATAAGGCAGACGCGTAGCCATGAGAGACTGGTTAGCGTCACGCAAAACGGTTTCTGTCAGTTGCACTTTTTTCATGTACAAGCCTCCTCAAAAATAAATCTGCTAAGCAGAATTTCATTACTTTCAGCTCCGGTGGAGCATAAAGGTCTATTGCGTCTTTGCAAATGACCCAATCGAATTAATTATAACACATATAAAAATAAATTTCCACTATTTTTTCAAGTTTTTTTATTTATTTTATCAGTTTCACGATATTTATTTCATATAGCGTCGATATATTGGACCTATCACAAAAAGGCGGACTTTAGTCCGCCCTTAAAAATCTCAGTTATCAAGAAACTCACGAATAGCTCTGTCTGCCGCACTGACACGTGCTTTTAATTCCGCCGCAGAAATGCGCATCGCACCGTTTCCGAAAATTATCATCTGCTCCGGACCGTCCGAGGTCGCAACTCTTACGCGGTGATTCTTCGACAGCTCACGGCTCACTCGCTCGATGTACGTATCGGCAGTTTCCGATTCCTTGGTATATACTATATTTATATTATAGTACCTCTCGACGTCGCGATGACGTCCCTTGACCTTATATGCATCAAATACGATTATTACTTCATATCCACAGTAGCCCTGATAATTGCACATTATCTTTACAAGCTCAGCTCTTGCCGCGTCGAGGTTTTCGTCTGCGATTTTTTTCAGGTCGTCCCACGCGAATATGATGTTATATCCGTCAACGAGAAGATAATCGGGTCCGTCGTAGTCCGGCAGTCTTACGGGTTTGCTGTAGTCTTTTTCAGTTTTCGTGCGCTTGAACGCTTTGCGCGGGTCACGCTCTATCTTGCCGTAAGTACGCTCGAATATCTCCATCAGCTCCTCATCGGACGCTGCCCGCTCGAAAAATCGCTGTACCTTACGCTGCTTCTCATTCTCAGTTTCAGCAGTTTCAGCCGACAGACACGACGGCAGATGCATATGCTGAGGTACTTCGTCCCACTTGACCACATAACCTGCTCCATGACTGCAAAATACCGAATCTGCACTGTTTTCAAGGTCGCCGTCACAGTCATAAGCCATATCAGCTATGACCTCATCTGCATTGTGACACAGTCTGTATCCCGAATTCACACAAGAAAGCCGTCCCTTGCCTCGTGTATACCCTATAAGCTCCGACTGGTAATCACTCATCTCAGAAACCGGCGCTGTCCCCTTTATCACAGACATCTCCCCTGCTGTTTCAGGAGTTGAAAATTCTGCGGACATATGCTGTAAATCAGAAATCGCCCTGCCGACAAATTCCGACGGAACTTCAAGTTCATAATCGTAGTACGGCTCAAGCAGTACGCAGCCTGCGGTGCGGAGTCCCTGCCGTACAGCACGATAAGTCGCCTGACGAAAGTCGCCGCCCTCAGTGTGTTTAAGGTGTGCCTTGCCAGAAACAAGTGTTATCTTCATGTCAGTTATCGGTGAACCGGTGAGTACGCCGATATGCGGCTTTTCTTCAAGATGTGTAAGGATAAGCCGCTGCCAGTTGCGGTCGAGGACGTCCTCCGAACAGTCAGTGTCAAACTGAAGTCCGCTTCCCAAAGGCAGAGGAGTCATAAGCAGATGTACCTCCGCATAGTGCCGAAGAGGTTCATAGTGTCCTACACCTTCCGCTTCTGCGGCTATAGTTTCCTTATAAGCAACTGCTCCGCTCCCGAATTCAACATCATAGCCGAATTTTTCCGATATCACGCGGCTCAGGACTTCAAGCTGTACCGCACCCATAAGCTGAATATGTATCTCTCTCAGCTGTTCGTTCCATACAATGTGAAGCTGAGGGTCTTCGTCCTCAAGCCGCCGCATATCCCTGAGTACATCATAGGCATTTTTCTCAGTCGGAAACAGTACCTTATATGTCATTACCGGTTCAAGTACTGCGCGGTCTGAGTTTCTGATACTGCCTATACCCTGTCCGGCAAAAGTTCCGTCGAGACCTGTCACAGCACAAACCTCACCTGCTTCTGCACACTCTGCGGTACGGAATTTTTCACCTGAATAAAATCTGACAGAGCTTACCTTGCCTGTGACCTCACCGCCGTCAGCATCGGTATACATTATCTCGTCGCGCACACGAAGGGTCCCGCCCATTATTTTCAGATGAGTCAGACGTGTTCCCTTGCTGTCGTATGCTATCTTATAGACTTTTGCCCCGAACTCCTGACTGTGTTCAGGCTCAGATGTAAACCGTCCGAGCGCACTGAGAAACTCCTCAACTCCGTCCATTTTCAGTGCCGAACCGAAAAAGCACGGAAATATCTTACGCTCAGCTATTGCCGCGGTTATGCTGTCGTCGGTGAGACTGCCTGATTCGAGGTATTCCTCCATCAGCTTTTCATCGCATGATGCGGCATTCTCACATAGTTCATCTTCCGGAAGCGTAAAATCTGTACAGCCGTCCGAAAGCTGACGGCGAAGCTTTGAAAGTATCGACACTCTGTCCGCACCGATAAGGTCCATTTTGTTCACGAAGATGAAAACCGGTACCTCATACTTCATCAGAAGCTTCCACAACGTCGATGTATGACTCTGTACTCCATCTGTACCGCTGATAACAAGTATAGCGTAGTCCATCACACGCATAGTCCGCTCAGTTTCAGCAGAAAAGTCAATATGCCCGGGAGTATCGAGCAAGGTGATGTGCTTATCGCCGGAAGAAAGTTCTGCCTGACTTGCAAATATCGTAATTCCGCGGTCACGCTCTATAGAATCGGTATCAAGAAATGAACTGCCGTTGTCAACGCGTCCGAGTTTGCGTATCTGACCGGATTTATACAGCATCGCTTCAGCAAGGGTAGTCTTTCCGGAATCGACGTGTGCAGTTATGCCGACTGTTATGTTTTTCATAAGTCCTCCCTCAGCGTTTACGCTTGAATTTCGGCATCAGCCGCTTGATATATATTTTGTATACAAAATCAAGGTTGATGTCGTACAGTATGAATACCACATTACATACTGCAAGCATTATATAGCTTCCGTATTTTCCGAAGTCACTCATATCATCAAGCATTTCCTTTATGCCGAACAGATACACCGTCACGTAAAAAAAGCTCACTGCACACACATTGAATACAGCCATTTTTGCCGCAAATCTTATAGGCGAAAGCTTTATCTTTTGCAGATAATACCGCAATATCGGGTAATGCCCGAACAGCATTATAAATATCAGTGCCGCCTCTTTGTCTGCGGTTATGAACAGTGAGAGCAGACTTACCGCAATATATGTCAGAAGTGCCCAGCCAATGCTGACTTCCTCAGCAATGATAAGCAGAAGAGTACCGGCTATCATCGGAAGAAGCAGATACAGCGGTGTCATTATGCCTGCAAGAAACATCGTAACAAGGCACAGAGCCGATACTATTCCCCCGAGAGCGACTCTGTAACTTATGTCCTTCATGAAGTTACAGTCCTGCCCTTGCCGTCAACAGGCTTTTTCCTGTGCTGTATGCCATAGGTTATTGCCGACATCAGTTTCAGCGGTACAAATCTTGATGCGATAACACCTGCTCGTACTGATAGTCCCGGAATCGCAACAAGCTGACCATCAAAGGTCTTTCTGAGTGCATATTCAGCAACATAGTCAGCTGTAAGCGGCTTTATGCTGAATGTAACTCCTGCACGATTATTGAAGTTTGTGTCGACCGGTCCGGGACAAAGTACTGTTATGCTTACGTTAGACTTGTCACGGCGAAGTTCTTCTGCTATCGCAAGGCTGAGTCTTACAACGTAGTTTTTAGAAGCGTAATAAGACGAAAGAAGCGGTCCTGTCATAAATCCTGCTGACGATGCAACGTTTAGAATCATACCGTGGTCGCGTCTCTTGAAATCACGCAGAAAAAGCTTTGTAAGAATGTGTACTGCTGTTATATTTACGTTTATCATGTCAAGCTCATCTTCGAGGTCAGTATGCTCGAATCTGCCGAATATTCCGTAGCCTGCATTGTTGATGAGGAGGTCGATATTCTTGTCCTTGCAGAATTCATATACTTTGAAAACGTCCTCTTTTTTAGAGAGTTCCGCAGTAATAATCTCTGCTCTTCCGAGTTCACACTGCAATCCCCTGAGTACACGCTCATTTCTGCCTGTGAGTACGAGTTTCCATCCGCGCTTGCTGAGTTTTCTTGCCATACTCATTCCAATACCTGATGTTGCACCTGTTATCAATGCCTTCATAACGTTTTACCTCATTTCAATATATTTTAATCCGCTGTCGCCTACTGAGTCGATTCCAAACAGGAACAGCGTCTGTTCATAATCGTCGGGAGAAATGAACACGTTGAGCGGACGGTCCATAAGTTCCGGTCTAACAAATGTTATCTCGCTGTAATGCTGTACAAGAAACGGAACAAAGCTTGCGGCACATTTGCTTCCTATCAGCAGAAGATGCCGGTCATTGTTGCCGTCTGTGCGTATTCTCACAAGAGGGTGTTCGGCTCCAAGATAGAGAGAATACATATCGTCGCTGTTGACCGCTTCCTCATCGTAGAGTTCGAGCGGCTCGGCATTCCCTTCATTGTCGTATCCCATACAGCTTTTTATTGATGTACCTTCGGGATATTCATATACGTCGAGAATATCAGGTTCACATTTCATATACAGCGTTTTCCTGTATAAATCACCGCAGTACTTATCGGTAACGTGACGGATATGGTATTTGTCGTAAGATACCGGCTGTAATCCGAGTTTCTGTATTACTGTTCTGTATACACAGTATGCCCCGTACATCGTCCATTTACTATCACTGCGCATATATACCCTTTCCTCACTCATCATTTTCATGAGGTCGTATGTGTTTATCCGCCTGATATTAGAGTCAAGAGAATCGTACAGACTGTCTATAAGCTGTTTTTCTGCACCGCGTGACAAATAGTCGGGGAGCTTGTCTCCATAAACTCCGGCAGACGTCGGGACTGCCGCAAAGTACACTGCTCCGTCATAATTTCTTGTGAAGCTGTTGACATACTCCGCACTCTCGCTGAATCCCTTTTCGCTTATTCCTTCTGCCGATATAAGGCGGTCATCAGCCACGTATACTCCGTTCACGATGCTGCCTTTCATCGCTGAATCAAGTCTTGAACCCAAAGCTATCCAACCGTCTCTGCCGGCAAATTTTTCTGCTGCTGCCGCTTCAAATCTGCCTCCGCAGCCGCTGCCGCTGATTTCCGGAGCAACTGCGATATTGTCCTTATCGCCGGATATTGCTATATTCACAAGTGTTGCAGCTCCTACCACTGATATGAACAGGAGTACTGCTGCCGCGGTCAGCCTGTTTGTAAGCTTAGTCAAATAGCTCCCCCCTTACAGTTGCATAATTAGCATTCCCGAACTTCCGGTATATGCGATAAGTGCCGTACAGATTATCAGGACTATCACCATGCTGACCGGCGATATTGCCCTGAGAGTTGTGCGTATGCGAGTTATTTCCGAACGCAGCATCATGTTCCTGAACAAATCAGTCGAAGCATACATGGTCATAAGCATTACCACAAGATATGACTTCAGCAGATACACGGTCAGACCGTCAGCAAGTGCATGGTTACTTCCAAGCATTGCCAATACATACTCAAGCGAATCGGATACACTGTCGCCCATGAGAAATACCGCAAACAGAGTAGTGAGTATAAACGTATAGATGATTCCAGTCGCCTTGAGCATTTTAGAATTGCTGAGCTTATTTTCGATTATAATCGCCGCACCCATGAGTACTCCCCATACCGCACTGCTAAGGTCGAATCCGTACCAGTATCCGGCAAGTGCCCATGCAAGAATGAACACAAGCTTGCTTATATGGCGGTTATCGACCCTTGAAGTCAGCGGACGTGTTATATACTTCCTGAACCAGTGTATTACCTGAACGTGCCATTTTGCGGCAAAATATCGTATTCTGCTGCTGAACATCGGATAGTTGAAGCTCTGTGGGAAGCGGAATCCGAAACAATATCCGATACCTGTGCCCATATCAGAAATACCCGAAAGAGTGAAGTAGAGGCAGAGAAGGTATGCCGCCGCACCAAGCCAAGCCGTTCCTGCTGAAATACTTTTAAGGTCAGCTGCTTTTACCGCCATATACATAGAGTACAGTGTGTCAGCAGCTATCACCTTCTTTGCAAGTCCCTTTATAAATATCGAAAATCCCTTGCTAAGTTCCGGCATTCCGTATTTACGGCTGCGGAGTATGCGTGCGAAAATGTCATATCTGAGGACCGGTCCCATCAGCAGGCGCGGAAACATCATAATGAAAAGCGAAAAACGTATAACGTTTTTTTCTGCTTTTATTTTTCCGGTGAATACATCTATAAGGTAACCTATTGACGAAAGAGTAAAAAATGATATTCCTATAGGAAAGAATCCGTCGGGGAAACGAAGTGCACTTGTTATCCATGAAAAGCAGCTTATTCTGAATATGAATACAGCCGCTATGTCAAATGTAATGCCGAATGCAAACGGTATTAATGCACATCTGGTTTTTTTCTCGCGCAATGCTCCGGCACTCCTGCCGCAGACATAGTTTACAGCAGTATATACAAGCAAAAGGACAAGGCTGCCTGCACCGAAAAGTCCGCTGAAAACCATACTTAGCATCAACAAAGCAAGGTCTCTGTACTTTTTCGGCGACAAATAATACACTACGAGTGAAAGAGGGAAAAATGCATAGATGAACAGAAGGCTGCTATACTCCATGTTCTTCCTCCTTCATTGCTTCCACTTCAGCCGCAAGTTCCTCCGCAGTCATCATTGTATTGAGTACCTCAACAAGTGCACCAGCCGAGAGGAGTGACGGAAGTCCGAGACGCTTCTGAAGCTGTCTGCGAAGTGCTGAGCTGTTACTTCCGCCGCTCAGTCCAAGCTCATACAGCGTAAACTTTGTAATGTCCGGCTCGCTGTCACGCTCTGAAGCGGTAATTCCCGCTTTCTCAAAAGCTGCAAGAAGAGTAGCGCCGTCGATACCTTCAACTCCGAGTTTTCCTTCTGCCGAAGGCTTTGTCTTGCGTTTTTCTTTGCCGAATACGTCGGGTATATAGACATTTTTCACGCAGCCATTCTTTACCGCACCCTTGATATATCCTCGTATCTTGCGTCCGGCACTGTCGGAATCAGTGAGTATAACTATACCCGTCCTTTCAGCATAGTAACGTATGAGCTCAAGCTTTTCCGCATCTTTGAAAATGCCGAAACCGTCAGTAACTATGATGACGGCGTCAACGACCGAACAAAGTCTTATCTTGTCATATTTTCCCTCTACGATTATAGCTTCATTTATTTTTATCATCTTTGCCTCCGGACAGGTCTGAGTACGAGCATTTCAGTTATTGCCTGCTCGATAGCAGTTCGCGGGTCAACCGGACTTGAGTTCAGTTTAACGGTAGTATCACGGAGTATTATCAGGCACCTCCGCAGACGCTCTATACCAAACTTCTGAGCGTCCCGCATTGAGTTTTTCATTACAAATGACCGCTTAGGACCGTATCCGAAATCAGCTGCGGCAGTCTCGGGCATGACCCTGAATTTCGACGCACACGCTCCTCTGTACAGATCAAGAAAAACTCCCGTCAGCGCATAAAGTGCCGCTCCCCTGTTTTCATTGTCGATATTGAGCTGTCCGACCGCTTCGTATGCTGCCTTCGCGTCCATTGATGCAACAGCATTTGCAAGATTATATATAGTTGTGTCGTTCTGCTCGTGGACAAGTTCACCCAGCATTTCCGATGTTATCTCACTGCTTCCGGCATACGCGCAAAGCTTGTCTATCTCGTTTGAAATCGTAAGCTCGTCACAAAGACACATTTCAGCCAGCTCTTTTGCAACAGGTATCGACATCATTCCTCCGCGTGCCGATATTTTTGTCGCGATCATCTTGGCTAACTCACCCGAACTTTTCAGTTCCGCCATGCAGAGTATACCGTTTTTTTCCGCATAATCCGCAAGTTTCTTGTTTTTGTCAACTATGAGATTAGCACCGGACTTATAGTCATATTTGGTTTTTATCTCAAATCCGGTAACATTGAATATCACGACGGTCTGCTCGGGTATATCCTTCAGAGCATTCATAAGCTGTTTGTTGATGTCGTCAGCTTTGTGACCGCGCATATCGTCGTACGGTTTCTCGCAATTATAGTCGTTTATCAGTATGCAGTTATACTCCGAAAACATCGGAGCCATTTCTATAAGGTCGTGAAGTGCCGGAATATCGAGTTCCTTGCCGTTGAGCTTCGTGAGGGCGAGGTCGTCCTCACCGCCGAGAGCAGTATTCAGCACGAGCTTTGTAGCCTTTTCAACTCCGACAACGTCCGCTCCGCAGATGTAGTATATCCGGCTTACACCATTCTTTTTCAGGGCTGTTGCCAGTCCCTTGACATCGGTCTTAGGCATTACAGCCTCCTTATCATGAATCTGTCTGCGTCGGCAGTTATCTCAAGATTATTGCCGTCCGTATACAGATCTATATTTTGTCTGTCCGTATCATTCTCACTGTACGGAGCATTTTCTTTTTTATATCTTCCATAAAAGACTGTTAAGTCGCCGTCGGGTTTACCTGACACCGCAGGCACGAATACGATATCCGTATCTTCAGATGATACCCTCAGTGTACCTGAATCATAATCAAGTTTATAACCGTCACCTTCAACAATAAAGCTGTCGCCGACTTTTTCATCTCCGGACACTATCCAGTTTTTCACCCCGAAAAGTCCGAGTTCGTACTCATACAATGGATATTCACTTTCAGCATTTTTTGTAAGTATAACCGTATCCGTGGATATCACACCATTCACCATGAGATACTTCCTTACATACTCAGCTGAACGCTTATTGCCGCTAAGGTCTGCTATACAGGTATGTCCGTCATGCATTACAACTACCGCCGCATTTGCACCGCTTCCCAATACAGCTACTGTACACACGCTTCGACGGAAAAGTCCATACGCCGCAGACCAAACCGAAACCGCCGCAACACCTGCCGCAGTAAGTACAGCTGTGAGTCTCCGGCTTTTCCTGAACATATGGAAAAATACTACTGCCGCCGCACATACTATAAGGAGCGCACGCAAAGTACCGGTTGAATCAGACACATGAAATATACCTACAGAAGCTATCTTGTCAGAAAGAAATATCACACTGCGTATGATGTTTCCTGAAAGCGGTAATATCGGCAGTAAACCGAATGTAAATACGTAGATAAATCCGATAACCATTGCCGCTGTACACATCGGCACAAGAATAAGATTTGCAAGCGGTGATATGACTGAGGTCTCGTCGAAGAACCACAAACTCACAGGGAACACCGCAAGAGTTGTACATATACCGGTCACGAGACTTACTGTGAACTGCTGAAATGCAGTCTCACGTTCCATTTTCTTTGTCATATATGGTGCAAACACCGCTATACCGAATGTTCCGGACAGCGACAAAAGAAATCCTGCACTGCAAACACTGTAAGGGTCAGACACCGCAATAATAAGTGCCGCGACTGCAAGCGAATTGAACGAATCGTTCTGCCGACGGAACAGCTTTGCAGAGTACATTATATCAAGCATTATTGCCGCTCTCAATGCCGAAACAGGATAGTTCGCCATAGCTGTCATAACAAGAAGAAGCACGTTCATGACCGCAAATGCCGCAAATCTGTTGACATTAAGACGTGAAAGCAGAGTCCATATCAGTGAGGCGATTATTGATACGTGAAGTCCGGAAACAGCGAGTACGTGACCGATTCCGGTCCTGTAAAGGACAGTACGTGTGTTTTCATCAAAGTCGGTCTTGTCGCCGAAAACCATTCCTGCAAGAAAACTTCCGCACTCGTTACCGAGTTCAGACTTGAACTCAGCTATCATTTTGTCACGGTAGGAATCAAGCTTTCTTTTCAACAATCTCCTGTTCGTATGTTCAACTCTTATCCCACTCAGGATACTCGCTTTGAGGAAAATGTGCCGTGAGCGGTATATCCGCTCAGAAGCATATAAATAGCTGTCTTCCGGCTTGAAGAAAGTACACTTTTCAAAGCTGATATTATCGCCGGTCTGTGCACCGAGTTCACCGGAATAAAAGCATATCTTCGCAGGGACAGTTCCGTTTATTCTGCCTTTCAGTGTATAGGCATTCTTGCCGTCTTCGTAGTGTCTTATCTCAGTAACACTTCCGGTGAAACTGCCTTTTTCACCATCATAAGCAACGATACGGTCATAATTATAAGCCGTATAAGAAAGGCTTATAATTACCGCTGATACAAAGGAAACTGCGATAATGGCATGGTCGGCAATGCTGAAACCTCTGCGTCTGCCATATATGAAAACCGCCGCAGCGGCAGAAGCATATATCAGGATTCCCTTAATATCGGTAAAAAACAAAGCGAAAAACAATCCCGACATATATGCTGCTGCCGCTCCAATCATTTTTCGCTTCATATGTTACTTATTTAAAGAAAAGAGGCAGTTTCTCAAGGAATATTATATCAGTTCTGTCAGCAGCGTCGCCCTCAGCAAGGACAGCTGCTTCTGCAGCGATATTTCCTCCTGCAGCCTCAACAAGCTTTTCGAGAGCCTTCAGTGACTCGCCGGTACTGATAACGTCGTCAGCGATGAGTACCTTTTTGCCTTTGAGCATTGCAGCTTTTTCAGCTGAAATGTGCAAAGTCTGCTCATCAGCGGTTGTTATCGACTTGACAGTTACTGAGATAGGGTCAGTCATGTAAAGCTTGACGGACTTTCTCGCAACTACATAAGGCTTACCGCTCTGTCTTGCAAGTTCATATCCGAGCGGTATTCCCTTCGACTCAGCTGTAATGATAACATCAAAGTCGGGGCACTTCTTTAAAAGTGCCTCCGCAGCTGCAACTGTTATCTCAACGTCTGAAAACATTATAAATGCTGCTATATCAAGCTTATCACTGATAGGACATATAGGCAGTTCACGTTCAAGACCTGCTATGGTCATTTTATATGTCTTTGCCATAGTGCCGTCTCCTTATTCAGTTTTGCCGAGTGACTCAGGTCCCCAACCCATCTTTACTCCTGCGAGCATATGGAAATGAAGGTGTTTTACAGTCTGACCTGCATCGTCTCCGCAGTTATTGATTATACGGTAGCTCTCGATACCCTCAGCCTTTGCAATCTTTGCAGCAGCCTCGAATACCTTTGCAACGAGTGAAGAGTTCTCCTCTGTTATCTCGTTGGCACACGAAATATGTGCCTTCGGGATAATGAGATAGTGTACCGGAGCTATAGGAGCGATGTCCTTGAAGCTGTAAACGTATTCATCTTCGTAAACCTTGTTACTCGGTATCTCTCCGTCGATTATTTTGCAGAATAAGCAATCCATATTATTACTCCTTTACTTGATTATTTCCGAAACAACACTCTCAAACTTTCCAAGAGCCTCGTCTATCTTTGTGATGTCGCCTGCACCTGCCATAGCACCGTCCGGCTTACCGCCGCCCTTACCGCCTGTTACAGCTGCAACTTCACGTACTATCTTTCCGGCATTTCCGCCCTTTGCTACTGCTTCCTTAGTGCATACGCAGTAGAATGTACCCTTCTCGCCTACTGTTCCGGCAAAGAGTGCGATAATCGCCTCGTCCTTGTCCTTTACACTGTCGCCAAGCTTGCGGAGTGCATCAGGAGTTGAACCGTCCATGCGTGCAGATACAAGCTTAACACCTGCAACTTCTTTTGCATTGTCAAAGAGTGCGGCAGTTTTAGCGTTTGCTATCTGCTGTGTGAGACTTTCAAGCTTCTTGTCCTTGTCCTTGAGCTCCGCTGTTACAGCTGCACACTTCTCAGGCAGCTCGTTCACATTTGCAAGCTTGAGTGCCTTTGCGGAACGTGCAATAGTATCCTTGAACTCATTGAGAAGCTCCATTACTCCGAGACCTGTTACAGCTTCGATACGTCTTACACCTGCTGCTACAGAGCTTTCGGAAACTATCTTGAAGAGTCCTATCTGAGATGTATTTGAGATATGTGTACCGCCGCAGAATTCAACCGAGTGGTGAGCGGTAACAACTCTTACTGTATCGCCGTACTTCTCACCAAACAGTGCCATAGCTCCGAGTTTCTTAGCCTGCTCTATCGGCATTTCCTCCATAGTCACAGGAAGTGCACGCATTATCTCATGGTTTACGAGGTTCTCTACTCTTGATATCTCCTCGGGAGTCATTGCTGAGAAGTGGTTGAAGTCGAAACGGCAAGCCTTCTCGTTAACAAGCTGTCCTGCCTGATGAACGTGGTCACCGAGTACCTGACGGAGTGCATACTGGAGAAGGTGTGCAGTGGTATGGTTTCTCATGATAGCAAGTCTGCGCTCACCGTCGATAGCAGCTGTTACCTTGTCGCCCTTGCGGAGTGTACCCTGCTCGATAGTTGCGATGTGGAGGAAGTGTCCCTCAGACTTGATAGTATCAGCAACACAGGCAAGGTTATGACCTGTCATGATAGTACCGATATCGCCTACCTGTCCGCCGCTCTCAGCGTAGAAAGGTGTAACGTCGAGAACGATTGCAACCTCGTCTCCCTCGTCAGCGTAGTATACTTCTGTACCGTCCTTGTACATAGCAAGTATCTCAGCGTCCTTGGCTGTGAAATCGGTGTAGCCTGTGAATACAGTAGGTGCTGCGTCAACTCTTATGCTGTTGTCAGCCCATGAAGAGCTTGCCTTTGCAGCGTGGTCAGCCTTTGCACGTGCCCTCTGCTCCTTTGCAAGTTCTGTGAAACGCTCGCGGTCAACAGTGAGACCCTGCTCCTCACATATTTCCTCTGTAAGGTCTATCGGGAAGCCGTATGTGTCAGAAAGCTTGAATGCGTCATCGCCTGAAAGAACTGTTTTGCCCTCTGCCTTGAGTGCAGCAGTGAAGCCGCTGAGAAGCTCTGAACCCTTGTCAACAGTCTTAGCAAAAGCCTCTTCCTCAACGCCGATTATCTTCTTGATGTAATCACGCTTTTCAGCAAGCTCGGGATATGCATTTGCATTTTCGTTTATAACTGTGTCGCATACCTCGCAAAGGAAGGGTCTTGTGATACCCAAGAGTCTGCCATGACGTGCTGCTCTTCTGAGAAGACGGCGAAGTACGTAGCCGCGTCCTTCGTTTGAAGGCATGATACCGTCGCCTACCATGAATGTAGTACTGCGGATATGGTCAGTGATAACGCGGAGTGAGACGTCGGTCTTGTGGTCTTTCTTGTACTCAACTCCTGCAATTTTTGAAATGTGCTTCATGATGTTCTGAACAGTGTCGACCTCGAAAATGTTGTCAACATCCTGCATTACGCAGGCAAGTCTCTCAAGACCCATACCTGTATCAATATTCTTATTCTTCATCTCAGCATAGTGACCCTCGCCGTCGCTGTCAAACTGGCTGAATACAAGGTTCCATATCTCGATAACACGGTCGCAGTCGCTTGCCTGCTCGAAGTTCTCGAACGGACCATATGCCTCGCCGCGGTCGAAGTGTATCTCCGAACACGGACCGCAGGGACCCGAACCATGCTCCCAGAAATTGTCCTTTTTGCCGAGACGGATTATTCTTTCGTGAGGGATACCTATATTGTTCTCCCATATCTGCTCAGCTTCATCATCGCTCTCGTAGATAGTGATCCAGAGGCGGTCAGCAGGGATCTCAAGTTCCTTTGTGAGGAACTCCCATGCCCATGCGATAGCTTCGGGCTTGAAGTAATCTCCGAATGAGAAGTTTCCGAGCATTTCAAAATATGTACCGTGGCGTGCAGTCTTGCCGACACTTTCAATATCAGGTGTTCTGATACATTTCTGGCAGGTAGTTACTCTCACATTAGGAGGTGTAGCCTGTCCGAGGAAGAATTTCTTGAGCGGAGCCATACCTGAATTTATGAGAAGGAGGCTCTTGTCGCCCTGAGGAACGAGTGAAGCGCTCGCCATACGTGTATGGTTCTTGCTCTCAAAGAATGAAAGATACTTTTCGCGTAAGTCGTTAAGACCTGTCCACTGCATAATAAAAATCTCCTTTAATAAAATCATTTTCGGGACAAAATATAAAAAAGCCCCGTCGCCAAATGGGACGAAGGCTCTCGTGGTACCACCCAAATTCAAAGGAGCATACTGCCCCTTCCTCTGATCTCTTTAACGCAGAGTTACGCCGCAGTTTCCCACGGAAGCTCAGGGTAAGCACCTGCCAAACATCTGAAAGCTCGCACCGTCCGCTTTCTCTCTGAAAAGACGCAAAACAGCAGTCAGTCCCTTCAACGCTATACGCATATATTATAACCCCTGCCGCCAAAAAAGTCAATAGTTTTTTTGCAATTTATCGTTTTCACTTCATTATCCCATCCGCGATCTCAGCGAATACAGGCGCCGCCGCGTCGTTGCCGTAACCGCCGTCCTCGACCAGTACCGTCACCGCATAGGTAGGTGAGCTTGCAGGAAAAAAGCCGGTTATCCACGCATTGCAATATTCCTCACCGTCGCCGCCGATACGTCCGGTCTGCGCGGTAGAGGTCTTTGCCGCTACTCTGATATATCTCGCACGTGCATTTGAATTCTCATTTTCATACACAGCCGAAATCATCATCTTCCGGAGTTTCTGAGCAGTCTCTTCCGACATCACCCTCGCTTTGCGCGGAAGCTTTTCATTGCCGACACTCTTTCCGTCAAGAGTGATACCGCGTACTATATCAAGCATTACAAGTTCGCCGCCATTCGCTATCGCACACGTAAGAGCATTTATCTGCAATGGAGTTGCTGTGAGTTTGCCCTGTCCGAATGAGAAATTTGCAAGCTCCGCAGGGATAAGGAGTTCCTGCTCAGTAGGGAGGGTTCCGGCAGAAGCAGTCATTCCGGCGCAGAGGTGTGTCTCTCTTCCGAATCCCATGTCGAATGCAAGCCGTCTGTATGCAGGAACGTCAAGAAGCCGGCTGAGTGATATAAAGTATGTGTTGCAAGAATTTGTCATTGCCGCCGTCATATCCTGTACTCCGTGACCGTCAGTCTTATGACACCTGAAAAGCTGTCCTGATACGTCGATACGTCCGCCGCAGTCATAAATATACCCTTCATAGCCTTCGTTGATACCCTCACAGGCTGTCACAAGCTTGAAAATTGAGCCAACACTGTACGAGTAAAGTGCACGGTTAATAAGCGGACTCCGCTCATCACAAAGTGCCGCGCCTATATCATTTGCATTGTACTCAGGAAAGCTTGCCAGTGCAAGGATATTACCGCTTTCAACGTCGCTTACTACTATCGCACCCTTGTCAATACTCTTTCCTGCTGTCTCACATATCTGCTGTATGCGGCTGTCTATAGTAGTGACAACACCGGTCTGCGTTTTTTTACTCCGTACCACCTGCTTCTCCGCACCGATCAGAACATTTCCGAATCCGTCTGTCGAATACGTAACACTGTTTTCAGAATTTCCTCCACGCAGTAAACTGTTGTATGCATACTCTATTCCCGAAACTCCTTCCCCCTCTGAAAGATACCCGACAATATGCGGTGCTATCGGCTTTTTCATACTGCGGACAGGCAGTTCAAAAAATGTAAGTCCTGCTGACTCAGTACCTGTTCGGCGGCAGCTGAATGTAAATGGTCTACCCTTTTTATATTCTGTCTCAAGTGCAGACCTGTCAATTGCAAGGCCGCAGAGTTCGTCAAGTGTAACGGCTGACGGGACTGCTGCCGCAACAATTTCTGTATCAGCATTAGTAAGCGGTACAAAATTGCGGTCATATATAGTCCCCTGACTATCGCCTGCATTCACAGTAATAAAAGAACTATCAGCCGCCGCACGTACATACTGTTTCTTCTCCGCAAGCCTCATATAATTCCATACAATAACTCCAAACATGACAAGGAATGCTCCCGTAACTATAAGTATACCGCGTTCAGCACGTCTGCGCATAAAAAAATCACCCCGCAGATATTATCTCTCTGCGAGGTTGAATTTATTCAAGAACTATCGTAAACGGTCCGTCATTAACGAGTTCAACTTTCATATCTGCACCGAATATTCCGGTCTCGACGTGTTTTCCCTTACTGCGGCAGTATTCGGCAAAGTAATCATATAAACGCTCTGCCTCGTCAGGTTTGCCTGCCTGTATGAAATTCGGACGGTTTCCCTTGCGGCAGTCCGCATAAAGCGTGAACTGCGACACGATAAGAAGTGAGCCTTCTACGTCTGAAAGTGAAAGATTTATCTTGTCATTCTCGTCAGAAAAAATCCGCAGATTAATTATCTTATCCGCAAGTCTGCGGCAGTCTTCTTCCGTATCACCCTGTCCGACTCCAAGAAGTACAAGATATCCTTTTCCGATACTTCCTGTAATATTTCCGTCTACCGTCACACTCGCAGATGTTACTCTCTGCAATACTATTCTCATGCCGTCACTTCCTTACAATGTCCATCTCAAACGGTTCAAGTTCGAGTTTTTCTTTGCCGCGTGAATGTATCATGCTGTACATCGGCTTCGGCAGAGATATAGTTTTAGGCTCGGACGAATTGTTGAAGAAGCAGATATACTCATCTCGTCCGTTTGTACGGGTCGTTACTTCTATACCGCGCGGAAGTCCCTTCAGCTTAGGGATACCTGTCTGTGTCATGAGATTAGCCGCAAAGCTGTCATAGAAATCTGAGTGGCATATCGTTCCTACGTAGTATGCTACACCGTTGCAGTAGCGGTTAAGCGTTACTGCAGGAGTACAGCTGTAGAAGCCGTCGTTATACTCTGCATATGCACGTGCAGTTGTCAGCTGCAAAAGGTCGCACCACTGTGTACACCTGAATTCGTTTCCGGCAAAATCACGTATAGTTAATTCATTGCTTCCTATCGGGTCATATTCAGTTACCTCTGCACCTACAAGCTCCTTGAATACTGTCGGAAGCGTGTCCATTATGCAGTTGTTGAACTCGTTCTTAGCTCCGCTTCTTGCAGTCAGAACAAGTGTACCGCCGTTTATTACGTAGCGGTAGAGGTTCTCTGTAGCCTTTTTCTTATTGATATAAAGTGCAGGAGCTACAACAAGCTTATAGTGCGACAGGTCTGTTTCAGGAGAAACTACGTCTACATTAGCTCCGAAACGCATGAACGCTGCATGATACGCTTTAAGCTGCTCCATATAGCTGAATCCCTCTACCTGCGGCTGTATCTTGAATGCCGCATCCGTTTCGGGCGAATAGAGAATCGCGATATCGGATATTACCTCGGTGCTGTCGAGGATATAAAGCTGTGCTACTTCCTTGCACAGCTCTGAAAACTCGATATATCTGCGGTTAGGTACATTGCTGTGGTCGAGTATGCCATGCCAGTGCATCTCTGCTCCGGTTACGGCTGTGCGCCATCTGAAATGAAGTACCGCGTCTGCACCGTGAGCTATCGCCTGCAATGCGTAACCCTTTATCTGCCCAGGACGAGGAGTAGGCGACATCGGCATCCAGCTTCCTGTCGGACCGCTCAGCTCCTCCATTACCCAGAAATTCTGCTCCTTAATACCGCGCATCAGGTCAAGTTCAAATGCATGAGAATACACTTTTTCAGGGTCATCAGGGAGTATTACCGGGGGATAATTATCGAACGAGACAAAGTCCATGAAATCAAACAGCTTGTAAAAATCAGGCATATTCTCTGTGATGAACGTGTTCGTGGTTATCGGAACTTTCGTGTCTTCAAGTCTTATTACAAGCATTATCTCTTTCAGGAAATTTGCCGTACTCTCAGAAGTGAATCTGTACCAGTCAAGACAAAGCGCAGGATTCTGCCACGCCTTAGGATAAGCGTTAGGCGGCTCTATCTGCTCTATACTTGTGTAAGTACCGCTCCATACGCTTGTTCCGAATGCACAGTTAATATTATCAAGATTGTCGTACTTATCTTTCAGCCAGTGTCTGAATTTTGTCTTGCAGACATCGCATGAACACGGATATGCTTCAAGTTCGTTGTCTATCTGCCATGCGGCTATAGCGGGATTTCCGGCATATCTGCGAACAAGCTGTTCGGTAATGCGCTTTGCATAGAACACAAATGCCGGAGAATTCAGACACCTGTGTCCTCTTATTCCTGTCTGTATCTGATTACCGTCAGGACCCACGCGTATCATCTCCGGATACGCTTCATAAAGCCACTGCGGCGGACAGTTTGTGGGGGCGCACAGAATGATACCAATAGCATATTTCGAGAATATCTTTATTACCTCATCAAGCCAGCCAAAATTGAACTCTCCGTCGCGCAGTTCAAGCATCGACCATGCAAATTCACCTATGCGGACAAGCTTGACACCAGTTCTCGCCATAGTTTCGGCATCTTTTTCCCACATTCCCCTGTCCCACTGTTCAGGGTAATAATCAACACCTATTTTCACGTTGAGCCTCCTGTTACGTTATACTCTATTATCTGACAATTTCCCATAAACCAGTTATCGAAAGTCTTAGTTGTCATGTCGTTGAAGTAGGTTTCAATTATACGGCAAACTCCTCCGTGACTTACGATAAGAACATTTTTATCACTGTATTTTTCTATTATATTATCAATCGCGGAATAAACTCTGTGCGAAAGCATTAAAAGTGATTCACCGGACTTACCCATTCTTACAGCAAATTCATGCTTCCCTTCAGCAAACCCTTCGGTATATCGTGACTTGCCCTCATATAAGCCATAATCCCATTCGCGAAGACGTTCATCTGTTACTATCTCAAGTCCGCAGAGTTCCGCAACTTTTTTCGCAGTCATCTGCGCTCTCAGCATCGGGGACGCTATAATTATGTCTATATCCCCAAGCTTTTTTACATCTTCCGCAAGCTTTTCAGCCTGCTGACAGCCTGTATCGTTGAGCGGCAAATCGGTTGACCCCATAATTATACCCTGCTTGTTGTAATCAGTCTGACCGTGCCGTGTAGAATATATCTTCATATTTCAGCCGCCTTTCTGAGTTCAGCTTCAGCATTTTCAAGCATCAGCTTACTCGGGTGATCACCGCCCATTATTCGGGCGATCTCGGCAGTTCTGCCTGCAAGATCCAGCTTCGTTACACTTGTTTCAGTCCGGTCTCCTACTATTTTCTTCTCTATCATAAGGTGGTCATCAGCCATAACGGCTATCTGTGAGAGATGTGTAACACATATCACCTGACGCACCTTGCCTATCTGCCGGAGCTTTATCCCGATTTTCTGTGCTGCCTTACCGCTTACTCCCGTATCTATCTCGTCGAATATCATCGTGGGGATACTGTCTTTATCGGCGATAACGCTTTTAAGTGCAAGCATTATACGCGAAAGCTCACCGCCCGACGCTATCTTTGAAATTGGCTTAGGCTCCTCACCCTTATTTGCTGATATCAGAAACTCTACGCTGTCCATACCGTTGACCGTGAGCTTGCCTTTTTCGTGTCTGACAGCAATCACAACTCCAGACATATTGAGAAATTCAAGCTCAGCCGTTACCTGCTCCGAGAATCGCTTTGCAACCTTTTCACGGTATTCAAAGAGTTCCTTTGCCTGCTCAGTGACCTTGTGCAGAAGCTCCTCACGCTGCTGCATCAGCTTCGTAATCTCGTCTGAACTGCTGTCAAGCTGTGACATCTCGCGGCATGACTCATCATAAAGCTTTACAAGTCCATCGCAGTCAAGAGCGTACTTCCGCTTTAGCTTGTTTATCGCGCTCAGCCGTTCGCTGAGATATCCGAGACGCTGACCGTCAAGTTCTATCTTTTCCGCAGTTTTTTCAAGTTCAGAAGCAATATCTGCAAGCTCTATCTCAGCCGCAGAAAGTCTCTCATACAGTGCTTCAAGTACAGGATCTCCGTCAGTAAACGCTGCTATCTCGTTTTCAGCGGCAGCTATCATGTCGTTAGCCGCTTCCTCACCGGTTATAGCATTGACCGCATTATTTACTGCAACTATGGTCTTTTCCGAATCTTTTGCCGCAGTGTACTCTTTTTCAAGAATATCGTCCTCACCCGCACTGAGTTCAAGCTCGCCTATATCGTCGATGACCTCATTGAGATAACGGCTTCTCTCGATACGGGTCTGCTCAAGTTTTTTGAGTTCGCCGAGTTTTCGCGCAGTATGCTGAAGCTCGCGGAATGTAACACGGTATGCTTCAAGAAGCGAGTTGTCACCGCCGAAGTCGTCGAGAATCTGCATATGCTTCTCACTGTCAAGGAGTATCTGATTATCGTGCTGACCGTGAATATTTATCAGCAGTGAACCTATCTCCTTAAGCAGAGACGCTGAAGCTGTACGGTTGTTTATTCGCGATACACTTCCGCCGTCTGCACTTATTTCACGGGTAAGTGTCATTTCATGGTTATCATGTTCGATGCCGAGTTCATCAAGCTTTTTTTCGTGCTCGGGCGATAAATCTGTAAAAAGTGCGGTAATTATCGCCTTGTCACAGCCTGTACGGACAATGTCTTTCGTACTGCGCTGACCGAGTACTGCATTTATACCGTTTATCAGTATCGACTTACCGGCACCGGTCTCGCCGGTAAAAATATTAAGCCTGTCTCCGAGAGGTATCACAGCCTCTTTGATGACAGCAAGATTCTTTATATATAATTCCTTTAGCATCAGCCTGTTACACTACCTTCCGGGGAATACCTCGCTCTTGAATTTCTTTGAAAGCTTTTTCGCATCAGCCTCGCTTCTGACGAGGATAAAAATAGTATCATCACCGGCAATAGTTCCAACTATTCCTTCGTGATTAACGAGGTCTATCGCGGCACAGGTTCCCTGCGCCATTCCTGCACGGCATTTGAGTACTATCGTGTTCATGGCATAATCAACAGATATTACAGATTCCGCGAAAATGCTCTTCTCCGCAACTGCCACCGCCGGGAGAGTGTATCTGTAAACACCGTTCTCATCGCGCTGTTTAACGAGTGAAAGCTGCTGTATATCGCGTGACAGCGTTGCCTGCGTGGTCTTTATACCTCTTTCGGCAAGCAGTGATATGAGCATTTCCTGCGTTGAAACAGGCTGTTCACTGATTATTTCAAGTATGACATCATGTCTGCGGTCTTTCATTTTTATCTCCGTTATTTTATTGGTCGGCAAAGCTTTCTGCAAAGCGATTCATGGAACGAATTTCCTATGAGATTCACAAATCTGAGATCGTTCCTGCCGCGCATTATCTCGACTGATTCGCCGCCTGAAAGAGTTTCGATAACTTCACCGTCAACGCTTACTACCATCTGCTCGCCGACTGTATTTGAGTTTGAGAGCCTGAGCTTTCTCGACGGTGAGAACATCGTCGCACGCGAAAACAGACTGTGCGGACAGATAAGTGTCATTTCTATACATTCAAGGTCGGGCTCAATAACGGGTCCGCCTGCTGAAAGAGCATATGCCGTCGAACCGGAAGGGGTGCTGAAAAGTACGCCGTCGGCTCTGTATTTTCCGACAAGGTATCCATCAGAGAAAACCTCAAAATCGCTTATCCTGAAACTTCCGGAACGTGCTGATACTTCGTTTAACGCTGTGTATACCCTGTCTCCGCCCTCTTCATGAACTACCATGTCGATGGTCATACGCTCGGATATTTCGTAATCTCCGGAAACAAGCAGGGAAAGCTTATCAAGCTGATCAGCTTCGAGTCCGGCCATGAATCCGAGAGTTCCTGTATTTATTCCGAGAAGCTTTGTATCAATCCCCATAAGATGCTTCGCACAGCGGAGTATAGTACCGTCTCCGCCGATAGCAAGAACTATGTCCGCTGTTTTTGCAGATTCGGTTATAGGCTCGAAATTCACAAACGGCTTATCTGAAAAGTCATCTCTGAATTTAGGACTGACACTCACCTCTATTCCGGCACTCCTCAGTACATCACACGCTTCACGCGCACAGCCAAGAGCGTTCTTTTTCTGAAAATTCGGATACAAAGCCGCTTTCATATTTGCCTCCTAAAGCGCGGAGAATGCCTCTCCGACAAGTTTCCTGAAATCATACAGCGGCACTTCGTCCGCCGATTTTATAAGTTTCACAAGATATTCTATATTTCCGCTTCCGCCCTTTACCGGCGAAAACGTGTACATTTCCGGTGCAAAGCCGGTAAGGCGTGCAAAGCTGTCAATTTCCGTGAGTACACGCTCATGTACCTTTCTGTCCTTAACTATGCCTCGCTTGCCGATATCGCTTTTACCGGCTTCAAACTGCGGTTTTATCAGTACTGCCGCAACGGCTCCGTCTTTGAGAAGTTCGTGGATCTTCGGCAGTATTTTCGTAAGGGAGATGAATGAAACATCTGCACACACAAAATCTGCCTGTCCGCCTATATCTTCGGAACATACCTCGCGTATATCCGTGTTTTCCATGTTCACGACACGGCTGTCGGCTCTCAGCGAGTCAGCAAGCTGACCGCTTCCGACATCAACTGCGAATACCCTCTCTGCTCCATGCAGAAGCATAAATTCGGTAAATCCACCTGTTGATGCACCTATATCAAGACAAATCTTACCACCAAGGTCAAGTGAAAAGGTCTCATATGCCTTTTCAAGTTTAAGTGCTCCCCTGCCGACGTATAATTCCTGCTCGGACGAGGTTATCTCGTCCGAGGGACAGACCTCATCAGACGGCTTTTTCGCTGTCTTACCGTTGACGGTTACTGCTCCGGACTTTATCATTTCCTTTGCACGCTCTCTGCTCCTTGCGATACCTCTCGCAACAAGCTCAGCATCAAGCCTTGCCATCATTCATACTCCTGCGTCGGATATAATCTGCCATTTTATCGCAGGTGAGACCGTACTTGCTGAGTGCTGAACTGACTGATGCCTGTTTTACAAATCCGTCAATTGCAACTCTTGTATAATCACCGCTGTAACCCTTCCACACAAGCATATCTCCGACTACAGACGATACACCGCCGTTTTTCTGTGCTTCTTCAAAGAACACTATGCGCTTATAATCCTTTATTTCCTTGATAAGCTCCTGTGCAATCGGGTAAATCTGTGTAAGCTTTAAAATGTCACAGTTTATACCGTCGGCTTCAAGCAGACTCTGTGCCTTGTAGGCTTCATTGTATATTCTGCCGTATGTTATGATAAGTGTATCACTTTTTTCATTGTGGATAAGCAGGTGCTCCGTACTTATATAGTTTCTGTTGAAATCAACCTTTTCCGCACCGCGCGGATACCTTACAGCAACAAGTCCTTTATTCGCATATATCGCCTTTTTAAGGCAAAGCCGGAGTTCCTCATAACATGAAGGTGAATATATAACTGTATTAGGTATAGACGTAAGCATAGGAACATCAAAAAGTCCCTGATGAGTTTCACCGTCTTCACCGACTATTCCGGCACGGTCAACTCCGAGCACGACATGAAGCTTTCCTATCGCTACATCGTGTATCAGCTGGTCGTATGCACGCTGTAAGAATGTCGAATACACGGCAAAAACAGGTATCTGCCCCATAGAAGCGAGTCCGCCTGCAAAGGTAACCGCGTGCTCTTCGGCAATACCTACATCATAAAAGCGCTCGGGAAATCTCTTTCCGAAAAATTGCAGACCTGTTCCGTATTTCATAGCCGCTGTAATAGCGCATATACGGTCGTCCTGCTCGGCAAGGGCGAGAAGTTCCTTTCCGAATACTGTAGAATAGCTGTCACCGGCAGATACTTCCGGATTACCGGTAACTATGTCAAATTTGGATATACCGTGGTACTCGCCGGGGTTCTTTTCAGCCGGAAGGTATCCCTTGCCCTTGGTAGTTTTTACGTGAATGAAAACCGGCTTGTGGAATGACTTTGCCATATGCATTACCTGTTCAAGCTCAGTAAGGCTATGTCCGTTAACTGGTCCGAGGTAGATGAAACCCATGTCCTCGAACATGGTACGCTCGAGAATAGTTGACTTTATCGCGTCCTTTGCGTACTTCATGCCCTTTGCCATTTTAGTACCTACTACCGGTACTTTTGTAAGATTCTTCTCGACCTTTCTCTTGGTGTCGAGGTACTTCTCTGAATTGCGGAGAGAAGTGAGATATTTTCCCAGTGAGCCGACACTCTTGGAAATAGACATATTATTATCATTGAGAATAACAATAAGGTTGCTGTTTTCTTTGCAGCAGCAGTTATTCATCGCCTCATAGAACATACCGCCGGTCATTGCACCGTCGCCGATTATCGCAACGGTATAGTTGTCTCTTCCCTGAAGCTTCATAGCCTCGGCTATACCACAGGCAACTGAAACGGAAGTTGTGCTGTGTCCGGAAATAAACGAATCATGCACAGATTCCTCCGGCTTCGGGAAACCGGAAATACCGCCCTCCTGACGGAGCGAAGCAAATTTATCAGCTCTTCCGGTAAGGATTTTATGAACATATGCCTGATGTCCTACGTCCCATACGATCTTATCGTCAGGCGAATCAAAATTGCGGTGTATCGCCATTGTAAGTTCTACAACACCGAGATTTGAAGCAAGATGTCCTCCGGTCTTTGAGACTGTCGAAATAAGCAGATTTCTTATCTCACCGCACAAAGCTTTGCACTGTGGAAGTGAAAGCTCCTTTAGATCTTTCGGCAGGTCAAGGTCAGATAGGCTTATCCTGCTGCCTTCATTTATTAACTCGTTCATTTTAACTCAGGCGGAGAATTACTCCGCAGCTCCTTGTTTAATTTTTACGTCTTAAAAGTTTTTCAGTAAGCTCTTTGAGGAAAGCATTGTCCTCGATCGCATCAAGCCACTCAATAGCCTCTGATGTAGCTTTATCAGCAAGTTCGATAGCTTTTTCAAGTCCGAAAAGTGTAACGAAAGTAGTTTTATTCTCACGCTCGTCACTGCCGATAGGCTTGCCGAGTTCCTCCTGTGTACTTGTAACATCGAGGATATCATCTATTATCTGGAATGCAAGTCCGAGACGAAGACCGTACTCAGCCGCAGACCTCAGTGTTTCCCTGCTTGCGTCAGCACAGATAGCTCCCATTACTGCGGAAACCGCAATGAGCTGCCCCGTCTTGCAGCGGTACATATTTCTGAGCTCGTCCTCAGTAACGTCACTGCGCTCCTCATTGAGCATATCTATTACCTGACCGCCAATCATACCGTCTCTGCCGACAGAGTTTGCAAGCACAGATATGATAAGAACTTTCTGGTCAGCGGTAAGGTCGGGAGAATCGGCAATTATCTCAAATGGCAGCACAGAGAGTGCGTCGCCTGCGAGTATAGCCATAGCCTCACCGTAAGCCTTATGACATGACGGCTTGCCTCTGCGGAAATCGTCGTTGTCCATAGCCGGAAGGTCATCATGGATAAGCGAGAAAGTATGTATCATCTCTATCGCACAGGCGGGAGCTATCGCAGACTCGATATTTCCTCCGAGTGCCTCACAGAATGCATACACAAGAGCAGGTCTTACACGTTTTCCGCCTGCCTCAAGTGAATAATTCATAGCGTCGATAAGTTCCTTCTGAGGGGCATTAGCTTCGGTATGGTCGTTGTACTTCAGCAGGTTTTCCTCGGTCAGCTTGATATACTGAGCCATTTTTTCTTCAAATTTGCTCATTGCCGTTATCCTCCGTTATTTTTATTTTTGCTTCATCAAGCTGCTTCTTACAGACTGCCGAGAGCTTAACTCCCTCGCCATACAGCTCGACTGCTTTCTCAAGCGGTATTTCACCTTTTTCAAGCTCAGCAACAACAGTGCTCAGCTTTTTCATATTCTCTTCAAACGTTTCCATATTTTCACCATTTTTCAGTTATCTCAGCCTTTGCTCCGCCTTTATCGAATCGCAGAGTTACCTCACTGCCGTTTTCGATATCATCAGAGCTGCGGACAAGTTCATCTCCGCTGTATACAAGCGAATATCCGCGAGCCATGACCTTCAGCGGACTAAGACTGTCGAGTCTTGCTATTTTTTCACAAAGCTCCGAACCGCGCTTTTCGGTGTATCGCTCAAAGGCACGTCCCATACGATTATCGAGGTCTGTGAGCTGCTGTCCGATAAGAGTCAGTCTGCTATCCGGAGACTGTGCCGCAAGACGTGAGTTTATTGCAGTAAACCGGTCTGCTGCCCTGTTGAAACTAAGCATGACAGCTCGCTCGGCACGTTTTTCATAGGAATCTATGCTGTCTTTAATTGTGGAAATATCGGGTGCTGCCAACTCCGCCGCAGCCGATGGTGTAGGAGCACGCATATCTGCTGCAAGGTCAGCGATAGTGAGGTCCACCTCATGTCCTACCGCCGATATTACCGGCACTTTGCATCCGTATATTCCTCTTGCTACCTGTTCTGTATTGAACGCTCCGAGGTCTTCAGCAGAGCCTCCTCCGCGTCCTACTATTATAACGTCGCAGCCTGCCGCTTCAGCTTTGAGGATTCCTCTGCATATTGATGCGGGAGCGCCTTCGCCCTGCACAAGTGCATTAACGGCGTAAAGCTCACAAAGCGGATAACGCCGCGAGAGTACATTTATGATATCTCTTACAGCTGCGCCGCTCAGAGATGTTACAGCGCCTATCTTTTTAGGCATATACGGCAGCGGACGCTTATGCTCAGCAGCAAATATCCCCTCTTTTTCGAGCTTCTTTTTCAATTGCTCAAGTGCAGCACTTGCTTTGCCTGCACCTTCGGGAATAATATCGTTCGCGTAGAGCTGATACGCTCCGTCACGCTCATATACCGATATACTGCCGGAAACCGCTACAGACATTCCGTCCTCGGGCATGAATTTAAGTCTTGATGCTGCCGAAGCAAACATTACTGCTTTTATCGAACTTTCGCTGTCTTTCAGCGAGAAATAACAATGTCCGCTTTTGAAGTGCTTCACGAAATTCGATATCTCGCCCTTGACCATGATACCCTGTAAAATGCGGTCACCTTTGAGCTTCGAGCCGATATATCTGTTAACTTGTGTAACTGTTACTACAGGCATTTTTTCTCACCCATTTGTTTGAGGTATCCGTATATTGCAACTCCTGACGCATTGTCACATGAAAACTCCGGAGCTGCAAATGCAGCATCAGGATATAGTGACACTATCCTGTCTCTTATGAGTTTGTCAGACATTACTCCGCCTGCAAAAACAAGCGGATATCTGCCGTATTTTTCTATAGCTGAATCTGTCATCGCGATTATGGTCTCAGCGATGAAATCAAGACAGTAGCGTGCGATATTCTCAGGTTTTTCGCCTTTTTTCAACATATCACCGCACTTGTTCTGTACTCCGGAAAGACAGCAGCTGCCGTCCTTGATAACAGGCTTTACCTTGAATGTCTTATCAGCTTTAAGTGCAAGCTTTTCAAGTTCAGGACCGCATGGAAATTGCAGTCCGAGCATAACTCCTGTGCGGTCAACTGCCTGTCCCGCTTTAAGGTCAAGAGACCTTCCCGCCTCTTCAACTTTTATCATCTCGTCAGGGTCAGGACTGCAAAAAAGGCAGTCGGTAGTTCCTCCGCTTACGTGAAATGCAATGAACTGTTCATTCACAAGTGAAAGCTTTTCCGCAGAATAAAGTGCAGCAAGAATATGTCCGACCTGATGTGAGGTCGTATACATCGGAACGCTGTTCAAAGCCGAATACGCCCTTGCAAGTCCTTCTCCGCAAAGGAAACACGGCATATATGAACCCTCAGCATTTCTCGGGCGAACCGATGCACTTACCGCTGCCGGACTCTTTATACTGTACTCACTGCAAAGCTGCTCGACCATATCCGGAAGCTGCTTTGTATGATGAAATACCGCATCACTCTGACGGAGTCCGAGTTCACCCGGCTTGACAGGAAGCAGTTTTTTCCGCTGTACTATACGTTTTTCCTCACTGATATATACTGCCGCAGAAGTTGTATAATTGCTTGTGTCCAAGCCGAGAAACTCAGGCATTTTCTTCTGCTCCGCGGTCGCGGGAGAATGCTCCGAGTACACCGTTGATAAACGATGCGTCCTCGCGGTATGTATATGTCATAGCGAGCTTTACAGCCTCACTGATAGCTGCATTCATAGGAGTACTCTCCTCATACAGGCACTCATAGAGTGCAATTCTGAGTATAGCATGATTGAGCTTTGAGATACGTGAGAGCTTTCTCGATTTACTGTAATTCTCAATAATACCGTCAAGTTCATCAGCGTGTGCGAGAGTACCGTTAACGAGTGACTTGACCTCGTCATTGACGGTTATCTCGTCTATCTCCTCAGCTATATCATAAAGCTCCTGTATATCGTCATCACGCAGCAGCTGCTCAAAAACGATTTTGAACGCGCTGTCTCTTACTTCTCTTCTGGTCATTTTACCGCTCCTTAAGTTTTATCATTCAAAGACTACACCGCTCACGATAACATTAACTCTTGCTACCGTAACGCCGGTCATATTCTGCACGTTCTCCTTTACAGCTGTCTGAACTTCCTCTGCCACAACTGTAGCCTTTGCGCCGTTTTTAACTTTTATTTTTATTTCGAGAGCAGCAACATCGCCTATAACACTTACCGTTATCGGACCGTTGCTCCTGAGCTTGCTCATTTTTGTTATCTCGCCTGCAAGACCCGCTACACCATTGACATCAAGTGTGGCAAGCCTTGCGACGGTGATGATAACGTCCTCAGATATTCTGAGCTTACTCTGGGCGCTCTTTTTAACATCGTCCATTTTTATACCTCCGTTTTGCTGAAGATTTGAGTACATTTTTTAATTAAAACCGCATACGCACTCTTACTTTTATATTATACCAAAAAAAATGAATATTTTCAACTACTTTACCTCAAAAATTCTTATATTTTCTGAAGAAACTTCGGTCTCACTGAGAATGATGTCCTTGATTGCGGCAGCCTGAGCTTTGTCGAGTCCCTCTGTTTTGACAACTATCTTAGCAGAAGTGCCGTCAAGATAGGCAATACAGTCTTCAAATCCCTGTGCTTTTATCAGTGACTCTATTTTTCCCTCCGACTCTATCATCTTCGATACCTCTACCGCGTCAAGTGCATTTACGACCATTTCGTCCTCGGTAAGGTCTCCGCCGCCTATCATTGTCTGCAAAGTCTGCACCGCCTCGTCACGGTTATTCATTTTGTCAAGTCTTGCCTGTGCAAAATAGTCAACAGATGTCTGCTCAGCTTTATCAGCCTTAGCGTCTACAAATTCTGTATCGCCGTAGCTGACAGTCTCCCCTGTCTCTGAGACTTTTACTGCATTGTCCTTTTTAAGATTTGTCGGAGCAGTCGTATAGTTTATGTACACAGCTATCGCAAGCATGAGTGTGAGACAGGTCATTATTATCTGTTTTTTTCCGATGATTATTGAAGGCTTTTTCATAGTTATCTCCTCATTTCATTTTAGTAACGTATATCTTCGCGGTCGGAATACCGAGTGCTGCGGAAGCTGCCTTGTATATCCTTTCCTCAACTGCGGGACTTCCGCAGCCTGTACATACTATGACAGCTCCCGCTATCTCGGGGGTTTCGACCGTTTCTATCAGCGGTCCGCGCTGACTGCTTCCACCGGTCATAACATATTTTTTCTCCTCCTCCGTCCTGTTTTCTGAGCTGCTCTTTTTTCCCTCGGCAGCATAGACGTATCTCTCGCCGCTCACAACTGTGAGATACACTTCAACCTCGCCTGCACCGTCGATATTCCGCAGGAAACCACGGAGTTTTCTCTCCATATTACGGCAGTATTCGTCACTCGCTTCTGATACCGGCGAGGTTGAAGCTTTCTGCACCGGCTGCTGATTCTTGTCCGGCAGAAATGATGTTATCAGTATCAGCAGCAGTCCTGCCATGCCGAGGACCGTGACGACTACCGCAGAGCGCTTGCTTCCAAGAAGGTCTTCAAGTATTTTCACTGCTTTCATTTACTACCTCCGTTTCCTGACCGAGGCTGTTTCTTATAATTTCCGCAGCCGCCTCGCTGTCCTCTGCTGTGACCGTCACCTTACTAATACATATGCTGCCGTCATCAGAAATATTAACATCTGCCGTTAATTTTTCACATCTGATACCGGCAGCAGTAATCTGCTGCATGAGCACATCTGCGATATTCTGTGCAGACTGCTCTTCAAGTGCCATTCTGCGTACCTCCTCTTCTGCATCATAATCAAGCTCGTAGCTGCTTATTTCCGGAAGCTCAAAGTGTACCGCACCATTCGCAAACGGCGCAATAAGTATGATAACAAGTAAAATGTCGAGCATGAAACACAGCTGCCGTTTCATTTTTGTTCCTCCTGCCGCCTGACCAATCAGGCATTTCGCTGCCGACACTACACATACTGCAAGAATTGCCTCTCTCATATTCCGCCTCCTCAAGAAAAAGTCTGAGCAAGTATAGCTGACGATATCATGAACATAAGCGAGTAGCTCACAAGTACACACTGCGCAATAGAAAGTCCGCTGTCGAAACTGCGCAGAAGTTTTGACACCGAAGTCAACGAAAATACATCAGCGACTGCTGCACCTGCCCACATAACCGCACGATACATGAACAACTCAATCACTTTCGGAAGTACCATGAGAATTATCGCAACTATTCCTGCGGCTCCAACTGTTCCCCCTATGACCTCAAAACTGCCCTTGACGGTAGAGTATGCATCAGAAACCGCTCCCCCGACTATAGGAATAGTGCCTGATATAAGCATTTTTGCAGTCTTTGCAGCAGCTCCGTCAGCTTTTCCGGTTATGCTGCATTTTAAAGTTACAAAGCCTGTAAAAAGAGACATCACAATGCTTACTGTCCACGTTACAGTTTTTTTCAGGAGTGCAGAAATGCTGTCAACAGAAGAATGCGGGAATACGCTTCCCGATATGGCAAGTGCCGCACTGATACCGATTACCGGCAGCAGATAACTCTCCGATAGCTTGATTATCATTTCCGATGCGCCGAGTATGAGTGCGTGATAAACTCCGGCTGAAGTTAAACTGCCGGACAAAAGAGCAACTCCGGAAAAAACAGGTACAAATACAAGGATAAAGTCGCCGCAAATCTCTATATCAGTAAGTGTTGATTCACATACTTCAAGAAGCTGCGGAGCCATTACCGTAACTGCGGCTATAACAGATACCATGTTGTAAAGTTCTCCCGATGTCCCGCTAAGAGCACTTCCCGCAGCCGAATTGATTACAGCGGTGAGTATAACTGTGAGCATGACCGCCGTAAGCATTCGGAGAGGTCCGGCAGTGCGCGATAGAATTTTATCACGCAGGAGCTGTGTGATATCATTCAGACTAAGGTCAGAAATGTCGTCATACCCGATACCGAGGTCAAAATCGGCAAGAGCGTCGTCAATGTCCTGAGTTATCTCTGCTCCGGCATCATAATACTCATCGGCATATGCTCCCAATGGAGAAACTGTTATAAACACGATTATTACGGTTATCATAACAATAAATACTCGTCTCATTTTTCCACCTGTAAAAAACTGCATACCTGTCCGATGAGGGTGCGTATCATCGGCAAAGTCAGGAATGCAACTGCTCCCCTTCCCCATAACTCAGCCGCGGACGCAATAGCTGATTCGCCGCAGTCACGGCATAGCTCACACGTTATCTGCGTTATCATACATACTGCTGTCGCTTTGAATATCAGCATAATATAGCTCTCTGATATGCCAGCGGATACAAATATTTCCTGAACGTTCTCAATAAGCGGAGCAGCATAGGCAAGTGCACCGTATAAAACTGCCCCACAAGCCGCTATCGACAGCATCATCGACTGCTCACGGCAGTGCTGACGAAGCAATACCGCAAGAAGTGCCGCACATACGCAGAATACAGCAGTTGTCAGAGTACGGTCTACCATAGTCCGAACACCGTCTTAACTGTATCAAATAGTCCGCCAATCTCCTCAACTATCATCAGCAACACCACTATAAGTCCGGCAAGAGTAGTCATCATAGCCTGTTCTTCACGCTCTGCACGTTTCAGTACAAGGTTGAGGACCGCAACAATTATGCCGGTTCCGGCAATTTTGAATATAAGGTCAATATCCATTAAAATGTCCTTTCCGGTCAGATTACGAGGATTCCGACCATTGCTCCGAATAATAGTCCGGCAGTTCTGTAGATCCGGCATTTTTTATAATAAAGCTCGTCCTGTCGAACGGAAAAGCGCTCCATCTCGGCTATAAGCTCACTTATCTCTGACCGCTGACTTTCAGAGTCGCTCTTTCCAAGTACCGAACAAAGACGTAAAAGTACTTCCTCTTCCCACTCCGGATAATGCTCAGATTTTACTGCACTCATCCAGCAACTGCGAAGGTCATTTTCGGGAAAATGCTCAGTCGGTAGATTTTTTAAGAATCCAAGACGGCTAAACTCCTTATCACTCCGTATTTCTGTCCAAACTTTATATACATCATCACACCGGTAGCTTATAAGAAACGATATTCTCTGCAACAACGCTAAAATAGTCTGACTTGTTTTGCGGTCATTTTTTAACTTGTCCGACAGTGCAAATCCTATTGTTCCTCCAAACGCAGTCAGAACCAGTGAGGTCAAAAGTCGTATCATCAGAGTCAAGCCTCCTTATTTCAGTTATAACAGAGGGAGCGGTACTTCCGGCGAGAAAAACTGCATATTCAAATAAACCGGAAGATATCAGCCTGTCCGCAAATGAACGGTGCATGAGATCGCACATATTATCGGCATGAACTGTCGCACAAAACTCAACTCCACAACCTCGTCCGCACATCAATGCATCAATGTCAGATTCAGTTGATATCTCATCACAGAAAATATAATCAGGTGATAGATTGCGTACGGCAGTTATAATTCCCTTGTCACGCGGACAGTCAGACAATACATTTGTGAGTGTTCCGACATCATTGCAAATACGTCCGTTAGCAGTGCAAGCTATCTCATTTCGCTCGTCGATCAAGGTCGTTTTTCTATGGGATCCCACTAAACGGCATAGATCCCGCAGAATAGTCGTCTTACCGGAATTAACTCCACCGCAGATCAGTATTCCGCATCTTTCATCCGTAACCAACTTGAAAAGGTCAGTTGCACAGTTTTCAATACAGCGTGAAATACGAAAACTAAGTCCTGTAATCGTTGTCAGAAGTCCGTCCTGATTGTATGCCCCCGAAAGAGCTGTACGGATTCCGTTTTCAAGCATTATGTAACCACTTTTCAACTCATTTATATGTGCGTGAAACGAATAATGCGTAATCGAATCAACTATGTAGTCGATGTCAGCACGTTTACATTTCACACAAGCTGTATTATTAGGACTCGCTGAAGTACCCTGCGAGGTTAGAAAATATACACCATCAGGAAGAATAAACGTGACCGGTCTGTCAAGATAAAACCTTATCTCAGTTGCTTTCGATAGTCTTTTCCAGTCAGTACTTCTAAGACGGTCCCTTATCTCAACAGGGAGATAATTCATTATGATATCAAGGCTTGTACTCTCCTTCATTTTCATCTCTCCTTTCACTTAATGATATGCAATTCAATTTGATGATATGACAAAAAAAGCGGACAAAAAAATGTCCGCACAAAAAAACAGCGTACCGAAGTACGCTGTTGATATATACGATTATTCCTTTACACCACCGAGAGCAACACCAGCAATGATAAATCTTGAAAGTGCAACGTAAGCAACGATGATCGGTACAATACTCATTGCGATAGCAAGGTAAACAGCACCGTAGTCATTAAGTACGTCTGAAGACTGAAGAGCATTGATCATCATAGGCAATGTCTTCTTCTTTGTGTCAACACTGATAAGGATCATGTTAGGTGTATAGAAGTTGTTCCAGCTTGCGATGAATGCGAAGATTGCCTGAACTGCGATAGCAGGCTTCATCATCGGGATTGCGATAGAAACGAAAGTTCTGAACTCGCTGCATCCGTCGATTCTTGCAGCCTCAACGATGTCAAGCGGGAACGATGACTTCATGTAGGATCTCATGAAGTATACAACTGCCGGAGCAGCGATTGCAGGAAGAATAAGAGGCCAGTAAGTATTAGTCAGATGAATCTTTGACATAAAGCTTAAGAAACCTGCTGATGTAACCTGCATAGGAACCATCATTACGAGAAGAATGACAGTATATGAGATCTCCTTGAGCTTAAAATCGTAAACGTGGATACCGTAAGCTGTCAGAGCTGAGAAGAATACGGTAAGGAAGCAGGAACAAACGGTAATAATAAGGCTGTTTCTGTAACCATAAAGTGCACGATAGTTAAGTCTGAAGTCTGCACCTGTAACGGACTTGAAGTTCTCACCGAGATGAACACTCGGGATGAAGCTGATACCGTTAGAGATGTCAGTTGTTGTACGTGTAGCATTTACAAGAAGAATGTAAATCGGAAATAAACAGATGATGGTAAGGATAACAAACCATACGAACAGAATAGCTGACTTGATCTTGAGCTTTGCAGTATAGTTATCCTTTGCCTTGCCATATACGGAGCTCATTTTACTCATACTGAAAATCCTCCAAACTGCTTATTTTCCTGCTTGAGCTGCTTAGCGATTCTCTTTCTCTGCTTCTTCTTAGCGATCTCGTCCTTATCGCGTGTCATGTAGAACGCAATGCAGCCGAGTGCAAGAGTGATGAAGAAGAGGAGAACTGATGCAGCACCGGAATAACCGAGCTTACTCTTTGAAAGGTCTGATACATGGAAGTATTTGTAAATGAGAGCAGCAATGGTTTCAAGTGATTCCTTAACCGATCCATCTTTATTATAGAGGTAAGGAATATCGAACATCTGAAGACCACCGATCATAGATGTTACAAGTGTGTATGCCATAATGGGTGTAAGAAGAGGAAGAGTAATCTTTCTGAAAACTTGTCCGGAAGTTGCACCGTCGATGCTTGCAGCTTCGAACAATGAAGGGTTGATACCCTGAATACCTGACATGAGCATGATCATAGTATTACCGAACCACATCCATGTCTGGATGAACATTACGACAAAACGTGACGGCCATACACCGTCGATGAACTCAATAGGATCGATCTTATCGCCGGGGAGAGATTTAACAATACCGATCTTGTTGAGAAGTGAGTTGATTGCACCGGGGTTTGTTTCTGACTGACCGCAGAGCTGTACGAAAAGTACGGCAACAGATGCAGCAGTAAGAATGTTAGGAAGATACATTACTATCTTGAAGAATTCCTTTCCCGGAATCTTAAGATTAGCTTCTGTGAACCAAACAGCTAACGAAAGAGAAAGAATGATCTGGGGAATGAAGTTACCAACCCAGAGAATGATTGTATTGCCGAGACATCTGAAGAAGCTTTCATGAACTGTCTGAGCAGTTGCGAACGGCTTATCGGGGTCACCAAATAAGATGTCCTTGAAGTTACTTAAGCCTACCCAGGTATCAATGCCTGTATCAGCATTACCCTTAAACGAAACAATAAATGTGTTTATAAGAGGCCATAACTGGAAAAACAGATAAACAATAAAAAACGGCAATATGAAAATATAGCCATATTTAGCATAGCTGATAGATTTTATACGTCTTTGTGCAGCAGATGCCATAGTACACACCCTCTCGTGAAATGATTAAAACAAATAAAAACAAATATACACCTACGGAATACATAAGTATTCCGTAGGCATAATTCGTATTAAAATGTTATGCTGAAATTATTCAATAGTAAGTGTGGGGATATCCTCAGCAACCTTCTTCTTGAATGTTACGAGTGTGTCTTCCCATGACTTGCCACCCTTGAGGTAGTCATCAGTTACAGCTTTGATGAAGTCACCCTTAACTGTAGCGTCATAAGGAGTGATAAGACCATTGAAGTTGATGCTCTTAGCGTTGTTAGCGAGCTCAGCGAAGTAGTTCTGACCAGCATCGAAGTTACCAGAGATATCTTCGTTGAATACTGTGTTACCAGAAATGAGGTCATCCATTACCTTTGTGTTGTTTACATACTCAGGCTTAGCCTTAGCGTATGCAGACATCTGATCCTCGTTAGATGTAGCAGAGAGGATGAAGTCACGAGCCTCTTCACCGTTGTCAGTAGCAGGATTTACAACAATCCATGTACCGCCCCAGAAGAATGCCTGAGGTCCTTCACATACTGCCCACTTGCCGTATGTAGCGCCATCCTTGCCGCCTGCAGCGTCCATGAAGAAGCCGCCGAAGCCCCAAGTTGATACGAAGTAACCCATGCATTTATCTGTTGTACCAGCAGCTGTCCACTCATCTGTCCACTGGCTGTTCTTTGTGATACCGCCGCAGTCCCAGAGTTCCTTAGCTGTGTCAGCGAAGTTCTTGCAGAAGTCATCGATCTGGAGCTTGTCGTCTACAACCCAAGGAGTTGTACGTCCGCAAGCGAATGCCTGCCACATACCACCAACTGTATCAGCGAGAGCTGTCTTACCGCCAGACTTGTCAGCAACAGTCTTAGCAGCCTCTACGAACTTATCCCAGTCAGCAACCTGCTTCTGCATATCTTCAGGAGTCTCAGCGCCGAGGTAATCCTTAGCGAGGTCAGCTCTGTAAGCGAATCCGCCTGCTGCAGCCTGCCATGAAACGCCCTTACGAACGCCGTTGGAATCCTTACCGATCTCATCTGTGTACTTGTAGATGTTTGCGAAATCGTCATCGCCGAGACCGAGCTTGCTGAGTGCAAGAGTCTTGGAATCGTCGTTGATGTACTTGAGAGCCCAGTCAGCTTCGCAGAAGTAAACGTCGAGGTCTGTACCGTCGTTGAAGAGCTGATCATAACGCTCAGAAGCTTCACTGCCGCCTACACCGAATACGATGCAGTTGATGCCGTCAACCTTGTTATCAGAAAGATCGTCAACGATTGTCTTGTAGTCAAGACCCTTCCACTGTGCGATGAGGTAAGGAACATCGTCTGCGTTCCAAGCTGCAACTGTGAATGTGTCGCCGCCTGTCTTAACAGAAGCGTCGATCTCACCAGTAGAAGCCTCAGATGTATCAGCCTTTGTTGTGTCAGCAGCAGAATCGTCAGAAGCCTTTGTTGTGTCAGCCTTTGACTCAGATGTGGATGAGCTTGAATCGTCGCCGCAGCTTGCGAGAGCTGTTGCAGCCATTGCAAGAGTAGCAACTAATGCTAAAGTTTTCTTAAGTGTGTTCATTAGAATTTTCCTCCTTAAAGTTTATATTATATTTTTTCAATATAATATGTATGAGAGATTGATTTTTCCGGCCGTTTTTTCTATCTGCTCAAACATGGTGAATGTCCTCGCCGATGCTGAGTTTCTTTACTCCGCAGCCGGTTGTGTCCTTGTGGACTATTACTTAAGGCTCATGGCCTTTGTAATCATTGAGGCAATACAGGAGAGTATCTCCGTTCCCGTTTATGTTTATTACAGGAGTACTGCTTTCGTATATAAAATATACCGTATTTTCGTGTCAAAGTCAATGTTTTGTATCGTTCTTTAATATTTTTTGCACATCTTGTACACTTTCAACATCAATACATTGTTAACTTTAACATAATAAAAACTGTAAATCTCCAAAAGTTACAAATTGGTAACCGACTTTTTAGCTCTTATTTCCTATAAACGAGAAGAATCTTTTATACTATTTGCCCAAATATCCCAAGATTATACTATTTGTTACATTTGGTTTTTGTCTATATTATCCCAACTATTCAGCTTGTTGAGAGTTCAGAATAATGCATTAGTATACAGCTTGCATCTTTTGCGTCTATGATACTGTTGCCGTCATAGTCGGAATATTTCTCCATTTCAGGAGGTATTTCACCTTTTCCGCCTACAGAAAGTGACGAATAATGTGCGAGCACCATACTCGCATCTCTTGCATCAACTACTCCGTTTCCGTCAGCATCACCCATACTGCACTTTATAATTGTTACAGTCACCTCTCCGTCAGGAACACCGTTCCTGCTGAGGATCATGATTTCATCGTGCCTGCCGGGTTTGATTTCCGCATTTACGGAACTATCAGGCAGATAGGTCTTGCCTCCGAAATTGACTGAAGCTGTTGATTTCGGACGAAAGCATATGCTGTCAGCATCTTCGTCTGCTTCTATAATAATATGTGGATTTGCGTCATCAAATGTGCAATTCTGAGTTTTTCCTTTTTTTCCATTTGAATATGTGTGGTATGACATCGCACTCAATGCCGCTTTTTCTGGATAATACCGCCTGCTTACAGCATTTGAACCGTCAGGTTCAGTCGATGCATAAATTTCTGTAACATTTTTTATTTCTATAGGTGAATCATATTTCACAAACTTTGTGTCCTCGGAAGTTCTGAAATAGACCTCTTTTCCCTCTTTTGAAATAAGTGTTACCTTTTCTCCGGCAGGTACTCCTCCTGAAATATGTGAAAATGTGACATCACCGAGGTCATTAGCGTATGCTTTCAGCGATATGTTACCGATTATCGCTGATACACTCCCCTCTGCAAACATTTTTCTGAACTTTTCAAGTGTCTTAGCCGCTTTATTGAGTTCTTCAGTTTCATCATCTTCAATGCCGTCATACAGGTCCTCTTCAAGAGTCACAAGCAATTCCTGTTCATCTTCCTCAGTGTATTCAATGGCTGTCTGAGAAGTATCCTCCCAATTTTTTCCGTCCGCACTGAGAAAACTTTCATTTTTACCTGTATGCGACTTTATCCCGTCTGTTGTTGTGTAGCTTCCGAGGTCAGTCACTTTTCCTGTTGTATCATCTGTTACCCTCAGACACGACTCAACCGGTATCAGGAATGAAGAATCGTCGTTTTTCAGCTTCACAACAACTGAAAAGTCCTCTTTTCCTTCATCACCTGCAACTACAGCTTCATCAAGGTCAAGAGTTACATATCCAGTGAGTTTCTCATTTCCTGTAGTAACTGACGAGGCAATTCCCGAAGTCGGGTCAGATTTATCTGAAAGTCCGGTGTATACTGTTATTTCGTACTCCGTATCAGGCTTGCATATATATGTTCCTATAGAGTCGATACGTACAGGCTTTTCCACTGTAAAAACGTTAGCCATATACACTTCCCCTGTTTCATCGGAATCGTCATACGGAGAAAGTGTCTGAAGCGGCACATATGTATCATGCTGAAAATTGTACTTGTAGTCATCGCCGCTTCTGAGTTCATACACAGCAAAGTCCGAAAGTGACCTGTCCTCATAGGATATCCATATGTATCCATCATCACCATACTGTTCTCCCCAGCTGTTTTTTACAAGCCATGCACCGTCTTTTTCAGCTGGTATCTTGAAATTCTCTGCCGGGAAACTGTCATCCCAGCCGATTATCGCAACTGAATGATTCGCAAATCGCGGCTTCTTCCGGCTGTTTGTCGAGCAGAGAGTGTAATCATAACATTTACTTGAATCAGAATAATATGCAACGTCTACAGCAAGTCCACTGCTGACAAACTGCTTTACGAGGTCGTTTACCTCCGACTCATCTGTACGCTCCTTGTTATAGTCAAACATATACGCATTTTTCAGCATATACGGATGCTCATTCTTTAACGCGGCAACAGCATTTTCATCATCGAAAAAACCGGTATCACCGTATTTCAGCATCTGCTCGTACTCAGGACCTATCCACTGCGCCCACAAAGATGTTACAGTTGCCGAAGTACCGCCAAGTTTCATAAGCGACTCAATATCAGATGCCGTGTGTTTTATCTGGTCGTCGCCGTAATATGTATAATAAGCAGTGTGAAACTCAGAAAGGTCGACCGATGGTATCGCTCTGACCAGACTGCTCTCAGCGCTTGCTATAGCCGAATGTGCCCAACAGGTACCGTATATCCCCTGATTTTTGACCGGTGTAACAGGATAAACTTCCCTCATATCAAACCGCTCCGGAAACTGCTTCTGCTCCGTTTCACCGGCATATGCCGCAAGATGAGCAGTGTTCATCAGAACTGCCGCAACCGAACCTGATACAATTTTTTTAAGCAATCTGACCATATCAGCCAAGTTTCTCGTTTTTTCTGTATGCGGCTATTATCTTCTCTCTGTCAACAGTAAACATTCCATCAGGTTCAATTGTACAGATATTTACCTGTTTACTTTTCAGTCCGCATCTGTACATATAATTCTTAGCTTGTCTCTCAGTTTTGAACCAGCGTGCAAACGCTTTACACGTTACACTGAGCTTTGATGAAGAGACATATAAACCGTCGCTTTTTTTCTGTATAATATATTTCATAATATCCTACCTTATTATATAGTATATAATTCCGAACCACTCACGTACCCAGTATGTCGGTACAAGCCACCACGGAGTGTGTGCTGATATATTATATGCTCTCATTCCCAGTTTTTCAGCCTTCATATCAGAACGCAGCTGATGAAAACCGTCGGTTACTATCGTAATATGTTCGGGAAGTCCCTCACGTCTGATGATATCCTGTGAAAAGCGGAGATTCTCGTCCGTATCCGTGGACTTGTCCTCCATATAGATACGTTCCGGAGCTATACCTCTGTCGACAAGATAGTCCCTCATGCACTGAGCTTCACTTATTATCTCGTCGTCGCCCTTTCCGCCGGAAACTATTACTTTTACATCAGGCTCCTCTGTCAGATACTCATACGCGGCATTTAGTCTGCGTCCGAGCATTAAGCTCGGAGCTCCGTTTTTGACCTTGCACCCAAGCACAACTACAGTTGTATCAGTATTCTTCGGTCTGTCGGTCATCTCCCTGAACATGAAACCGCTTATCACAGCCGCAAGTATCACGCATAGTGCCGCAAAAGACGCTGTAACAAATATTAAAACACGTCCGGCTCTGCTCTCCCACATACGTGAGACTATTCCGGTAAACTTGTCCCAATAAACGAAAAGCGCGGTCAGCGCGGCTGTTATCACCGCTCCTGCACAGTTTCCGAGGTTGATTATGCCTGTTCCCATAGGAAGCAGGAAAAGTATCATCATGATAAAAGAAATGAGAGCAGGTACAGCTCTCATTCCTGTCTTTAATAAGTCCATTTCAGTCTTTCTTTGCTGCAAGCTTGATTATCCTTTCAAGGTCATGCTGTGATGTTGTTTCGCTTCCGAGATGAGTAGGAACACTGTTATAAAGTCCATGGAAGTCCGAACCGCCTGTTCTGATAAGGTCATACTTGTCAGCGATATCGCTTAGCTGTTTGCGGTAATCCTCGTCAGCGGAATAGTGACCTATCTCAACTCCGTCTATCTTCCCCTTCTTTGCAAGTTCTTCAAGGAGTTCGATATTGTCATACTGTGCAGGGTGAGCCATTACGGCTACTCCGCGTGCAGTATGGATAAGGTCGATAACAAAGTTTACATCAGGATACTCACGTTCAACGTAGCAGCTTCCTTTCTTCGGATTAAAAAGTTCACTGTCAAGCTGACCGTAGAATTCAAGTGCATATCCGTAATCAATAAGTGCACGCATTATATGCTGCTTGAAAATGCTCTTTGAAGCAGTGGTATGCTTTAGAATACTCTCGATGGTTATCGGGTATTTCTGCATGACCTTTTCAATCATTTCCTTTGAACACGCTTTTCTTATCTCGCATGATTTAAGGCAGAGTCCCTCAAGACGGTCGGGTTTCTGCGGAGCATAGCAAAGAATATGGACCTTGCTGTTTCTCTCCTTATCCCACGCAGAAAGCTCAACTCCGTGAAGTATCTTAACGCCCTCACGCTGACCGATAACATCAGCTCTTGAAAATGAAGCCATCGTGTCGTGGTCAGTAATTGAAAGCCAGTCTATGCCTGTACGTTTTGCCTGAGCTATTATGTCCTCAATACCGAGTGAACCGTCAGAAAGTTTGGTGTGACAATGCAGATCGCAGATCATAAGATACAACCTCTTTTCCAAGCCGCAGCAAAGCTGCTTGCGCGGCAGACAGAATATATATATACATAATATGTTAAAATGCAACAAACAAGAAGTCAATGCAGCGATAATATTATATCATATATCACGACAAATTTCAAGTGTTTTTGTTCATATTTTCATAACATTTTTATGGAAGTATCAAAATCATGCGAATTATAGCCAAATTCTTTTATAACAATGTATGAAGTTTTTGCATCTGTGACCTGATTATTGCAGTGCAGAATAGAGTTCGCCTTTTTTGTAGCCTGTCTCCTTCGCGACTGCCTTGCAGGCATCAGTAGGCTTTTCGCCCATTTCTATCAGCTTTTTCACCTGTTCAAGTGCCTGTTCAAGAGTCAGCTTTTCCGCTTCACCGCTCATTCCCTCAACTACAAGTACATACTCGCCGCGCGGCTCATTTTCTGAATAATATGCCTTTGCCTCTTCGAGTGTGAAACGCAGTGTCTCTTCATGAAGCTTTGTTATCTCGCGGCAGAGTGATATTTTTCTGTCGCCGCCAAAAGTTTCTGCGAGGTCGGACAGCGTAGCTCGCAGCTTATGCGGAGCTTCATAGAATATCATTACTCCAGTCTCGCTGCGGATAAGTTCTAAACGTTCAGCACGTTCCTTTTTAGGAACAGGAAGGAATCCCTCGAATGTGAAACGTCCCACATGAAGTCCCGAAAGTGCAGCAGCAGTTGTGACAGCAGCTGGTCCTGGAACAGCCTTTACGTCGATTCCATTCTCGTACGCAAGCTTTACAAGCACCTCTCCGGGGTCGGAGATACACGGCATTCCCGCATCGGTCACAACTCCGCAGCTCTGCCCGGAAATCAGTCTGTCGATGATGTGCTGAGCTTCCGCGCGTGAGCTGTGTTCATGAAAGCTGACAAGCTCATTCTTTATCTCGTAACGATTTAGCAGCTTCAGTGTTACTCTTGTATCTTCGGCACATATGAAGTCTGCCTCCTCAAGCATTCTCAGCTGACGGAGAGTAATGTCCTCCATGTTGCCTATCGGTGTACCTATAATATAAAGTGTACCGCTCATTCCTGCTCCTTTCCTGTAGCGTATATTCTTTTCAGCTCGTCTGTGAAATCGTCGCCGCTGCGGATATACAGCTGAGGCTCTACCTTCATGAACGGCTTCGAGCCCTTCTTGCCTTCAATAAGAAACAGCCACGGAGCTTCCTCCGGACCTTTTGATACCATTCGCAGCCGCTTCGGTTCTATGTCGTGCGACTTCATTGCAAATATGACATCGCTCAAGCGTTCCGGACGATTGCACACACAAAGTCTGCCGCCATATTTAAGAAGTTTTGAAGCTGCCGCACAAACATCGTCAATAGTACAAAGTATCTCGTGACGCGCTATACGCTGAGCAGTTATCACACTCTGAAATCCGGCATTATCAGCCTTATACGGCGGATTGCACGTTACAAGGTCGAGTCTGCCGAGAGGAGCATCGTCCCACAATTCCTTCAGGTCTGCACATACCGGAATAATGCCCGAAACCTCACTCCGCTCAATTCCGAGCCGCAGCTGCTCTATCGCACCCTCCTGTATATCGACAGCATACGTAACCTGCGGCGGCTTATATTTCTGCATTATAAGCGGTATTATACCGCAGCCTGTTCCGAGGTCGCATACCTTGTCCTTCTGCCTGTATCCGGAAAAATCCGTCAGCAGAAAAGCGTCCGTGCCGAAACGGTGGTCACTGCTCGCACAGACATATATTTTTTCAGTTAGCTTTTCAAATTTGTATTCCATGATACTTCCTATCTATATAAATCAGAATTAAGAGTTACCGGTCATATGTATTCTATGCCTGCTTTACGGAGTTTTTCACGTCCCTTTGCCTGTTTGCCCTCCGGAAATACTGAAACAGTTCCGCTGCGGACTATCTTCGCGGTTATTCCGCGCTTTACAGCTCCGAGAGCTGTGGAAGTCACACAGCCAAACTCGTCAAGTCCGCAGATATGCAGTTCATCGTATCCTTTTTCATTTACCATTTCCAGCAGCTTCTTATTTGTAAGAGCGTCGCCCAAAAGCTTGTCGAAACAGTAGTCCGATACTATATCAAGTCCGCCATAAAGCTCCGCACCCTCAGTGCCGGCAATCGAATAGCCGAACAAAAGCCGGTTTGTCGGAAGATTCTGAATAATATGCCTGATATATATCACATCGCTCCCATCATCGTCATATCGGTGTATCAGCGAGTTTACATCAGCCGTCAGCTTCTTTGTATCGTAGGCAAATCTACTTTTGCGTTTTTCATATAGGTAATCATTCTGCATATCTATTACAAGAAGTGCTGTTTTCATAAGTTCCTCCGCTTATTTTATAGTTCCTCCGCCGACTACGACGTCTCCGTCATACAAAACTACTGCCTGTCCGCTTGTTACAGCCCTCTGCGGTTCGTCAAATTCTACCTTGTACTCACCATTTCCGATGTATGAGACAACTGCCGGCTGTTCCTTCTGACTGTAGCGGGTCTTGGCTGTAACCCGCATAGGCTCGGTAATTTCAGCAACTGAGATGAGGTTGAAGTCGTCAGCAATGAGTGAATTTGTGTAAAGGTCTGCCTCGTCACCGAGAGTAACCGTGTTCGACTCAACGTCCTTGCAGACCACATATGCAGGCTTTCCGAGGGAAATGCCGAGGTGCTTGCGCTGTCCGACCGTATAGTTTATGATGCCCTTATGCTCACCGAGAACTTTTCCGCTTGTGTCAACAAAGTTTCCGTGCGGAGTCTCTATATTTTTGTACCGGTGTATGAATCCTGCGTAATCACCGTCCGGCACGAAACAAATGTCCTGACTGTCAGGCTTATTTGAATTAACGAGCCCTGCCTTTTCTGCAAGCTCCCTGACCTGCGATTTTTCAAGCTCTCCAAGCGGGAAAATGGTATGCGAAAGCTGTTCCTGCGTCATTGAATAAAGTACATATGTCTGGTCTTTACTGCGGTCAGCAGGTCTGCGTAGTTCCCATCTTCCTGTGTTTTCATTGTATGCGATAACTGCATAATGACCGGTAGCTATACAGTCATAACCTAATTCCTGAGCTCTGAGAAGCATTTTACCGAATTTGACGTGTCTGTTGCATTCTATGCACGGATTAGGCGTTCTGCCGCAAAGATAGCTCTGTGCAAACTGCTCCATAACGCACTCACGGAAGCAGTCCCTGAAATTGAACACCAGATGCTCAAATCCAAGCTTTCTTGCAACTTCACGCGCATCAAGCACATCTGAAAGTGCACAGCAGGTCTTTCCCTCTTTCTGTGCCTGAGCAATGTCCTCGTCGCCGAACATTTTCAGCGTCACTCCCATAACATCGTATCCACGCTCACGAAGGAGCATTGCCGCAACAGAGCTGTCAACTCCGCCGCTCATTCCAACCATTACCTTTTTCATATCAGTATCCTTCTTATTTAAACAGAGCGGTAAGTCCGCTCATATCTTCAAAACAATAATCAGCGACCGCTTTTATCTCATTCCATTCAGCCGATGCCGCTTCATCGTATACCGCCGCGGTCACAAATCCGGCATCATGTGCAGTTTTGATACAATGAAGCGAATCTTCAACTACGAGCGTTTCTGCGGGAGATATCCCCATTTTGTCAGCTCCGCCGATGAATATATCCGGAAAACGTTTGCCATTCGGGTATTCCCTGTCAGTAAACAGAAACTTCATGCGGTCATATATTCCGCATCGTTTAAGTGCCGCTTCAGCGAGACGTTTATACGTAGCAGTCGCAACTCCATACGGAATATTCTTACTGTCAAGCAGGTCGAGTACATCTTCAACTCCGGGTTTTAATGGTATGCTCTCCTCGTACTCTATACGTACCATTTTCTCAATACGGCTGATGACGTCTTTAACAGTGCAGTCAAGTCCGAACTCTGTAATGAAGTACTGCGACGAATCTTCAATAGTCATCTTTTTCATTCTGTCGGAGATGTCATCCGGCGGGTCTGTAACACCGTTCTCATGCAGAAATCTGCGGTCAATGTCGTACCATATTCTCATTGAATCTATAAGTGTACCGTCAAGGTCAAATATTACCCCTTTTATCACTTTATCCCTCCTGTGATTCATCAGCAGGTTCAGGCGGACGATTAACAGCGAGCCATTCAGCTTTTTCACCGTCGTCCCTGAACTCCTTACCGGCAGTTTCAGCATTTCCGCAAAGAACTACCGCCTGCCTGCCCATTGAATCGTATATACGCTCAAAACGCTCCATGTCGTATTTGACATTTCCTACGAGCGGGTCAGCTACTTGCACCTTCTTCTCCTCCATGTCATAGCCGAATATAGTTACACAGTGCTGGCACGGATTAAAGTAGAAGTCCTCACCGCAGCCAAGTGTGAACTCGTACTCAGCATGGGTCTCATACTGATACATGGTAGTCCATATAACAGTTGGTCTGCCCTGCTCTATCTGATAGAATACACCTTCAAGCGGGGTACCTGTGAGGTCGACCGCATACCAGTCAGAACCTATGTAATCAAAGAAATCATCTGCCGCATTCACTATGACAGGTGCATTGCAGCCGAATCCATCTGTATGAGGATTGCCGATATAGACCTCATTCATCGTGTAATAACCGATAGTATCGGTTTTGAGAAAAACATCTGCCATAGTGACCTTATCTGCACTGAATCCGTAGTAGTTGAGAGTCTGTGTAAGAGCAGTTATCTCACAGCCTGTAGGAAGTTCGGGATTCTGCATGACTGTTTCCATTTCAAGCGCACAGGCAGCCGGAAGTTCATATCCCTCAGGCATGGCAATGTCTGTCACTTCCGGCTCGGAAACAGTCGTTTCAGCTTCAGTAGTGGGTTCCGGCTCTGTGGAAACAGGTCTGGACGTTTCAGTTTTTTCAGCAAAAACCTCCTCAGCCATATCTGACGATTCCGGTCGGACAAATGTGTCACCTCTGAACAGAATAAACAATACAGCGGTAACAAGTGTGAGCGCTGTAATAATAATTATCCTAACCATAATTCACTCCAGGTCTATCATTATCTTCGCCTTTAAATCGTCAACAGACGAAGTGACTGTGTCAAGTGAAAGTCCATATATGTCAGAGGCTCTGCCTTCAAGTTCGGCAAAACGCTTGGTAACACGGTTAACGCGTGAAAGAGATGCAAGCGATGTCGCATATGGCATTGATGCTCTGCCTTTTGCCTTTGCGAGTATCTCTCTGCCTTTTTCGTTTAATGCGAGTATTCTTCCGTATGGCGGCATATGAGTCATGTCTTCACGGGTTATGCCTATGAGCAGTGAAAGCAGTATTCGTTTGATACGCGCCATTGTATATCGCTTGGTTTTTACAGACAAAAGCAGTTCGTCGAGCGTACCCGCCATTCTTGCGCCGAATATCCGGTGTTCAAGACCCTGTCCTATATCACTGAGTGAAGCTATTTCTTCAGGTGATGACATTCTCAGACGGTAAAGTATAACTCTTTCAAGACGTTCGAGTTTGGCAATGCTACCCGACTCAATACACTCATGAACCGCATTTGCCCATATATCAGGCATTAGGTCGTAAAGCTCAGATGTATCTGCTCCGGAAAGCACCTTTTCACGTATATACGATGCACTCGCTGTTTCACCCGATGTTTCACTGCTGTCATGCTGTGCTCCCGAACGTTTCACCGTGAACGGCTGAATATCTGACCTGAAAGCCCGCAGTGCGCGGATATACTCTATTGCAAGTGTATTGTTAGGCTCTGAAATAAGTGCTCCGGAGCGTGGGTCAATTCCGTTGACTACCGAGCATAATGCCCTCGGATAGGTATACCCCTTTTCCATTATTTCAAGTATATCTGCCCTTTTTTCGGCAGCTATGCTGTCTACTTTTTCAAGTGCAGAAGTGAGTTTGCCAACGTCTCCGCATTCACTGCCGAATGACAGTTCATCAACTACTCCAAGTCCATTCAGCAGCCACACTGCCCCTGCAGCAAAACTCTCCGCAGGCGCAAGACTGAACTGTACAGGCAGCTCTATCACAAGGTCGACCCCAGATTTTACGGCAAGACGTGCTCTCCTGTGCTTATCCATTACAGCTACATCTCCACGCTGCACAAAGCTTCCGCTCATTACGGAAACTATGTGTGTCGCACCGTTTCTGCGGGTCTCGTCGATATGATAGAGATGTCCGTTGTGAAACGGATTGTATTCACATATAACACCGCTTATCTTCATTCTGATTTCCTCTTTTTCTTTCTCCCGTATATTATCCCATACATATTATATTATCGCTGAAAACAAGTGATTTGTCAATGATTTCACCGATTTTTTTACAGGTAATATAATTAAATAAGAAATATTGCTCTGTGGGTGTTGCAATTTCAGGAAGAATATGTTATAATATTACGTGCAAAAAATTTATTCAGATGAAAGGATATTATTACTATGATAATCTTAGTTGTTAATGCAGGCAGCTCATCGCTCAAGTATCAGCTCATCAATATGGACGATGAGAGCGTTCTCGCAAAGGGTAACTGCGACCGTATCGGTATCGACGGTCACATCGCTCACAAGGCTGCTGACGGCAGAACTCTCGATGAGGACTGCGCTTTCCCCACACATACAGAAGCTTTCATGAAGCTCGTTGAAGCTCTCACAAAGAGCGACGCTAAGGTAATCGACAGCATGGACGAGATCTCTGCTGTAGGTCACCGTATAGTACAGGGTGCTGACGTATTCGACAAGTCTGTTCTCGTTACTGACGAAGTTATCGACAAGATCGACGAACTCCGCGAACTCGCTCCTGTACATAATCACGCTCACGCACTCGCACTCCGTGCATGTAAGTGCGTTATCCCCGCAAATGTTCCTCAGGTAGTTGTATTCGATACTGCTTTCCATCAGACAATGCCCGCAAAGGCATTCATGTTCGGTCTCCCCTATGAGGACTACGAGAACTACCACGTAAGAAAGTACGGCTTCCACGGTACATCTCACAGATTCGTTTCCAAGGCTCTCGCTGAGGCTATGGGTAAGAATGTTGAAGACCTCAAGATCGTTTCCTGCCACCTCGGTAACGGTTCTTCCATCACTGCTGTTGACGGCGGCAAGTCTGTTGATACTTCAATGGGATTCACTCCCCTCGACGGTGTTGTAATGGGTACACGTACAGGTGCTGTTGACCCCTCTGCTGTTACATTTGTTGCTGACAAGCATGGCTTCACTCCTTCTGAGATGAGCGAATACATGAACAAGAAGTCCGGTTTCCTCGGAGTTTCCGGTGTTGGTTCTGATAACCGTGACGTTCAGTCTGCTGCTAATGAAGGAAATAAGAGAGCTCAGCTCGTTTCTGATATGCTCGTTTACGAGATCAAGAAGTACATCGGTTCTTACGCTGCTGCTATGAACGGTGTTGACGCTATTCTCTTCACCGGCGGTATCGGTGAGAACTCATGGGAAGTACGTGAGGGTGTCTGCACAGATATGGAATACTTCGGTATCAAGATCGATAAGGAACTCAACAAGTCTGTAAGAGGCAAGCTCACAAAGCTTTCTACTCCCGATTCAAAGATCGAGGTCTGGATCGTTCCTACAAACGAAGAGCTCCTCATTGCAAGAGATACTCTTGAGCTTATCTCAAAGTAATTTACTTTATAAAAGCTTTAAGCCTGTCCATTCGGACAGGCTTTTGTTTTTTGTGCATTAACTGTTGCTTTATACGGCTGCATATGCTATAATAAAAGGTAACGATATCGAAAAGGAGGCGTGAAAATGTCGGACGTTAAAGACATTCTTAATTCTATTCTGACCGATGAAAAACTGCTCAACAGCCGCGCATTCAGGGACAAGGTCTACTCTGATGAGCCGATACTAAAACGCGCCTCACAGATAAAAACTCCTGAAACTCCGCAGAAAATCAAAGACATGAAAGCTATCGCCTTTACCCCCGAAGCATACTGGAAAACCTCAGCATGGCTGTTCTACAATCAGGGTGTTTTCATGCAGGACTTCTCTGATGTTTACGAGTACACGACCGATTTCACAAAGTTCTTTCCCACTTACCGTGACCTCGATAATGAACAGCTCCGCGGTTATTTCTCATGGCGCTCATACGTCCGTAAAGGCGAATATAAACCCGCTCCTGTCCCGTTTATTTTTATGTACACCTATGAAATTATCAACAATATCGGTGTTAAATCTCCGGAATCCGGACTCATGATCCTGAAAGAACTCGGTAAGAATTACACTGACGATTCATTCTCTAAACTCCTGACGCGTTGGATAGTCGACTACTGCGTGTATTATCAGCTCGACCCGCAGCTCATCAGTGACAGTCCGGATATGATATTTGACAATGCGCTGATAAAGCTGATACACGCAGAGAATTCCACTGATGAAGAGCTGTTCCATGCGATTATGGAGCTTTCATCTTATCCGGTGGAACACTCTCGGTTTTATATTCAGTATCCGGAAGAATTCAGAAACGCTGCTGTCAGAGTATTCCGTGCATCATCGGTATTTTTCAGTGAACATAGAAAAAATTCCCTTTGTGATAAGCTCTTTGGTCACATGACGGAAATGAACTGCCGACTGTTTGAATCAACTGTTTTCTACGATAGAAACACCACCAGAAATACCGATTATTCGCTGAATGAAATACACTCATACACCTGCCGTAACGGAATCTGGCGATGCCGTAAATTCTATGGAAACCGCTCACGGAGCAGTCAGCTGGGCGAACTGATGAAAATGCTCGACCATCTCATGCGTGAAAGGTACGACTTTCGCTATAAACTGCGACCTGCCGAAGTCTCGAAAAGCTTTTCAGCTATCATTAAAAAGGAACTCGACCTTATTGACGAGGAAAAAATGCGGCACAAGGCTATGAATATCGAAATCGACCTTTCAAAACTCGAAAGTATCCGTTCCGCAGCCGATATCACGCGAGATAAACTCATTGTCGAGGAAGAGGAAGAAGTTGCTCCCGAAATCGAAAGTGCCGAACCTGAACTGCCGGAAAATAACACAGATTCGCCACTTTCTGTCGGTGAAACTCTTTTCCTGAAAGCCCTCCTAAATAGAGGAGACTGGGCGTCAGCCGCAAAAAATTCCGGTGAAATGCCCTCTATACTCGCTGACAGCATCAACGAAAAACTCTTCGATCTGATCGGTGATACCGTTATCGACATGAGCAATGATACACCCGAACTAATTGAAGACTACATCGACGAACTGCAAGGCTTCGTCACATGAGGTGAAATATATGACTAATAATCCAACTGTTCCGAAGCGAATCGCATCGGCAATCATAAACTCTCTTAAAGGCGGAGTCGTTCCTCGTATCGGACTCCCGTATATCACGGTTGGACGTGAACTCGAAATAGACGCGCTTCTTCACGATGTCGACATTATTGAGGACGGCGGTGCATCATTCCGTTTTATTGTCGGCAAATACGGAAGCGGTAAAAGCTTTCTCCTGCAAACTATCCGCAGTCACGTTATGGACAGAGGCTTTGTAGTCGTTGACGCTGACCTATCCCCTGAACGAAGACTTCAGGGTACAAAGGGTCAGGGACTTGCTACATACAAGGAGCTGATCCGCAATATGTCCACAAAAACACGTCCTGACGGCGGTGCCCTCACTCTTATCCTCGACCGTTGGATAAGCAGTGTGCAGTCAGAAACAGCGGCTGAGACCGGTCTCACAGCAGACTCTCCGGAGTTCGGTGATGCCGTCGAAAAGAAGATATACGAAGTAATATCCGCTCTGAACGAAATGGTACACGGTTTCGACTTCGCCCGACTGCTGACCATATACTACCGCTCTTATGCGTCGGGCGATGACGAAAGCAAGGCTAAGGTTGTAAAGTGGTTCCGCGGAGAATACTCAACAAAGACGGAAGCAAAGTCCGAACTCGGAGTAAACATCATTATCACTGACGATGACTGGTATGAATATATCAAGCTTTTTGCGGCATTTCTGAAACGTGCAGGCTACGGCGGACTGCTTGTCCTCATTGACGAACTTGTCAATATCTATAAGATTCCGAACGCGATAACAAGACAGTACAACTATGAAAAAATCCTCACAATGTACAACGATACTCTTCAGGGCAAGGCTAAACACCTCGGTATCATAATGGGCGGAACTCCGCAATGTATCGAGGATACGCGCCGCGGTGTATACAGCTATGAAGCACTAAGGTCAAGACTTGCAGAGGGATGCTTCGGCAGAGAAGGAGTGAAAGATATGCTCGCACCTGTCATTCACCTCGTCCCCCTCACTTATGAGGAAATGCTCGTCCTGACCGAAAAACTCGCAGATATCCATGCAGGTCTTTTCGGCTATCAGCGCAAAGTTACTCAGGACGACCTCGTTAACTTCATAAAGCTCGAATTCGGACGCATTGGCTCAGGAAGTCATATTACTCCGCGTGAAGTGATTCGCGACCTTATCGAGCTTCTCGATATCATTTACCAGAATCCGGATATAAACGTCAGCGAATTCATAATGTCAGATTCTATGCCGTCAGCAACTCCGGAAGGAGAGTCTGCGGAGGAAGAGTTCGCAGAATTTACTATATGAGGTGCACGGCATGAACGTTTTCGACCGCTATGCACCTTTCATTCAGGACTTCATCTACCGCAATAACTGGGAGTCACTGCGTGCCATACAGACTGCCGCCGCTGACGCTATATTCAACACAGACGACCACCTGCTCCTCTCAGCTTCAACTGCTTCCGGCAAAACAGAAGCCGCTTTTTTCCCTATTCTCACACTCTTTTCCGAGGATATGCCGCGCTCAGTCGGGGCAATTTATATTGGTCCGCTGAAAGCTCTCATAAATGACCAGTTTGCACGTCTTACAGAGCTTTGTGAAGAAGCAGACATTCCGGTTTGGCACTGGCACGGCGATGCGGCACAGTCTCACAAGGCAAAAATGCTGAAACACCCGTCAGGTATTTTGCAGATCACTCCTGAGTCGCTCGAAGCAATGCTTCTGCGCAAACACGCTCTTATCCCTAAACTTTTCGGCGATCTCCGATTCGTCGTGATTGACGAGGTACACTCCCTCATGCGCGGCGACCGTGGTGGGCAGACTATCTGTCTGATTGAAAGGCTTTCCAGACTTGCCGGAGTTCAACCGCGAAGAATAGGTCTTTCTGCTACTATCGGCGACCTTGATACTGCCGGTGAATTTCTCGCTTCCGGTACTAACCGCCGTACCCTCATTCCGCGTATAAATGCTCCAGGAGTGAAATGGCGGCTGTCTATGGAACATTTTTACGTGTCTCAGCAAAATCAGCCTGACAGTTCAGAAAATATTGACGCTTTACCGGTGCTTGATGAAAAAACTGATACCGCTCCCGAAAATGCTGATGAGGGCATGGGTTACGTTTTCGAGCATACACGCGGAAAAAAGTGCCTTGTGTTCGTAAATTCGCGCGAGGAGTGCGAAGCAGTAACGACAACTCTGCGCTCTTACTGCGAAGCTAAACATGAACCCGACCGCTTCATGATCCACCACGGCAATCTCTCCGCCGCACTCCGTGAAACCGCTGAAGCAGCTATGAAAGACGATGACATTTTCATGACGACCTGCACTACCGCCACACTCGAACTCGGTATAGACATCGGCAGACTTGAACGTGCTTTTCAAATAGATGCACCGTTCACAGTTTCATCGTTTCTACAGCGTATGGGACGTACAGGCAGACGCGGTCTGCCGCCGGAAATGTGGTTCGTTATACGCGAGGAACTCCCCGAACCGCGTTCAATGCTTCCGGAGACTATCCCGTGGAAGCTTCTGCAAGGTATCGCACTTGTACAGGTATACGTCGAGGAAAGGTGGGTAGAACCGCCTAAACTCGACCGTCTCCCCTTCTCACTGCTCTACCATCAGACGATGAGTACCCTCGCTTCATGCGGTGAACTTACTCCCGCACAGCTTGCGTCAAAGGTCCTCACTCTGAAATACTTCCACCGCATTTCACAGGACGATTTCCGTGTACTTCTGCGTCATCTCCTCGAAACTGACCATATACAGCGCACAGATGAGGGTGGACTGATAGTCGGTCTTACAGGAGAACGGGTAATAAACAGCTTCAAGTTCTACGCTGTATTTCAGGAAAATGAGGAATACACGGTACGCTATGATTCACAGGAACTCGGTACTATCGTCAGTCCGCCGCCAATAGGTGAAAAAGTAGCTATAGCCGGTCATGTCTGGATAGTAGAGGATATCGACCACAAGCGCAGGATCGTCTACTGCTCAATGATAAAGGGAAAAGTTCCCGCGTATTTCGGCGATTGTCCCGGAGATATCAATACTAAAATATTACTGCGTATGAAGCAGGTACTGAGTGAGGACAAAAGCTACCCGTATCTCATGAAAAATGCAGTAATCAGACTTGCTCAGGCGAGAACTTCTGCACGCAATTCCGGTGTAACTTCTGAGCCTCTTATCTGTCTCGGCGGAAATATGTGGGCACTCTTTCCGTGGCTCGGCACTTACGCTTTTTTCGCAATGGAACGCTTTCTTAAACTCCGCTGTTCTGAACGTCTCGGACTGCGCGGTATGGACTCCGCACGTCCATATTATATCCAGTTTACGATGAAGGTTCAGCCTAAGGAATTCTTTCAAGTCCTTGCCGAAGAAGCGAGAATCGAATTTGACCCGCTTGAACTCGTCTATCCGAACGAAGTTCCGATGTTTGAGAAATACGACCAGTATGTTCCGCCTGAACTTGTGAAAAAGGGATTCGCTTACGGTATCCTCGATATCGCAGGCATGAAGGAACGCATTTCGGAATGGAGCGAGCTATATCTATGAAACAGACTTGACATTTTCTCAATTTCGTATTAAAATATTATCATAAACTAACAGGAGGTATTTCATATGATTAAAACTACACTCAAAGTTGAAGGCATGATGTGCGGAATGTGCGAATCACACGTAAATGATGAGGTACGTAAGAATTTTGCAGTCAGCAAGGTATCATCATCGCACAAAAACGGTACTACGGAGATAATCTCTGATGAACAGCTTGATGAGGCAAAGCTCAGAGAAGTTATCGAAGCAACCGGTTACAAGGTTCTTTCGTCAACCTCTGAACCATACGAGAAAAAGGGATTCTCTCTTTTCGGAAAGAAATAATTTGTGCAAAAATACCATTTGAAATTTTGATTCTGTTATGATATAATAATACTATTGAACGTGTAGCAAATTTCTGCGTAAATCCAGTTATTTGCTGCACGTTTTATTTTTTTGTTTGGAGGAATAATATGGAACCAATCACAAACCAGTTTCTGGGTCACGAACCTGTTGGCAAACTTATGAAAAAATACGCTGTGCCTTGTATAATTTCACTGCTTGTGGGTGCTTTGTACAATATCGTTGACCAGATTTTTATCGCCAATGCAAGCTATCTTGGTTCGTTCGGAAACGCCGCAAATACCGTCGTTTTTCCGCTTACTGTCATTGCTCTTGCTATTGCTGTAATGATAGGAGACGGATGCTGTGCATTTGTTAGTATCAGTCTCGGAAAGGGAGAAAATGAAAACGCAAAGAAAAGTGTCGGAAATTCCGTTGTTCTGACAATTGTATCAAGCATTATTCTTTGTGCTGTCTACCTTTTTTTCAGCGACAGCATTATCGCTATGTTCGGAGGCACAGTCAATCCTGAGACCTTCCGCAACTCGAAAGAATACTTCTTCTACATCTCGATCGGTATCCCTTTTTATATGTTCGGTCAGGCTATGAACCCAATTATACGTGCCGACGGCGCTCCTAAATTTGCTATGCTTTCTACTCTTGCAGGCGCTGTCATCAATATGATACTTGACCCCATTTTTATTTTTACTTTCAAATGGGGAATGATGGGAGCGGCTGTCGCTACGGTTATCGGTCAGATCGTCACTTCTGCACTCGCTGTATGGTATCTTTGTAATATGAAACTCGTTAAGCCTGCAACCTCTGACTTCAGACCAGTTGCCGGAATTATCCGTCATACTCTCATACTCGGTCTGACCAGCTTTCTTTCGCAAATATCACTCGTTGCAGCTATGGCGGCTATCAATAACATGATACGCAAATACGGTGCACTTGATACGGTTTTCGGACAAGAACAGTATTCACAGATACCAATGGCAGTGGTCGGGATAGTAATGAAGTTTTTTCAAATAGTTATTTCTGTAGTTGTCGGAATGGCGGCAGGTTGTATACCAATAGTCGGTTTCAACATGGGTGCCGGACTCCTCGGCAGAGTCAGGGAATTGTTTACTAAACTTCTTACATATGAGGCAGGTATAGGAGCTTTCGCCCTCATTTTCGTGGAATTTTTCCCTAAACAGCTTATAAGTATTTTCGGAGCTGCAAATGAAAGCTCTTACTATACTGTTTTCGCAATGCACGCTTTCCGCATCTACCTCTGTATGATAGTTCTTGCATGTGTAAACAAGGCTTGTTTTATTTTTCTTCAGGCTATGGGCAAAGCATTTGAGTCTACGGCACTTTCTATGGTAAGGGAAATTGTTTTCGGAGTCGGATTCGCTATGATTCTTCCCCTATTCTACGGACTCGACGGAGTTCTTTACTCCATGCCGGTATCTGATCTCCTTACATTTGCCGTTGCACTCATACTTATCATCAGAACATATAAACAACTTGATGACGGTAAACATCACTCAAAAAAACTCGCCGCAGCTATTCGATAGATGCATACAAAATCTATCAACATAGACCTAACCCTCTGCGCTTAAAAGAGATTTTAAACTTCCGCTGAGTGTGACCGGAGAAAACAGTGTACTCGCCGCTATCCTCTACTATCCCTACTATGAAGGATTCAATGTATTTACTCTCCTTGCAAACTGGCTTAAACTCATATGCTTCAACTTCCCTTTTGCATTCTTCTCACAACTTTTCTTCATTCAGCCGCTTATCAGAACAGTTTTCAAATTCGTTATGGGCAGAATCGGCAACAGCGAAGAAAGCAAAGTTTCTGCATAAGATATAGGCAACACCGCACAAAGACCGCTTGACGTCTTTGTGCGGTATTGCCTATAATAAATCAGCTGCGTAGTGATAATACGCAGCTTTACTTTTGTAATTCACGTCACCTATATCAAAAAATACGGTTGACATAATTATTTCATTGTGCTATAATATTCCTTGAAAGGAAGTGACTGTCATTAATAATACTGTCAAAACAAAAGACCTCGTCCTGACTGCAATGTTTACCGCCCTCATTACAGCAGGCGCTTACATACGTATACCTGTTCCTGTTTGTCCGTTTACACTGCAATTTCTGTTCACTACTCTTGCAGGTATTGTCCTCGGAAAAAACAAAGGTGCAGCTGCTACTGCACTCTATGTCGTTCTCGGACTTGCAGGCTTGCCTGTCTTTACAGGCGGCGGTGGTATAGGATATGTATTACAGCCGACTTTTGGCTATCTCATTGGATTTATCGCAGGTTCATATCTCACCGGTCACATAGTTCACGGCGGTGCACCTACTACTAAGAGACTGCTTGCAGGCTGCTTTTCAGGACTTTTGGTAGTATATGCTTTCGGCATGATTTATTATCGAATGATAAGTGTGCTATGGCTGAATGACCCCATAAGCATAGGGAAATTATTCCTCTACTGCTTTGTACTTGCAGTCCCCGGGGACATTCTGCTATGTATTCTTTCGGCAGCAATAGCTAAACGTATTGCACCTATTATTGAATTGAGAGGTACCCATAATGAATATAGCAACGTTAACTGAACAGATAATATCGGGAAAAAGACTGACCCGCGATGACGACCTCAGCTTTCTGCTGAATGCTGACCTTGATGAACTTTGCAGCTGTGCTGACAAACTGAGAAAGCATTTCAGCGGTGACCGCGCTAATCTTTGCAGTATTATAAACGGAAGAAGCGGTCGCTGTCCGGAAGACTGCAAATTCTGTGCACAGTCCGCACACCACTGCACTGGAATTGAAGAGTACTCATTTCTTGACAAAAACACGATTCTCGCTGAGTGTACTCACAATGACGAACAGGGTGTTGACAGATTCGCTATCGTTACCGCAGGCAGAAAACTTAGCGGCAAAGAATTTGAAAAAGCACTTGACACGTACCGCACGCTCTCAGAAAAAACAGCTGTTGACTTTTGTGCGTCGTTCGGTCTGCTTGAAGAATCACAGTTTGCAGAACTCCGCAAAGCAGGAGTAAAAAGATATCACGCAAACATCGAAACATCGCGTGCAAATTTCAAAAACATCTGCACTACACATACTTTCGACGACAAGCTTGAGTGCATACACAGGGCAAAAAACGCAGGACTCGAGGTGTGTTCCGGCGGAATTATAGGTATGGGCGAAAGCTGGCAGGACCGCATTGATATGGCTCTCACGCTCGCTGAACAGGGAGTAAACTCTATCCCCATAAACGCACTTATCCCCATTCATGGTACTCCACTTGAAGGTATTGAACGTATCACAGAACCCGATATTCTGCGCACTGTTGCAATATTCCGTTTCATTGTACCCGAAGCTGACATAAGACTCGCCGCCGGACGTAATCTCATGGAAAACTGCGGAGAAAAGGCATTTGTAAGCGGTGCAAATTCTGCGATAACCGGCGATATGCTTACTACCTCAGGTAATCGCATAGCTGAGGACATAACCATGCTTCACAATATAGGCTACACAACACGGAGGGACTATAATGCATAACGGAATCTTTATTACCGGAACAGGAACCGACATCGGAAAAACTTACGTAACTGCACTTATAGTAAAAAAACTGCATGAGGCAGGCTGCAAAACTGCCTATTTCAAGGCTGCTGTAAGCGGAAATGAACGCGATGAAAACGGCAGTCTTATTCCCGGAGACGCTCTTTGCGTGAAAAACGTTTCCGGCATTTCTCAGCCGCTTGAAACGATGTGTCCGTATGTTTATGAGAATGCACTCTCCCCTCACCTTGCTGCTAAAGTTGAGGGAAATCCTGTCGAACTTGAAAGGGTAACTGCGCAGTTTCATGAACTCTGCCGCGAATACGATACCATTATTTGCGAGGGAAGCGGTGGTATACTTTGCCCTATCCGCTTTGACGAAACTGTTATCATGCTCGAAGACGTGATAAAATCACTTGACCTGCCATGCCTTATAATCGCAGATGCAGGTCTTGGTACTATCAACAATACCGTCCTGACCGTTGAATACATGAGGGCGCACGGACTCACTGTAAACGGCTTGATACTCAACAACTTCCACAAGGGTGACCTTATGGAAGAAGACAATAAATTTATGTGTGAAAAGCTCACAGGACTGCCTGTTATTGCCTGCGTTGGCGAAAATGACCCTGACATTGATATCGACCCACAACTGCTTCTGAGTATCTGCCGAAAAGGAGGAAAAATATGATTTGGTATCCGTATGCACAAATGAAAACTCTCGATGCTCCCATTAAAATAGAACGTGCACAGGGAGTGCATCTCTACACCGAGGACGGTCACGACCTTATTGACTCTGTTTCATCGTGGTGGAGCGTCATACACGGCTACAATCACCCGGAAATAAACGCCGCAATCAGCGGTCAGCTCGAAAAGTTTGCACACGTTATGCTCGGCGGTCTTACACATGAACCGGTACAAAAGCTTTCTGACAAGCTTGCAGAATGGCTTCCCGGTGACCTCGACTACTGCTTTTTCTCTGATTCGGGAAGTGTTGCTGTTGAAGTCGCACTGAAAATGGCTTTGCAGTTCAACACTAACCGCGGCTCTGAACGTGACACTATCCTCGCGCTTGAACACGCATATCACGGTGATACTTTCAAGGCAATGGAAGTAGGCGACGATGAGGACTACCATTTCGCATTCGGAAAAAACAGTGAGAAAAAACGTGGTGTAATTCACATTCCTACTGAGATATCCGCACTTGAAGACGCTTTCACTCAGTACGGTGAGCGTCTAACCTGTTTCATCGTTGAACCGCTTTTGCAGGGTGCAGGCGGTATGAGAATGTACGATGTAAGCTTCCTCAGAAAAGCAAGACAGCTTTGTGATAAGTATGATGTACTACTGATATTCGACGAAGTCGCTACCGGATTCGGTCGTACCGGCAACCGCTTCGTTGCAGACCTTGTTCTCTCCGATATATTGGTACTCGGCAAGGCACTGACCGGTGGTTATATAGGTCATGCTGTTACAGTTGCAAATAAAAAAGTGTGGGAAGGCTTCATGAGCGATGACCCCACTCACGCTTTCATGCATGGTCCGACTTTTATGGGAAATGCACTCGCCTGCTGTGCGGCTTTAAAGTCGATAGAGCTGTTTGAACGTGACGACTACCTCGCTAAAATCCGCAGAATAGAAGAAATAACCCGACGTGAGATGGCAGGTTTTTCTGACCCACGTATCAAAGAAGTCAGAATCATGGGTGGCTGTGTATGCATAGAAGTCTTCGACGGTACAGTACTCGACGGATTCAGGAAATTTGCTTACGAGCATGGAGTTTTCAGCAGAACATTCCTCAGATATATGTACGCTATGGTACCATATGTTATCAACGAGGACGAACTTACAAAAATACTTGATACCATGAAATCATGGTTCAGATAAAACAAATGCTGTGCATTTTTGGAAGTCCCATAATGCACAGCATTTTCTTATGTGAAATTGTGACTCTGTCTGAGTACCATGTCCTTGACCTTCATAAGCGAAGTTGTTGTACTGCGCTCGTTTTCAGATAGTTTCATCGTGATATACTTGATAGTCTCCTGATAGTCGGGAATCATGATATGCTCAAGTGCATTTACACGTCGGCGGGTCTTTTCAATCTCGTCCGCCATAAGCTGACACGCTTTTTCTACTTCTGCAAGACGTATCATCTTCGGGAATACCTCACTCAGTGCACTTACTGCACCGTCAAGGTCAGAAGAGGTAAAAGCAGTGCCGTAAGAATAAATGTCACTTGTATCGCTTGTACGGTATTTCGGGCTGAATATCGGGATATACACACTCATTACGTTTTTCTCCCCTACTTCAAGCTCGACTTCCTGTTTCGGAAGCATTAGTGCTGTTTCAAGAGCTTCCCTCTGCATTACAGAACCTGCAACTGCCATATACCTGTCTGCCTCGGCAATTGCCGCCTCGACCTCACTTCTCAGCTGTCTGTTCTCCTTAATGAGTATCATAAACTGTCTCATCAGTTCATCGCGCTTATCCTTGAGAAGCTTATGTCCGCGCTGAGCTGAAACAAGCTTCTTTTTGAGTTTGCTCAGCTCCATTCGCGTAGGATTTACGTTAAGTCTTGCCAATGCAGCTCACCTCAATCTTGTTTATCATAGTATTCAGCGAGATACTCCTCCCTGATACGTCTCAGCTCACTTCTCGGAAGAAGTCGGAGAAGCTCCCAGCCAATCGAGAGCGTTTCCTCAATACTGCGGTTATTCTCGAATCCCTGCGAAACGTAGCGCTTCTCGAACTCATCAGCAAATTTTGCATAGAGCAGGTCTGTCGGAGTAAGAGCTGCCTCACCGAGTACGACCATGAGTTCCTTTGCGTCCTTTCCGCGGGCATATGCCGAGAAAAGCTGATTCATTGTGTCGGAATGGTCAGCACGGGTCTTGCCCTTGCCTATACCCTTATCTTTAAGACGTGAAAGCGACGGCAGAACGTCTACCGGCGGAGTAATACCCTTGCGGTATAGTTCACGCGAAAGAATTATCTGTCCCTCTGTGATGTAACCTGTAAGGTCAGGGATAGGATGGGTCTTGTCGTCCTCGGGCATGGTGAGGATAGGTATCATTGTGATACTTCCGTCCTTGCCGTCCTGACGTCCTGCACGCTCATAAATAGACGCGAGGTCTGTGTACATATAACCCGGATAGCCGCGTCGTCCTGGAACTTCCTTACGTGCTGCCGATACCTCACGCAGAGCATCGGCATAGTTTGTGATATCGGTAAGGATAACGAGTACGTGCATACCCTTTTCAAATGCAAGATACTCAGCAGCTGTGAGTGCCATTTTAGGAGTTGCAAGGCGCTCGATAGCCGAGTCGTTTGCAAGATTTACAAACAGGACTGTTCTGTCGAGAGCACCTGTCTCACGGAAGCTGCGTACAAAGTATTCCGACTCTTCAAATGTAATACCCATTGCGGCAAATACAACGGCAAACTGCTCATTATCACCGAGTACACGAGCCTGTCGCGCTATCTGCGCCGCAAGCTGAGCGTGTGGAAGTCCGCTTGCTGAGAAGATAGGAAGCTTCTGACCGCGAACAAGTGTGTTAAGTCCGTCAATTGCGGAAACTCCGGTCTGAATGAACTCCTGCGGGTACTTTCTCGCAACCGGATTCATCGGGAGACCGTTAACGTCCATGCGCATATCAGGTATTATCTCCGGACCGTCGTCTATAGGTCTGCCGAGACCGTCAAATACACGTCCGAGCATATCCTCGGAAACACCGAGTTCCATCTGATGACCTGAAAAAACAACCGCACTGTCCTTGAGGTTGATACCTGCGGCATTCTCAAAAAGCTGAACGAGAGCATTGTTTCCGTCTATCTCAAGTACACGGCAGCGGCGCTTTTCGCCGTTTGAAAGCCTTATCTCGGCAAGCTCGCCGTATGTTACGTTTTCTACATCCTTTACGAGGAGAAGAGGACCTGCCGCCTCTTCAATAGTTCTGTATTCTCTTGGCATCAGTCTTCCTCCTTGTTGAGAAGCTCGTCAAGTTCAGATGATATTTCAACTGTGAGCTTTTCAAATTCATGGTCAGTCTCGTTTTCGGGAACGTACTTGAATCGTCCAATACGCTCACGTACTGCGAGTCCGGCAACTTCTTCAACGTCTGCACCCTTCTTTATTGCTGCCTCTGCTTCATCGTTGAAACCGAGTATAAGCTTCATCATATAGAGCTGCTTCTTGAGACTTGTATACGTATCAACTTCGTGGAATGCAAGCTGATGCAGAAAGTCCTCACGGATAGAACGCGCAGTCTCCATTTTGAGACGGTCTCCTGCGGAAAGTGCGTCCATACCGATGAGTTTAACGATTTCTTTCAGCTCTGCCTCGTCATGAAGTATAGACATAAACCTTGCACGCGATTTCATCCATTCCTTCGATACATTGCTGTCGTACCACGGAGCAAGTGAATCAGCATAAAGCGAATAGCTCGTCAGCCAGTTTATAGCCGGAAAGTGACGCTGATATGCGAGGTTAGAGTCGAGTCCCCAGAACACTTTTACGATACGAAGAGTTGCCTGTGATACCGGCTCTGAGATATCACCGCCCGGAGGCGATACAGCACCGATTACAGAAAGCGCACCCTCTCTTCCGTCAGCACCGGTCGAGATAACTCTTCCCGCACGCTCATAAAACTGTGCGAGACGACTTCCGAGGTATGCAGGATAGCCCTCATCACCCGGCATTTCTTCAAGTCGTCCGGACATCTCACGAAGAGCTTCTGCCCAACGTGAAGTCGAGTCTGCCATAAGAGCTACGGAATAACCCATATCACGGTAGTATTCAGCAATTGTGATACCTGTGTATACGGAAGCTTCACGTGCCGCAACAGGCATATCAGATGTATTTGCGATAAGAACTGTTCGCTCCATAAGAGACTTGCCGGTCTTAGGGTCGATAAGCTCAGGAAATTCGTTAAGAACGTCTGTCATTTCGTTTCCGCGCTCACCACAGCCGATGTATACTATGATATCAGCTTCTGCCCATTTTGCAAGCTGATGCTGAGTTACAGTCTTTCCGCTTCCGAAAGGTCCGGGAATAGCCGCAACTCCGCCCTTTGCGATTGGGAAAAGGCAGTCTATAACACGCTGACCTGTTACAAGCGGCATATCGGGTGAAAGCTTCTTAGCGTAGGGTCTTCCGCGGCGGACCGGCCACTTCTGAAACATGGAAAGCTCCTTGTCACCCTTGTCAGTCTCTACTACGCATACAGTCTCGTCAACTGTAAACTCGCCCTCTTTTACTGACTTTACCCTGCCGCTTATGCCGTTGGGTACCATTATTTTATGAAGAACAATATCAGTCTCGGGAACAGTACCGATAATGTCACCGCCTGTTACTGTGTCACCGGCTTTTACAGAAGGTGTGAATTTCCACTTCCTGTCACGTTTCAATGATGGAACTTCAACTCCGCGGGCGAGATTGTTTCCGCAGATCCTGCGTATATCATCAAGCGGACGCTGTATACCATCGTAGATACTGCCTATGAGTCCGGGACCAAGCTCAGCACTCATAGGTTCACCGGTTGACTCAACTGCCTGACCTGTTCCGAGTCCGGCAGTCTCCTCGTAAACCTGAATGGACGCACGGTCGCCGTGCATTTCTATTATCTCGCCGATAAGGCGCTTGTCGCTTACGCGGACAACGTCGAACATATTGGCATCTCTCATACCTTCAGCGACTACGAGAGGTCCTGATATTTTTACTATATTTCCTATACTTGCCAAAGTCGTAACTCCTTCCTCAATTAAGGATATCCGAGCCGACAGCCTTCTCGACTGCCTCATGCAGAGCACGCATTCCATCGCCGGTATTTCCCTCGATTGCAGGGATAAGAACAATGGAAGGCAGTCTGCTGCTGCGGTATTTTTTTATTGTATCAGCTGCAAGTGCGGCTGCGGGTTCAGTAATATATATCACCGCAAAATCGTTTGCGGCAAGCCTGTTTATAAGCTTCGATATTCTTGCACCGTCCGTCTCACAGAAAACTGAAAGTCCGAGCGCCGCAAATCCGGAAACGCTCGCTGTATCGCCGATAACGGCGACCTTATGCATTTCAGACATAAAGCTTTCTCATCCTTTCGGTCATAGTTTCCTTGTCCGTGCCCGACTCCTTGCATACAGAGAGTATGCGGAGATTTTTAAGCTCGGCTTCTGCGGCGATATAATATGCCGCAAGGGGTTCAGCTCCGAAAGCCTGCATACGAGCAGTCTCGGCGAGCTCCATTATGACATCGTCGCACCATTTCTCAAACTGCGCAGGCGACTCAGCAAGCAGCTTTGCAGCGTCAGCGTAGACACTGTTCTCTACACAGCTCAGTACACTTTCAACTCCACCGAGAGCAGCACTTATAAGAGTGTCCTTACCAAGCTCATCGGTACCGCATATTGCCATTTCAAGGAAGCTGCGCTGCTTCTTCATCTTTGCACATCTGAAAGCTGTTTTGATGTCTGCACAGACTACAGTCAGTTCTACGTATTTTTTCATGAAATCACTGCCGCTCTTTTCAGCAGCCTTTCTCATTTCATTCATTGCCGCAGTATCTATCAGCGAATCTGCAAGCTGTCCGTCGAGAGTACGAGTGAGCAGCTCATATGCCTCCTCAGCAACGTTTCTGATATATGCCGGAAGTGCTTCATAATCCTTCGCTGAAACTGCCGGATACAGCATTTCAAGGTCGAGATTAGTCGGACGGATGTAGTAGCCGTCCGGCTCTTTGCCCGCAATTTTAGACTTGAGTGCCGCCTTGAGATTATGAAAATCGTTCTTATAAAGAAGTATTTTCAGCTCCTTGCAGTCGGGGGCATATCCGCGGAGCATTTCCCATACACCTTCAAGTGTCAGGTCTTCGCCGCTTCTTTTTGAAGCGATAACCGCTTCAAATTCATTTTTTGTAGCAGAATTGATAAGCTGCTCTATCTCTCCGCGGCTCATCAATGTATTTTCCATTGCCCTTATCGCAGCAACGGCATTTGCATATTTGATAGTGCTCATCAGCTCACCTGCCCGAACAATTCTCTTGCAGCCGTATCTCTCACACCTTCGCGCTCAGCTTCGATAATAGCACGGAAACTGCAATTTTCAGCGATAAGACCGTATGTCAGAACGAATCCGTTTTCAATATCAGCCGGCTCTTTTCCCAGTGTGACGCTTCCGCCTTTTTTCTGAGCTGCCGCCGAAAGCTTCTGCATAAAATCTGCGGGTACTCTTTTTAGGTCGCGGCTACTGAGTGAGAGTACTCCCTCGCCGTCGGAAAGACGCTTTACTGCAAGCTTTTCAATTACTGAAAAGTACTCGTTATCGGGAAGAGAATCAAGCTTTTTTACAGCTGCCTCAACTGTTTCATCAATAAGCTTTATCTTGCTGTCGAGGATACGTCTCTTCATAGCTGCATCTACCGATGAACAGGAGTTTTCATAATCGCGTGAAAGCTGTTCCATTCCTTTTTTGATATAGTCGGAATATGCTTTTTCAGCTTTTTCTTTTCCGTCCGCATCAATCAATGCAGCTTTTTTATTTGCTGCTGATATGATATTTTCCTCGGTCTGTTTCTGCTGAGTGTCTATCATGTTCAGGATATCTTCAATTCCTGCCATTTCAGCACCTCCTTAAACTGCGATGTTGTAAATCATAAGGATAGAGATAAGGAGTGCAAGGATAGCGTATGTCTCTACCATAGCTGCCATGATGATACCCTTACCATTGTGCTCAGGCTTCTTAGCTGTGATGCCTACACCGGCAGCAGCTGTTTTGCCCTGGAAAATAGCTGAAATAAGTCCTACTATTGCAATAGGAAGTGATGCAGCAAGGAAAGCGAGTCCCTGTGCAGTTGTGAGTTCAACAGGTGAACCGCCGATGATTCCTACACGGCTGAGGAGAATGATAGCTGTGAGAAGTCCGTAAAGTCCCTGTGTACCCGGGAGAAGCTGAAGAATAAGCACCTTGCTGAACTTTGAAGGGTCAACTGATACTACACCGGCAGCTGCCTCACCTACGAGTCCTACACCCTTTGCCGAACCTATACCTGCCATAAGTGCTGCGAGTGCAGCTCCGATTATTGTTAATACCATACCGTTAGTCATTGATATTTTCCTCCTTGAATTTAATATATTTAGTGTTTACCGTTAAAGGCTGAAATTCTCTTCCGCCGCCTGTATAGAACTTACTGAACAGTTCAACGAATTGAAGTCTGTCAGTATGAACATAGGCACCAAGAAGATTTATCGCAAGGTTTGCAGTGTGTCCAACCGCAAATACCACGATGAGAAGCACAAGCTTGATTATTTTATTTTCAGGCATCGTGCCGATGAGATTTATAACACTCGCGATAGAACCTGTTGCAAGTCCGAGTGCGAGAAGTCGCGAATATGAAAGTATGTCACTGAGATATCCGGTAGCTGTGTTATACAGAGCATAGAGTCCGCCGAAAAATTTTCCGAATACTGACTTCGAGCTTCTGCCGGCTGTCAGTACGAGCAATACAACTCCGGCTATCATCATATAACTGCCTATAGTTTTAAGTGTTGCCGGAACATCTGTCAGTATGCCTGCACCGAGCGGTGCAACACCGAGAACTGTGAGATATACCGGAATACTGTCACAGAGAGCATCGAGCTTTCTTCCGTCCTTCCATGACATATAGAAGGATACCGCAACACCGAGGAAGAGGTGAAGAATGCCGAGTCCGAACGAGAACAGAAGCAGCTTTATCGGGTCATCAAGCGGTTGGAACCACAGTGCAATACTGCCGATTTCCTTACCGAAAAACTCACGTCCCACGACCTGTACGATGTCACCGAACCAGCTTCCGAAGAGTGCTCCCCATATCACAGTCGATATGCCGCAGTTCCGGAACATGGTAAGTGTTTTTTTCATACTTTCTTCAAGCCTGAACTTTTTCAGTGCAAATATCGTACCTATCACCATGAGAAGTCCGTAACCGGCATCTGAAAGCATCATTCCGAAGAATAAATAGTAGAAGAACGACATTACCGGAGTCGGGTCAACGTCTCCCTTTGCCGGCATCGCGTACATTTTTGTAATGCCTTCGACCGGTGACGAGAATCTGCCGTTTTCAAGCAGAACAGGTACATCGTCGTCTTCTGACGGGTCGGTGAAATCGATGTAGGCTGTATATTTGCCATCAATTTCTTTCCTGAGACTTTCGCAGTACTTTTCCGGTATAAAGCCGGTGAGAACGAATGTATTCTCAGTAAATCCGAGTGAACTCAGTGCATCGTATTTATCCTTGCGCATTGCAAGATAATCGACGGCAAACTTTAGCTTACGCCGGTTTTCCGCAAGTTTTCTTATTTTTTCAACAGCTTCTCCGCGCTGTTTTTCCAGCTCGGTACATCGCTTTTTTATCTGCTCTGTTAGCTCCGCCGGAGTATGTCTGTCGTTCTCACTGACGCTCGCAAACGAGTTCTTACGCAGGATATCCTCAGTTTCCTGAGCTATATCCTTGTAACAGAGTACAAACACATTTGTCTGCTCCTTTGAAGCTGATACTATCTCAACACTTGTTCCTTCCGGAAGCTTAGCTTCAAGTTCATCGGCAGAAGTCGGATACGGCAAAGTTCCGATAAATGCCGACGTTGTATCAGTTCCCTTAAAATTGAGCGGAACATCAAGCGGCAGCCATTGCCGCAGTGTATCACACCTTGTAATGAGCTGCTGCGTTTCGTTGTCAGCATCAGTAACTGCCCTGCTGCACCGCAGTATCTCATTCGCAGTGTTCATTATTGTCTCAAGCTGCATCGCGCTTTTTCCGAATGCGTGCTTTTCAACTTCGGTACGTCCTCCGAACATATCAGTCAGAGCCGCCTTTTCGGGCTCGTACCTTTCAAGCACATCGAGTGCCTGCACAACCGTTGTACGGAACTTTTCAAACGAACCTGTGACTGCCGTCACATTTGTCTGTTCAAGACCCTCATCGTCGTTCCTGCAAAGTTCAACAACACCTCTGCGCTGCAATAACTCGATAATTTTTTTGCTGTCGGTAAGGGGCGCGATAAGCTCGATTTTTTTCATTCTGAGCTTAGCCATTTGCTATATCACCCTCCCTGCTGCTTAGCTGAAATAGCCGTTAATAATAGCTTCCACAGCCTTATCAGTATTAGCCTTTGCTGAAGAAGTTATGCCACTGAGTTTTTCTGAACATTTTGCTTCAGCTTTGCGTTTGTAGTCCTCAAGCTTTGCTGCGTTTTGATTTTTCAGCTTGCTGAGTTCAGTTTTCGCATCAGTAAGGCGTTTCTGAATAGCGATAGATGAATTTTTCTCAGCATCACTGACTATCTCCTCAGCTTTGACACGCGCTTCTGATGAGCGTTTATCAGCCTCCGCTTCGGCATTGAGAATCTGTTTTACTGCTTCGGACGCCATAATGTACCTCCTTTACAAAATGACCATTGGTCATTTATACTGAGTATTATATCACTTACTGCTTTGTTTGTCAATAGTTTTCGAGAAAATTATTGACCGTCGTTCATTTTTACTTCTGAAATACAGAAAAGGAGCTATCCCTACAGACAGCTCCCCTTTGCGCAAGTTCATCACGACTTTATTATTATACCACATTATATGCTCGTTGTCAAGGATAATGTTACTATTTTTATCTGTATTAGAATAAAATTATTGGTATTTATGAATCAATTGTAAACTTTTAGGAAATGCTATTGACAAGTCCGAAAATATGTGATATATTATAATTGCAAAATTAAATTGAACACAATCTAATTTAGATAAATTAAAGGAGGTTTTATTAATAAGTTTTCCCGCTGAATCTCAAAAAAGATTCGATATTGCTATAGTCGGCACAGGTCCGGCAGGTGTATCAGCTGCGATAACGGCTAAAATTCGGAGAAAATCAGTGATACTGCTCGGAAATCGTGAACTTAGCCCCAAAATCTCAAAGGCTCACCTTATCGAAAATTATCCCGGACTTCCAACAATTTCCGGTGCTGACCTCTCCGCAAAACTGAAAGAACACCTTGCCGCTCTTGACATTTCCATTACAGAAAAACAAGTCGGCGCTATCTACTCAATGGGCAGCTACTTCGCTTTGCAGGCAGGCGAAGATATGATTGAAGCCTCAGCCGTAATAATCGCATCAGGTATCGTTCAGGGAAAACTTCTCCCCGGCGAGGAAAAATACCTCGGCAAAGGCGTCAGCTATTGTGCAACCTGCGATGCAAGGCTGTATAAAGGAAAAACTGTCGCTGTACTCGGCTACAGTGCTGATTCTCCGGAAGAGGCTGAGTACCTCGCAGAAATCGTTGATAAGGTGATATATCTCCCACTCGGCGGCGGACTCCCCTCTCCGAAAAATAATATACTCGTTGCAGAAGAAAAGCCTGTAGAGATAAACGGTGAAAGCAGTGTTACTTCTCTCGTGACCGACAAAACTTCACATGATATCTCATGCGTGTTCATTCTCAGAGACGCCGTTATGCCGGACAAGCTTGTACCCGGTGTTGCTACGGACGGTCCCCACATTATCGTTGACCTTAGTATGAAAACTAATATACAAGGACTCTTCGCCTGCGGAGATATTGCAGGCAAACCCTATCAGTACGTTAAGGCAGCCGGACAGGGAAATGTCGCAGCGCTGTCGGCAGTAAACTATCTAAATAGTATTAAAGGAGAATAATTATGGTAAACGAAATCAGAAACAACAATATCGAAGATGTTAAAAATGCAAATCTCGCTGTTATCGACTTCAACGCTACATGGTGCGGTCCATGCAGAATGCTCGCCCCCATTATTGATGAACTCTCGGAAGAAATGGGCGATTACAAGTTTTTTGCCTGCGATGTTGACGAAAACGGTGACCTTGCTCAGATGTTCGGCATTCAGAGTATTCCGGCTGTCGGAGTTTTCAAGGACGGCAAACTCGTTGACATGGTTGTAGGTTTCCGTCCCAAGGACGCTATGAAGAGCTTCATCTCCTCTGTTAAGTGAAATGGCTGACAAATACGATAAACTGAAACTTGAGAACCAGCTGTGCTTTCCGCTCTACGCGGCTTCAAGAGAGATAATCCGCAAGTATAAGCCTGTCCTTGACGAGATAGACCTCACCTATACACAGTATATCGTCATGATGGTAGTATGGGAGCACAGGTCTGTCAGTGTCAAGGAGATGGGCAGACTGCTTTATCTCGACTCCGGTACACTTACTCCGGTACTCAAAAAGCTGGAACAAAAAGGTCTCATCATCCGTAAGCGTGACAGTGCAGACGAGCGTATACTCAATGTTACTGTTACTGACGAAGGAATGGCTCTCAGGGAAAATGCCTTATCCATACCGGACAAGATGTGCTGTTCAATAAAGCTTACTCCCGATGAGCTGTCATTCATGCAGAATATACTTCTAAAATTACTGTGCGAGGCTTAATAATGCAGAATCATTTCAACAACGAACTCACCAGACTTCTATCAATCGAATTCAACTGCGCTCCGGAAGATTTCTCACGTTCAGAAGACATACTGACAGTATCCGCACTGAATGAAGGCAGACGTATATACTCACCGGAAAAGCCAATGTTCAAAATGGCTACACTCGGTCGTAATACCGTAATTAGTGCCGATGAGTATCTTCACGGCTTTCTTCACGAATTTATCAGCGATGTACACGGTCATAGACTTTTCGAGTTACCTGCGCTCATGAAAATAAACGAAGAACTCCGCAGATACGGTCACACCCTTTCTCCGACATACCATATGTTCATGCCGAAAAAACTTGCTCCGGCTGTCGGAAACTATGACGTGAAGTGGTTCTTCGGCCGCGATATTGACCAATTCTACGGCGACGAAAGATTCCCGAACGCGATATGCTCAGAATTCGACCATAATCGTCCGGACAGGATCGTAGTATGTGCATTCGACGGCAATGAAATTATGGGCATGGCTGGCTGTTCTGAGGACGCTCCTCACTGGCAGCAGATAGGTATCGACGTTATGCCGGAGTACCGCTCAAAGGGACTTGGTACTTTCCTTGTTTCACTCTTAGCTCAAAGAATTGCCGAAAGCGGAGATATTCCGTTCTACGGTGCCGCAATAGCTAATTACCACTCGTGGAATATTGCGATAAACTGTGGATTCAGACCTGCATGGGTCGAAATAAACTCAAAAAATATGCATTAGAATAAGCGCACAAGCGATATTACGTTTGTGCGCTTATTGCTATATTTTCGGGAAAATGGTATTCTCAGGTTTTCCAATACCGGACTTCTCAAATCCTTCGGCTCCCAGTAAGAAACGCTGTATTCTTACAAGGTCAGCTGCGCCTATTTCACCGTCAGCATTAACATCTGCGGCTTCATCGTCATCACCATTTATAACGCATTTTCTCAACAGTACAAGGTCGAAAACGTCAACACGTCCGTCACGGTCAAGGTCGCCGTAGTAAACGTATTCATCGACCGGTTCAAGTTTCCACAAAAGATTCTTCTCATCATTGCGAAGTGAACGGTGCATATTTCCGTCGCTGTCAGCGATTGCTTCATCAACCTCTATAGCCCTTCCGTTGCCGGCAGATGCCGGAACTATGCGTAAATAGTCGCCGTCCTTTACAAACATGAACTTCTGCGAATATGTCTCATTTCTTGTATATATACCTGTATCTCTGCCGTCATCATGCTTACTGCGGTCAAAGTCAAGGAGGTAGGTCCTGCCGTTGCCCATTGATGAGTATATCTCGTAGAGATTGTCTCCGCTCGGACTGATGTACCACGTATTATAATCAGCCGCTCCGTCCGCTTCGTACTGTATTACACCTGAACCCGCTTTTACATCTGCATTCGGAATCGTCAGGTACTTTCCGCTCGCGGCATTTTTTATACGGTACCGTCCCTCACTGACTTCAGTTCCTGTCACGGGAGTATAATTCCCGATTTGCGGATACACTTTCGTAAATGCTTTCAGTGATTCGAGAGGTTTGCCGTTTTTATCGAAAAGTCCCTGATTATCGTAACTTGAACCGCCTGCTTCAGTGGCATCCTTGTCATACTCTTTAGCTGTAGAAGTTGCCCAGCCTGAACCGTACTTCTCCCACTGTGCAAGTCTTTCATTATGTGAATAATCACCCTGTGTACCTATCCATGCAGGTTCCCAGTAGAAAACTCCAAGTCCCCATTTGCCGGTGTCAGCAACTGCCTGAAAAACGTCCATGAGACATTTTTCCTGTCCCCCGACTGATATGTCATAGCGCAGGTCAACATTCGCAGACTGCGATGTTACGGCATTTCCGAACGTGTCACCGTCCTCGTTGGTGTAGGGGTAAGCTGTTTCAGCGACCATTACATATTTGTGGTAAGTGTCGCCTATGTACTTTAGTACACTCGTGAGATTGTCGAGAGTACCGTGCCAGTAAGGGTAGTATGAAGTCGCAAACACATCATAATCAAGCTTGCAATCATTCATTACCTTCGCGTACCATTTGTAGTAGTCGACCTTGTTCGGATTTGCGAAATGATGCGCAATCAGGATATTGCGGTCGAAATCGCGGACCGCTTTGTTTCCGCTTGCAAATAGGTCGCATATCTTGTACATATCCTTCTCGCCGCAGAAAAAGCAGTTAGTTTCATTTCCTACCTGCACCATGCCGATTTTACCGCCGTCGCTTGTAATAGACTCAAGTACCCACGAAGTCCACTTGTAAATCTCGCCTTTGAGAGTGTTATGGTCATGCTTCTGCCAGTATTTCGGACGAGTCTGCTTTGCGGGGTCAGCCCAGAAATCTGAATACTGAATATCCACGAGGAGTTTCATGTTGTATTTCGCCGCACGTTTTCCTATTTCGCCGGCGATTTTCACGTCGTTATTTCCGCCGCCGTAAGAATGTCCATTGCCGTCATTAGGTTCATTCCAAACACGGACACGGATATAATTTACCCCATTCTGCGCGAGAGTCATGAAAATATCCTGCTCCTGACCGTATTCGTTATAGAATTTCACCCCTGCATTTTCGAGTGAGATTATTGACGAAACGTCCACACCGCGGATAGTCTCACCGCCATTGATATCAGTATCGAAGTAGTTGAATGTAACTGTCCTGTCAGCCGCTGAAACAGTCGGCGGAATCTTCTGAAATGCCGGCATAATGGCGATAGCCGCCGTAATAGCCGCCGCTAATATTTTTTTCAAGTGCATATCTGCACTTCCTTTCGTAGCCTGATTATTTAAGGTAACACTATCAAAATCCGTCGGTCTTTGTCATGTTTAACCTTAATGACATTATACATTGAATGATATGTTTTGTCAACAAAAAAGCAGGAAAGGACTGCCTTTCCTGCTTTTTAAATCAAAGAAGTGTTATGCCGTTTTCAGCACATTTTGCAACAACGTCATCATTCCATATCGAGGACTGTACCTCACCGATGTGAGCCTTGTTGAGGAGGAGCATACAAAGTCTCGACTGACCGATACCGCCGCCGATAGTCAGCGGAAGAGTACCGTTTGCTATCATCTTGTGGTAGTCGTACTGCATTCTGTCCTCTGCATTGCACTCTGCAAGCTGTGACCTGAGTGAATCTGCATCAACACGGATACCCATTGATGAAACCTCAAGCGAATCGTTGAGGACATCGTCCCATATGAGGATATCACCGTTGAGAGTCCAGTCATCATAGTCGGGAGCGCGTCCGTCGTGCTTCTGACCACTTGCAAGCTTGCCGCCTATCTGCATAAGGAAAACTGTCTTGTGCTCCTTTGTGATAAGACGCTCACGCTCGTGACCTGTCTTGTCAGGGTACATATCTTCAAGCTCCTGAGTTGTTATAAAGAAAGGCTTTTCGCAGATATGTCCGGAAATCTGAGGATAACGCAGACTTACCTTTCGCTTTGTATATGCTATAGCCTTGACTACTGACCTTACAGCGTCCTTAAGAAATTCTGTGTTTCTGTCCTCGCGGCTGATAACCTTTTCCCAGTCCCACTGGTCAACGAAAATAGAATGGGTATTATCAGTATCATCGTCGCGGCGGATAGCGTTCATATCAGTGTAAATACCCTCACCTGCTTCGTAGCCGTAGCGGTAGAGAGCCATTCTCTTCCACTTTGCAAGCGACTGTACAACTTCACCTTCACCGTCTATCTCCTTTATAGTGAAGTCGACCTTTCGCTCAACACCGTTGAGGTCATCGTTGATACCGCTTCCCTTGCGAACGATGAGCGGTGCAGATACACGGTCGAGAGTGAGTGCGAATGAGAGTGCCTGCTGGAAGATATCCTTGATGTACTTGATTGCGTGCTGAGTTTCACGCAGTGTGAGAGCTGATTTATAGCCCTCCGGGATATACAGCGATCTAGACATTTTAATCACTTTCCTTTTCTTGAAAATTTATAAAAAGAACAGCGCCATTGATGTTCTTTTTCAGTGACGATCAGCCGGTTTCTTAGCGGCTATATAAAAACGATGTATCCTGCCGTCGATATGACCATTTTTACTTATTATCCTTTCGGCGGCAAGAAGTTTTTCAAAGCATTTTTCAACTGAGAATCCTGCAAATTCCCATGGTATTACCTTTGCAAACCATACGAGTGCACCGGTATCATAGAAGCGTATCGGGCGAAACACTTCGTCCTGCTCAATGATTTGGAATCCGGCATTCCCGAGTACCTCCGACTGCTGAGCGAGGTTATTTTCCGGAAACGGTATCTCTGCGTCCGGAAGTAAGAATTCAACAAGCTCACGGTCGTTCATATTTCCAACCTGCTGAGTGAGGAATAGTCCGTCATTTTTCAGAATTCGGAACGTCTCACTTGCATCGTAAGAGCCGTGCCTGTTTATGACAAGGTCGAACGACTCATCTTCAAAAGGCATATTTCCGTAATCAGTGACCTCGTGGAAGTCTATGCCCAGCGGCACAAGTTTATTCCTGCAAAGCTCCGCATTCGGCGGGTATCCCTCAGTTGCACTTGTAAGTTCATGACTGTGACCAAGCGAGAGCAGAAATTCTCCGCCGCCTGTGTCGATATCGAGGATACGGTAACTATCCTTTTTGTAGTGGGCGATACGTTCAGGAAACGACCACGGAAGGTCGTCATCTCCGGTAAACATACGTCCGTCAAGCCGGCTGAAATCCCAGCCGTGTATTTTAGCCGAAAGCTCCTCTTTCAGCCAGTATTCCTTTAATTCTGATATATTCATGATAACTGCTCCTTAATTTTTTTTTTCAGATAAGGTGCAGTCAGCTGATAACTCTGTTTTACTCGATGCTGTCTGTTACCAGCTTCTTGACTGCACCGAGTAATTATCTCGAAATATCACCATTGCTTTTTCCTATAATCCGTACAGGCTATCTATCAGCGGATAGAGCCGACTGTTCTCGGGAACATTATTACGTCGCGGATATTTGCCATACCTGTTGTGTACATGATGAGTCTCTCAAAGCCGAGACCGAATCCGCCATGTGGTACTGTACCGTACTTGCGGAGGTCGAGGTAATCAGAGTAAAGGTCGAGATTCATATTTCTCTTCTGCATCTCAGCAATGAGCTTGTCGTAATCAGCTTCACGCTCGCTTCCTCCGATAATCTCACCTACACCGGGAACAAGAAGGTCAACTGCGGCAACAGTCTTGCCGTCGGGATTCTGCTTCATGTAGAATGACTTTATCTCCTTGGGGTAGTCTGTTACGAATACAGCCTTCTTGAATACCTTCTCAGAGATGTATCTCTCATGCTCTGTCTGGAGGTCACAGCCCCATTCTACGGGATAAACAAAGTTCTCTCCTGACTCCTGAAGGAGTTTGATAGCTTCCGTATAGGTAACTCTGCCGAAGTCGTGAGAAATGAGTTCTTCAAGACGTGCACGGAGTCCCTTTTCAAAGTGAGCATCGAAAAATGCGATCTCATCAGGGCACTTTCTGAGAAGCTCACCGATAACGAATTTCAGCATTTCCTCAGCTATTTCGATAACATCGTCGAGTTCCGCAAAAGCTACCTCGGGTTCGATGTGCCAGAATTCAGCGAGGTGCTTGGGAGTGTTTGAATTTTCAGCACGGAATGAAGGTCCGAAAGTGTATATCTTTCCGAATGCTGTTGCCGCCATTTCGCCTTCAAGCTGTCCGGAAACAGAAAGACCCGCACGCTTGCCGAAGAAGTCGTTAGCGTAGTAGTCCTCCTCGGACTTGTACTCATTTGAGTAACCGATAGTTGTTACGTTGAACATTTCACCTGCACCCTCACAGTCGCTTCCTGTGATAAGGGGAGTGTTAACGTATACATAGTTATGGCTCTGGAAGTACTCGTGAAGTGCTGAAGCAAGTACTGAACGAACACGCATTACAGCGTTGAATGTATTCGTTCTGCCGCGGAGATGCGGGATAGTACGAAGGAATTCAAGAGTGTGACCTTTCTTCTGGAGCGGATAATCTGTAGGAGCATCGCCGAGGACTTCGATTCCGTCGGGAGCTGTATTTATTTCAAATGTATTATTTCTGCCTTCTACTACCTTACCGGTAACCTTTACTGACATACCAACACGCGGCTCTTTAAAATCGGTCTCGCCTTTTTCAACAACCACCTGAATATTCTTGAGTGAAGTACCGTCGTTAACCTCGACGAATGCAACGCTCTTGGAGTTGCGTGATGTACGTACCCAACCGCAAACTGTTACTTCCTTGCCGACAAATTCGCCGGAAGTGATGATGTCCTTGATGTCTGTGTGTTTCATAGAAAATCTTTCCTTTCAAGTATTATTCAGACGAGAATATATACAAAAAGCTCCCGTCCCTGAACAGGACGGGAGCAGATTACCCGTGGTGCCACCTGAAATTACCGCTTTCGGTCATGGAAGCATATCCTTAGCTCTTAGCGAGCATGAACAAAAGCAGTCACTCTTGTCCGCAGTAACGCGCGGAAAACGGCTCCCCTACTCGGTAAACCTTTGGGTTTGCTGCTCGGAAGTGTTATTCGCTGAGGCTCTGATACGCGGCTCACACCTACTCCGCGCTCTCTGAAAACGAACTCCGCAGTTACTTCTCTTCGTCTTTGCATTTTTACTATGTTGCTATTGTAGCACCTTTTTTTTATTTTGTCAAGCCTTTTTTGAAAAATTATTCTGCAAGCCAGTCAGTACCGTATCTGAGTGCAAGCTGGTCACAGAGAACAAGTGCAGTTATACTGTCAGCAACTACTCTTGCACGGTGAACTATTGCAGGGTCGTGACGTCCCTGAATCTGTAGGGTCGTATTTTCGGAAGTCTTCATGTTCACGGTCTGCTGTTCCTTATATATCGACGGTGTAGGCTTTACTCCGCAGCGGAAAACTATGGGCATTCCGTTTGATATTCCTCCGAGTATTCCTCCGCAGTTATTGGTAGCTGTAACTACACTGCCGTTTACAGTGCGGAATGGGTCATTCGACTGGCTTCCTCTCAGGTCAGCAACACCAAATCCCTCGCCGAATTCAACTCCCTTTACCGCAGGAATACTGAAAAGTGCGTGTGAGAGTACTCCCTCAAGTGTATCGAACCACGGTTCGCCAACCCCTGCCGGAAAGCCGTATACAGCCGTTTCGAGGACTCCGCCCACACTGTCGCCGTCCTGTTTTGCCGCAAGTATAGCCGCAGTCATTTTATCTTTGCATTCATCGTCAAGCACTGCAAAAGGAAGTCCGTCAAGCTTATCAATATCAGCGGAGATATCTCCAAAATGACGGTCTTTAATTCCGCCGCATGAGAGTATATGAGTGCCGATTTTTATACCCTTTGTACTAAGAGCCGATATTGCAACGGCACCTGCGGCTACTATTCCCGCGGTTATGCGTCCGGAAAAATGTCCGCCGCCGCGAAAGTCCTGATAGCCGTGATACTTCATCTGTGCCGTAAAATCAGCGTGTCCGGGGCGTGCCTTGTAAGCAAGTTCACCGTAATCGCGGCTTCTTGTGTCCTGATTCTCGATGATAAAAGTAATGGGTGTACCGGTTGTCCTGCCCTCAAACACACCGCTTACTATCCTTACAATATCAGCTTCCTTGCGAGGAGTAGATATATCCCCGACTGACTTTCTGAGCGACATCTGACGTGCAATAAATTCTTCATTAACCGGTATTCCGGCAGCAAGTCCGTCAAGAATACCGCCTATCGCCGCACCGTGACTCTCGCCGAAAAGAGTAAGTGCAACACTTGAACCAAATGTATTTTTCATGATTTCAACTCCATTTATGCAATTGATATACAGGTATACTAAACACGTCCCTGCATTACTGACTAAACACATTGCTTTAATAATATCCACCTAATTTTAACACAAATCTATAGTGATGTCAACGAAAATTTCATCAAGGCACTTGAAAACATATTAAACCTATGTTATAATAGGTTTAACGCATTGCTAAAACCTATGACATAAGGAGAATTAATCATGAAAATATCAACCAAGGGCAGATACGCTCTGCGAATGCTTATCGACCTCGCTTCAAACAGTGAAGATGGCTTTATCTCACTCAAGGACATTGCCGAACGTCAGGGCATTTCCAAGAAGTACCTTGAGCAGATAGTTCCTATGCTCAACAAAAGCGGTATACTCCGCACAAACCGCGGAAACAAGGGCGGATATATGCTTGCAAAAGCTCCAAATGAACTCACAGTCGGCGATGTACTGCGTTCGACTGAGGGAAACCTTGCCCCTGTAGCCTGTCTTGAATATGAACCCAACAACTGTCCGCGAAAAGACGAATGTGCTACTCTTTATATATGGGAAGGTCTCTACAAAGTTGTGAACGACTATCTCAACAATATCACCATTCAGGATATAATCGACCGTGCTATCAATCTCAACGGAGACTACTGCATATAACTTTCAGAGTATCAAAAAGCCTGATTGTTGTTACGAATTAATCGGACGACCAATGGGCATCCGCACTCTTTTTTATGTTTAAACGTATTTTTCTATAAGCTTAAAGCCACTCTCACGAGTGGCTTTTTTCATCATATTATCTGTTGTTGACCTCTTCAGGAAACATATCATGCTTTGAAAGGCGCTCCCATGCGACCTCTTCCCACTTAGTACCCAGTCTGCCGTAGTTGCAGTACGGGTCGATAGAGATTCCTCCGCGCGGCAGAAATTTTCCCCACACTTCGATATATTTCGGGTCCATGAGCTTTATCAGGTCATTCATGATAATATTCACGCAGTCCTCATGGAAGTCTCCATGGTTGCGGAAACTGAAAAGGTAAAGTTTCAGTGACTTGCTTTCGACCATACGCTCATCCGGAATATATGATATGTAGATAGTCGCAAAATCAGGCTGTCCGGTGATAGGGCACAAGCTCGTGAACTCGGGACAGTTGAACTTTACAAAATAGTCTCTGTCAGGGTGTTTATTCGGAAAAGTCTCAAGAACTTCAGGTGCATAATCAGATGAATACTTTGTATTCTGATTACCAAGGAGGGTAATGCTGCCCTTTTCGTTTTCAGTTCTGCCTGCCATATTATTCTCCTTTCATAAGCGGGTCGATGACTCCGTTTGCCTCAAAAGCTGCTAATCTGTCGCGGCACGTTCCGCACACTCCGCATGGGCGGTCTCCGCCTTCGTAGCAACTCCAAGTAAGTTCATACGGTACACTAAGTTCAAGTCCTTTTTTCACAACGTCAGCCTTGGTAAGGTTCACAAACGGCGCCTCTATACGCAGCTGCTGACCGCTTCCAAGGAAGATAGCACGGTTCATGGCTTCGTTGAATTCGTCAGAACAGTCAGGGTAAGCGTTGCCCGCAGCATCATCACTGTGAGCACCGTAATATATTATACCGCAGTCGTTAGATAACGCTATACTTGCCGCAGACGAAAGGAATAGTCCATTTCTGAACGGCACATATGTTGAGACCGGCCTGCCGTCTGTCACAGCAAGCTGATCAGCATAGCTTTCATGCGGTATATCGCCGTTTCCGGAAAGAAGGGTGCAGTCAGAATCAGCAAATATAAGTGCGAGGTCGAGAGTTTTCAGTTTAACACCGTAATACGCGGCAGTACGCTCAGCTGCCTGCATTTCCTTATCGTGCTTTTGTCCGTAGTAAATAGACAGCGCGAGAACATTTTCGGCTCCGTACTTTTCAACAGCCATTCCGAGGCAGGTGGAGCTGTCCACACCTCCGCTGAATAATACCAATGCTTTCATTTTATACTCCTTATCACACATACAAATAATTACTATCGCCTTAAATCAGTCAAGAAGTTCCTGCAAGTCACGTCTTGACTTGAAATCTCCGGTGTAGGTACGGGTCTCAGTACGTGCAGACGCATTTCTGATACCGCGTGCAGTCATACAGCTATGTGAACCAAGTATCTTCACTCCTACATCAGGAGTTCCTGCGGCTTCGGAGATTATCTCTGCGATGTCCCTTCCGAGGCGTTCCTGCAATTGCAGACGCTTTGCCGCCATATCGCATATACGTGCGATCTTGCTGAGTCCGAGTACTCTTCCGTGCGGGATATACGCAACACTTACAGTCATATCATACATAAGTGCAAGATGATGTTCGCAATAGCTGAAAACTGTGATGTCCTTCATCACAACCGCTTCCTGTGCACCTGTATCCTCGGCAGAAAAGGTCTTGCCAAACATCTGAGCTATTTCGTGGTTAGAATAAGCAGTTCCCTCAAGCATTTCCTCAAGCAGATCAGCAACGCGCGAAGGTGTTTCGACAAGTCCCTCTCTGTCGGGATTTTCGCCGATAGCTTCAAGAAGTCCGCGAACGTGGTATTCGATTTTTTCCTTATCCATTTTCAAACTCCTCTTTTCTCAGGGTCCCATATGAACTTGTGAAGCTGTAGTTGAAGTCTCACACCGTTCATTTTTCTTCTCAACATGAAATCTACTATCTCTTCCGGCTCAATACTGCCGAAAACAGGACTTATGTACACTTTGCACTTCTCTGTCAGCGCGAATTTTTGGATTATCTCAGCCGCTTTTTCAAGGTCACTGAGCGAACCTGCAACAAATTTAACTGCGTCTTTCTGCTGTAGATAATCATAATTTTCCGTCAGCATACTGCTTTCCATACCACTCGACGGAAGCTTGTAGTCAAGTGTAAAACACGGTCTGCACGGCATATTTGAAAGTGTTTCTATAGAGATACTGCCATTAGTCTCAATTTCTACACTGTGTCCCTCATCCGAAAGCATTTCTATAAGCGTGCATATATCCTTTTGCAGAAGCGGTTCGCCGCCTGTGAGAGTGACATTTACTATTCCTGTAGAATTTATGTATGTGGTTATCTCCTCAGCCGTAAGCATTTCTGCCGGACACTCAGCTGTATTCGCCCATTTTGTATCACAGTAGCCACAGCTGAGATTACAGCCGCGAAAACGCACGAATACAGCCGGTTCACCGGCTTTTGTACTTTCACCGTTTATACTCACGAATTTCTCAGCAACGGGGTATACGCTCATTCTTCCACCTCATATACAGCACAGTTTTCAGGAGTTTCGTATACCGTAACCGTATGCACAGGGAGTCCCTCGTCACGAAGCTTACCACAGAAAAAATGTGCGAAATTCTCAGCAGTCGGACGGAATCCCACCGGAATAAGCCGGAATCCTTCCTCATTAAGTGCAGAAACAGTCGTCGGACGGAGAGTTCCGTCCTCATAAATCAGGGCATGGTCGTACTCGTCAGCAAGCGAGCGGACTGCCTTTTTCAAGTCGCCGAAGTCGATTATCATACCGCGCTTTTCGCCCGACTCTATCAGTGCGCCGTTTTTTACAGTTACCTCAATAGTCCATCTGTGACCGTGGATATTAGCGCATTTACCGTTATATCCTGCGAGAAAGTGTGCACTGTCGAAAGCGGCTTTGGTTTTGAGATAGTACATTTTATCACTCCATAAAAAATGCCCGCAGTGGTTACACTACAGGCTGATAGACACACAAATAACGCGGTCACCCGCGTAATATTCATGATTAGCCCGTGGTTTTGTTTAACGACAGGATGGCGCAAACGAACTGTCGGAATACATTATATCACGTAATCCCCCCTTTGTCAAGCCTTTCCTCACACTCTCACAAGCATAAACTGATACAGGCGCATCTAACTGCAAAGCACGCAAGAATCAGGATAATTCCTATTCGGACTGCTTTCAGAACTGACTGAATCAGTCGTTCGTGTGGACTTCCCTCCACAATCATATCAAGAAGTGCACCGCCGTCGAGTGAACTGAACGGCAGCAGATTGAAAAGTCCCGCGGCAAGACTGAGTTCAGCAAGTCTGCCGGAGTTTCCGCTGAAGGTTAGTAACGCATACATCAGCAAATTAACAGCAGGTCCGCTCAGCAGGACTGCCGCTCCCCTTTTAATGTCAGCCGCCGGAGAAGCCGTTATCCTTATACCTATGCCGCTAAGTTCGACCATTCGCAGTTCACCGCCGGTCAGCTTTAATGCGGCAAGGTGCCCGAGTTCATGAAGAAGACATACCGCATAAAATGCAAAGATAAGTCCTGCATCGCGGAAAATGAAAAGTACCGCGTTGAACAGCAGAAAAGTAAAACGTATCCTGATTCTTTTCACTTGCCTATATACTCCATGATCAGGTATATCGGATTGCGGAAAAGCTCATTCGTATCGGCAGAAAGTCCGCTCAGTTTTTCAAAAAGTTCCCCTGCGATATCACTCCTGAAAATGTTCAGCACTGCCAGTACTATAGCGGTAAGCAGGCATACAGCTGTCTGCATTGCAATTATATCGTCTGCTCTGCCCTCTTTTTTCTGCCGTGAACGCTCCTCAGCAAGTGCGGCAGTATCATCTTCATCGGGCAGTTTTTCAATATCATCGTAAACCTCGGGTATAATATATGTATCGTTCATATTATCTCCTTTCACTTTATACCGCTTATTAATCATGCCTTGATTTGACACTTCACTAATAATATGATAGAATATAAGTTGGCTATGCAGCCATACAGAACAAAACTGGAGGTCTTGATTTGAAAATCAACAAAGCGTTATGCCTTATTTCACTATTAACATCAGCTGCTCTTGCAGGCTGTTCGACTACTAAAAATGTATCATCTTCCTCTCAGGAAGAACCCGAAAAAATATCACCGGAGAGTATTTCTTTCGAGTGGCAGGCTCCATATGAATCTCAGCTTAACGAGTTCAAAAACTCTGACCGCTATAACTCCAATCCCACAGACGGCTCTGCCTTTGAAATAACCGATATCACCGGCGATGATACCCCCGAGCTTATCATTTCTCCATCGAACGACAAATCGTCTGTGTGCGAGATATACACCTGCTCCGGCGGCACTATACTCGAACTCGGAACAGCCGGATTTTTCGGCGAATTCGAGTACCTTCCCGAACAGGGCTATATCCACGAGGAGTACAGCGGCGACGGCTTCGTCATCGGTAAATTCAAGCAGTATGACGGCAGTGAACTTGTCGATAAGCTCAACTACAGCGACAACTCAGGTGAAGCTTCCTCAGGTGCTACCATCGTGCACAGTATAAACGGAAGCGAAGTTCTGCTCAATCAGTACGAAGAAACACTTGCAGAGTACAACGTTGGTCCATCATTCAGAATAGGAAGAAAATTCACATTCGGCGACGCGGCTGTAAATTATGGTATCCACCGCGCTGAAAGCTGGGGCGCAGTTCTCAACAAAGAGCAGAAAGAGCTGTGCAAAAACAAACTCACCGAACTTCTCACTTCGTATACCGACACCGGAAGCGATGCAGCTTTTGAGTTCTGTGACCTCAATGGTGACGATGTACCAGAACTTGTAGTTTCAGAAGGTTCATTCTCAGAGTCGCAGTGCAGTATATACTATTTCAGCGGCAGCGAGATATCTGAACTCGACGGCAGATACGGCAGTCTCGGCTGTATTAAATTCGACATGGAAAAGCTTGTATTCTATGCAGAAACTCCCACGGAAACGACCTACTGGAGCCTTGCTGACAGCAATTTCTCAGCGGCAGACTACGAAAGCTCCGGAAGCATTATGCAGGTCGGCAGAAAATTCATACTCACCGAGGAAAACATCACCTCGGCACTTCTCTGAACTATGGCTAAATCTAAATATATCTACACTTGTAACCAGTGCGGCTACGAAAGTTCAAAATGGAACGGAAAATGTCCATCTTGCGGCGCATGGAACAGCTTTGAAGAGGAACTTGCCGACTCTTCTCCCATAAGCGGCAGTTCCGGTTCAGGAAATGTTCCCGACCTCTCTGAACAGATTCTCGAACTTGAAAATATCGGCACCGATAACGATGTACGCTATGACACGGGAGTAGGCGAGCTAAACCGCGTTCTCGGCGGCGGACTCGTAAAAGGTTCTCTCGTACTTCTCGGCGGCGAACCAGGTATCGGCAAAAGTACACTCCTTCTGCAAATATGCCAGTTTCTCGGTGAGGAACACTCTGTCCTGTACGTATCAGGCGAGGAGTCGGCAAGGCAGATAAAGCTCCGTGCACAAAGGCTCGGAGTCGATACCGAAAACCTCTATATTCTCACCGCCAATGACGCAGAGGCAGTCGCTGAAACCATTGCCGGAAGTGCTCCTGATATCGCGATTATCGACTCAATTCAGACCATGAGCATAAACCGCATAACGTCAAGTCCGGGAAGTCTGACACAGGTCAGGGAGTGTACAAATCTCTTCATGAGGACCGCTAAAAGTCAGGAGATTCCAGTCATCATAGTAGGTCACGTCAACAAGGACGGCGCTATCGCAGGTCCTAAAGTAATGGAACATATTGTTGATGCAGTCCTGTATTTCGAGGGCGAACGTCATCAGAGCTATCGCTTGCTCCGTGCTGTAAAAAACCGCTTCGGCTCGACCAACGAAATAGGCGTTTTTGAAATGCTCGACAAGGGTCTCGCAGAGGTAGCTAATCCTTCACAGATGCTCCTTTCAGGCAGACCGCATAACGTTTCAGGTACGTGTGTTGCCTGCGTAATGGAGGGCAGTCGCCCCATTCTTGCGGAAGTTCAGGCTCTCGCCGCTAAGACGAGCTATTCTGCACCTCGAAGAATGGTCACAGGCTTCGACTTCAACAGACTGAATATTATTATAGCAGTCCTTGAAAAACGTCTCGGTATTTTCATGGGAAGTCTCGACGTTTACCTCAATATAGTTGGCGGATTCCGTCTCGATGAACCTGCGGCTGACCTGCCTGTTGCAATGGCGCTGTACTCGGGTATAATGGACAAGCTCATCGACGAGGAACTTATCGCATTCGGCGAAATAGGTCTCGGCGGCGAAATACGGTCAGTCCCGCACGCTTCTCAGCGCATCAGGGAAGCTGAACGAATGGGATTCAAAAAAGTCGTAATTCCCAAGCAGTGTCTTTCAGGTATCGACACCAAAAGCTACGACATCGAAATAATCCCTGCTTCAAGTCTGAAACAGGCTTTTGCAGTTATAAAATAATCCTTGCGGACGAGTTTGGGTCACTGCCCTTATTCGTCCTTTTTTTGTACACCTGCTAATCTGATAATCCCATGATCTCAGACATATATACTTCAGTTGAATAAAGTCCGCTCCGGTTGAATCTGCCGATCCCGTACAGACAGTCAGGTTCGCGCGTGATACGATTCGGCAGTTCACGGCACGTAAGTGTCATAAGGTAACCATTCTCACGCAGTACCGGTACACTCTCACGGCTGACGTTCCCGAACGGATACGCAAACACCGTCGGTACATACCCTAAATGTTCCTTGAAGCCTTCCTGCTGAAGCCGTATGTCCTCACTCAGTGCGTCACGGTATTCCTGTTCATACTCGCCGGCAAGTTTTCCACAGCCTTTTCTGCCGCTGTACAAAGAATGCATAGCGTAAGTGTGCGCGCCTATCTCAACCCTGCCCGAGTCTGAAAGTTCACCTATATCCTCCCAAGTAAGATATGAATATGACGGAACATGAGGGTCTGCCGCGGCATCTTTATCAGTATACTCCCCCACCACCGATACCACCGCCGTCATATCGTATTTTTCAAGAAGCGGCAGTGCATACGCAAGATTATTATAATAGCCGTCGTCAAAAGTTATCATGACCGGCTTTTCAGGAAGGTCTCCGCGGCTGTTCGCATACGCTGTCACTTCTGCCGCAGTAACACTTTTATAGCCGTTTTCACTCAGCCATTCAAGGTCACTTTCAAGCTGTTCCGGAGTTACCCTGTACTCTGTCGGTTCACCATTGCATACGCTGTGATACATCAGTACCGGCAATGTTACTGCCGCCTCCTCACGGCTGTCCGCAGACGATACGAATACAAGGAAGAATATGCAGCATACTGAAAATATAAATGCGTCAAGCAGAAGCAGTCCAAGAAAGCGTGAAACGCTGTATGTCCTGTACATCTTATCACCTCAGTATCATCTTATTCCGCTTTTTTCAACATTATCCCTCTCGGTCCCATGAATATTCAGCCGACTGCGTGAATATGCTCTAATAAACGGATATAATAATGAGGTGAGGAAATGACACGTTATAAACGCAGAAAAATCACACGCACTTTAAAAGCTCTGATACTTTTGTCAGCACCGTTTGCGGCGGCTGTTTCAGCAAGGTGTATACCGGATATAAAATCTGCCGTGAACCGCATAGGCAGTACAAGTATACAATCAGAAGAACCTTCAGGCGGCACTATGACTGTTCACAGCTTTTCTCAGGGAAACTCTAAAAAAAGCCGCTCTGTAATGCTGTCTGAGGGGTACGGATATACCGCAGACGGCGAACTGCCTGACGAACAGGTAAAACTTGTGAGTCCACTTAAAATGAAAGCGGCAGATGCCGGTCCAAAGCCTTATCCAACTGATGACCAGTGGACCGAAGGCGGTGATATATATCGTACCACCTACGGACTTTACAGCGGTACCTCCTTCTTTGACCTCGAAAAAGCCGGTCAGGTCAACAATAAGACCGATATTCCCAACGATGACCTTCTCCGTGAAAGCCACTGTCTGCCTAATTTCACAATTTCTGACACTACCCTGCCACAGGTTCTTATCTACCACACCCACACGACCGAAAGCTTCGAGCCGTTTGTACGCGACCACTACGATGCAGGTTTCAACTACCGCACCACTGACCCTACAAAAAATATGGTCATGGTCGGTGACGCTATTCAGGCTGAACTTGAAGCCGCCGGTATAGGAGTTATACACGTTACCGATATTCACGATTATCCGTCGTATAACGGTTCATATGACCGGAGCCGCGAAACTATCCTCCCTATTCTTGAACAGTACCCGACTATCAAAGTCGCTCTCGATATACACCGCGATGCTATATCCGGCGACGGTACTGCCGCCCAGCCATATGTCAATATCAACGGCAGGGAAGCCGCTCAGGTCATGATTATTTCAGGCTGTGACGACGGTACACTCGATATGCCCGACTATATCAAGAATTTCCACTTTGCCTGCACTCTTCAGCAGCAAATGGAAACTGACTATGCAGGACTGACCCGCCCTATCCTGTTCGATTACCGGCACTATAATCAGGACCTGACTACCGGCAGTCTGCTCATCGAAGTCGGTTCACACTGCAATACCCTCGAACAGGTACAATACTCCGGACAACTTATCGGCCGCTCACTCAGCCGTACTCTCAACTCGGTAAAGGAGAAAAAATGATACCAAAAAAGAATACCGCCGTCAGGTTAATGCTTACTTACATTACCCTGACCGGCGGTCTGTGGATGTTCATATTCAGTTATGCCAATTCGTATAACAGGCTCAGCGAAGAGAAAATCCCTCCGGCACGTCTGACAGTCAGCGATTCCTCAGCACGGCTCGATATTCTCGGACAAGCTTTAACATTCGACACAAGTGTTTTTTCTGAAGGAAGCAGGTCAACATTTGCCGCCTACCTCCTCTCACCTGACGAAGTAAGACTCCTCGTACCTGTTATATACTCTCTCTTTATGCCTTAGTAGCGCTTCTGCGCGGAAAACGTCCTCCGGGACGCGATGTCATTTCATCATAGAATGTATTCAGTTCGCCTGCATAGTAGAGCGTTGCTCCGGGGAATTTGCGGAAATCGTCAGGTGTGTAAATACAGAACGACTTTTCCAGCGGTATGCCTATCTTATCCATTGTGTATGCGACGAACTGTGAACAGACAAAACTCTTCTTGCGTTTCCACTCTATGTTAAGGTATACAGCAAGCAGTCCGAGTACATTGTATGAGTAAATATTCCGGTTATCCGCAAAATGCCTGATAATCCTGTTATACTCCGCCTTCTGTTCCTTTGTTACTGCTATACGGTATATTTCACATGGTATATAGCCATACTGCCCGAGAGTTCCCTTTCCGACTATCTCCTGATTGAATGTTGCCGGAAGCGGTACCGGTTTATATGTGCGGCAGAAGCTATACATCTCAGAAAGGTTAACGTCACCTGAAAGCGATACATGGTTATATGGCTTCTTGGTAAAAAACCTGAAAAATTTTGCAGGTCGTGTGCCGGTCTGCGCAACAATTATGTAGATATAATCTTCCGTTTTTCTCACCTCCGTCAGTGGAGTTCTGCCTAAGAACTCCGCTTTGTTAAATCCCAGAATCAGCTTCTGAAATCATTTCTTATTAATTATACCATAAATACGCGCAAAATACAATAGTTTTTGATATAATAATATTTGTAAGCGGTTCATACTTCTGCAGTTGATTCTTCCACACTACATTTGCCTCTATTTTGCATCAATTACAGTCTTTTCCGACAGATAGTTATCATTTTCTGATCAACAAAAGGTTGACAATGCAATGTATAAATGATATAATAAGAAACGTAGCAGAAATGCTTTTCATTAATGCGGATTTATCCGTAATATGCGCCTGTAGCTCAGTGGATAGAGCAGTGGCCTCCGACGCCATGTGCGGTGGTTCGATTCCACTCAGGCGTACCAAGTTATATCAGAAGTAATGCCAATATATAATAGAGAGGTAAATGATATTACGAAAGGAGCGCAGTTATACTATACTCCTGCGACAATGGTACCAGAAGGAAGTACACCTAATTGGAATTTTGATGCTTTGGAAGAAGTGACCATAGATGGAGTAGACCCATATTATGAAGCGAGATTTTATAAATATAAGTAGAAAATTTTTCGCCTTATGCATAATTGCTATTCTGGTTGTCTTTTTTGGCAGTTGTTATTCTTTAGCAGAAAATAATTTCTCAGAAGAGAGTAGGATAGTAAATAAGTCAAAGTATTATGAAATTATAAAAATCGATAATCTGTATTACTACACTATATTTAATAAAAATGGTAATGTTTCGGAAAGAAGTGCTTATTTTCCCAAAAAACCAGAAATACTGATACAAGACGAGCTTATTAGAATTTCTTATCAGAGTGGTACAGGATCATCTACAAAATGGAGCTATTATTATGATGTTGATAATGATAGATTCTCTAGATATTTTTATAGCGTATATGACAAATATAATGATATGATTGCATATGGGTCTCAAAATGAAATTATTATTGAAAATATTTTTGGGGGGGAAATTTACAAAAGAATTAAGAAATTTAACTACCCTCTTTCCTGTACAACAGAGCCATTTATAGATGCAAAATTTAATGAAGATGGCACAATTCTAAAAGTCACTTATTTGACAGGCGATGACTATCAAAGAGTAACTGAAAATTTTGATTTAATTTAAGAATATTTGAGAAAATGATTTTAAATATCCGGAGTAAACCAAGCTTTTATAGCAAGTTGGTTTACTCCATTTTTTTCTTTTGAATTTTACAGAATTTTTTAATTATTTAATGTTTCGTGCTTTCCTTACCATTCAATGCCAAAAAACGACATTTCAGTGTAAATTTATTTAAACTCCCCCAAATTTGTGATATATTGAAAGTACAAACTATCGAATAAAATGACAATTTGTATTTTAAGCAAAAAATAAATTCAAAAATTACAACGGTTATTAATCCAGGTCAATATGTCACAAACAGGAAAAACAGTTGCTGATTTAAGCAGTACATTAAGATGCAGTGACCTTGAAATTGACCGCAGCATCTACTCACCCGGAAGCAGTTACAGGAACAAATTCATGTCAGATATGGATAAAATTCGAAAGGAAAAGCTCTATTTTAGGTAAGAACAATGGAAGTATAAATCATAATGATAGGAGTGTATCAAATGTCCGAAAAAAATAATTTAAGTTTTAATAGAAGTCAAATATACTGTTTTATACTTTGGATTTTTGCTTTTATACAAGGTTCGGCACAACTTTTGTCTATTGTTACTCCTACGCAAGATTTTTCCTCTGCTGATTTTGTAAATGTATGGATCAGACTTGGTCTTTATCCATCTGAAAATTGGTTTGGTTTCACTGTGATAACTGTTTTAGTGGCATCGGGAAGTTGGCTTTACAAATACATAACAGATCAAAAACCCACGTTGAAAAAAGCAGCACCTTTACTTAAACCAGTAGTTGCCAATATTCTGTTGTTTTTAGAAGTTTGGAAGCTTGATAAATGGGCGGAAAAGTGGACGTATATAAATGAAAATGCTGTACCAATTATAATTGGTACAATAAGTACAGTTGCTATTATATCTACTGCTTATATGATAATGACAAATAAGGAGTTGAACAATGATTTTAATAAGGACGTTCTCCCCTCTTTGAATGAAGAAAGAGGTGAAAATAGTAAAAATGAACCAAGAACATATTCACAGTCCGAAGTTGAATATATGACAAAGCACCCTGTTGCATACCGTAGAAGAATGAAAGAGCTACAAAAAAGCAGGGAGAGAAATATTAAAAATGAAATCCGCACACAACATCAAGATTTTCAGAAAAAACAAAACGATCAAATTCTTCAAATTGCTTATGCTCAATTGGAGACCAATCGGAAAATAAACGATAAAAAGCAACTGGAACGATTAGAAAAAGCCAGAGCAACAGACGATGAAGATGAAATTAAAAGAATTCTTGATGAAGCTCAAGAAAAGATTGCGTTAAACGAAAAAACAAGTAATGTGGAAGGATATATATCCCTCGCATTTACAATAGTATTTATTATCGGTGCCGTTCTATTTTGGATTTTAACTGATAAGGAAAAGAAACAAGGATTTTTTAATAACATATCTGAAAATATAAATATGTTAAGCAATTGGCTTTCGAGCGTTGAGGAACCACTTAGAACACTTATGCTATGTGTCGGTACCCCTGTCATAGTAGTTATCGTAACAGCACTGATATACTTATCTGTTAATACATTTATAAGAGTAGCTCTTCGTATGCTAATCTCTCACAAGAAAGACTCTAAAAGAATTGATCGTACTATTGCGATGATTAAAAAATTCTTCTTTGATACATTTGATGGTATAATGCGTCCAATTTTTCTTATTCCTGATTTTTTGGAGCTTATCGAGGAACTCCTGTTAGAAACCGATTTGCAGGAAAAGATAGATGAATTTGAAAAGTGGGAGAAAAAAGATGGCAAATAACATAACTAAATCTAAAAATAAATCATCTTCCATTTCGAAACTCCTTAAGTACTGTGCCGCTGCATTATCAGTCGTTTCGTTTCTTACAACAATGAATGGTGTAGAAAATCTTATTGTAAAAGGAACACTAAAAGCTGGCATGATCTCGTTTGCGGTACAAGGTATTATTCTTTTACTTGGTTTGTATTTCCTAAATGTCTGGAATGCAATAGATGCACTTGTTGCTAAAAAATTGGCAGTAGCAGTTCTGAGAGTGCTTGTTGTTATCCTTTATGCATCGTCATTGTTTTTCTCTTCTTTTTTCAGTTTTGTATTTATTACAAATTCAGCATACGATGGGGTCGGTTTAACAGATTATAATATGGAAATTGAACAATTTCTTATAAATAGTACAAACGAGTTAGAAAAAATCAATGATGAAAATTGTGATGAACTACTATTAACAATAAGGGTACAAGCACCGGAATTTAACAATTTACTACAGCAAAACAAAAATAATGCCTCGAATGAGATTGAGGCAATAAAAAATGGTACAACCAAATTTGATGTTGCAACAATAAAAGAAGAAGATAAATTTACAGCTGCTGGAGCTAGAAATGTTTATAAGGCAGCAAATCCAAACGATTCACAGGAAAGATTAGATGAAGTTGAAGAAAGTTGCAGAGAATTTGAAAGCATAATAAATCCTTATACTGGATTCTATGAAGGTTATTATAATGATTATTTGACCTTATATGAATCATTAGCAAATCAGTTTGATTCTTCAAATATTGAAATTGAAAAAGAAAAAATTGATGATCTTATTCTTGCAATAACAGAAACAAAAGAAAAATTGATGAATCTAACAATTGTTGTAACAGGCTCTGTCAAATCTCATGCTACTGAAAAACGTGATGTCATTGCAAATTACTACACCATTTTAATAAAAGAATTAAGCAATCTTAAGTCTACATATAACAAAATAGAAAACAACGAAACTGTGAAGAATGGAGATGATTCAGAACTCAAAAATTTTTACGAATCAATTTATTCCTCTGACATTGTAGATACTGAGACCATAAGCAATGCTGAATCACAATTACAAAGCTTGCTTCAAATATATTTAAACTATATGCAAGATAATGAGATAGGAAGAAACTCGGAAAAGATAGAAAGCTTATCGATATGCATTTCAAATTTAAATAGTCTGAAAAATGGAATCACATTGAAGCATGATATCATTGATTTCAAATCTAACCATTTGAATAAAGTTTACATCATTCAAAGTCACGACATGGACAGTAATAATGAAATAGAAGATGTTGACATTGAAAATGAAGGATTTTTATATACAACAGTTACTTCAGACCGATGGAAAGCTATACGGCATGAGGATTTAGCACAGTTTATTGGACTAGTCAAGCAAATACCAAATTCTGAAAATGATGGAAGAATCAGCGAAATGCTTAATACTGCATATAAACTTAATCGAAATAACTTAGAATCGATTAGTAAAATGGAAATTGCTATTAATTTTTTAAAGAGCGAGCAAAACACAGTTGCTTGGATTAGTCTTATAATTGCTATTTTCATTGATTTGACTTCCTTTTTAATTGGTATTATTCTGTTTTTTCTTAAATCAGAAAATACTGTAATCTCTCCGACTGAAAATACTAAATAAACATTGATTTAAGCAACATATTTCAATTAATTTATATCAGTTTAAGCATACGCATGGTGTAAGCTTAGTTAATCGTCGCCTGATAAAAAAACAGAACTTTAATATAAAAATAGAATAAATGTAAAAGTTAAAACGAAAAGGATTTAGATAGCAAATTTAAGCTAAAACAGAGTTAGAACCTTTAACCAGGGTATAAATGATCCCAAATTATTATATATATATGAAGTGAGAAATGACATGGAAGAAACATATTTTCCCCAAGATAAAACGGAGTATTATTATTATTTTCAAATCCAGAAAATTGAAAAAGCAAAAGATATCTATAACAGATGTAATGGAGCTATATTAAACAATACAGACAACAAAGCAAAGCTCAAAGGAGTTGTTTTCGATAATAATATAGACTGTTCTATTTCTACTTATAAAAAACTATTTGATGATTTTAATAAATATGCTGATAAGCTTATTAACTGTGATGGTATAAATTCAATAGAAGA
>ONBA01000062.1 GCA_900315975.1 uncultured Ruminococcus sp.
ATGAGCGGTTAAGGTGCTGTTAAGATTACGGTTACGGTGTTAAGATTTCGTTAAGGCACAATATTGATGTGTGCTGCTTGACCGTAGTCTATTGGCGCACCTGTAAACCGTTCCGCTGAGGTTCAAATCAGCATTATGGTGCGCACCACAATGACGGCATACCCTTTTGGAACTGAATATCTAAACAGCCTTCAGTAATTCTGAGGGCTGTTCTTTTTAGGGCAAATTGTTTCGGTTTTCTATTGTCAACCATTTATTAAAGTAACGGTTGACAATAGAGATGCACAGTGCTATAATATTGAATGGAGGAAGTGATTGATATTAACAACATAAACAAAACAAAAAGTATGGTTCTGACAGCAATGTTTACCGCTCTGATAACAGCAGGCGCATATATTCGTATCCCTGTTCCTATTTGCCCGTTCACATTGCAGTTTCTGTTCACCACTCTTGCAGGGATAATTCTTGGAAAAAACAAAGGTGCTGCGGCAACAGCTCTGTATGTTATTCTTGGGCTTGCAGGACTGCCTGTTTTTACAGGCGGAGGCGGTATCGGTTATGTGCTGCAGCCGACATTCGGATATCTTATCGGATTTATAGCAGGCTCATATATTACCGGAGCGATCGCCCATAGCGGAAAACCTGATACAAAACGTATCCTGAGCGGCTGTTTTGCAGGACTTGCGGTCGTTTATGCACTTGGAATGCTATATTATTATATGATAAGTGCAGTATACCTGCGTGACCCTATCAGTATCGGTGCTTTGTTCCTGTACTGCTTTGTACTTGCAGTTCCGGGAGATATTGCACTCTGCTTATTATCTACTGCTTTAGCAAAACGGCTTATGCCTGTAATCTATGCGAAAGGAATAATATAATGGATATCAAGAATATGACCGAACAGATAATCAACGGCAGAAGACTGACGGAAAATGATGATCTGGGTTTTCTGCTGAACACTGAATTAGACGTGCTTACAGAATGTGCAGATAAACTGCGTAAACATTTCAGCGGTGGCACAGCCAATCTTTGCAGTATCATCAACGGCAGAAGCGGTCGATGCTCCGAGGACTGCAAGTTCTGTGCACAATCCGCCCATAACTGTACGGGTATCGAAAAATATGCTTTTCTTGATAAGCATCAGATCGTAACTGAATGTAATCATAACGAAAAACAGGGCGTACACCGCTTTGCGATAGTTACCGCAGGGCGCAGACTGAGCGGTGATGAGTTTGAAAAGGCCCTTGACACATACCGTACCCTTTCATGTGAAAACCATGTTGGTTTATGCGCTTCATTCGGTTTGCTTGAAGAAGAACAGTTTTCAATGCTGCACCGTGCAGGAGTTACAAGGTATCATGCTAATATCGAGACTTCGAGAGCGAATTTCAAAAACATCTGCACAACTCACACATTCGAGGACAAGCTGGAATGCATACGCAGAGCGAAGGCGGCAGGACTTGAAATATGTTCGGGTGGTATCATAGGTATGGGCGAAAGCTGGCAGGATCGTATCGACATGGCTCTGACACTCAGCGAGCTTGGCGTAAGTTCGATACCGATAAATGCTCTTATCCCCATTAAAGGCACACCTCTGGAAAATATCGAACGTATCACCGAGTCTGATATTCTGCGGACTGTTGCGATATTCCGCTTTATCGTCCCCGAAGCCGATATCCGCCTTGCCGCAGGACGAAACCTTATGACAAACTGTGGTGAACGTGCTTTCCTTTCGGGTGCAAATTCGGCTATCACAGGAGATATGCTGACGACATCGGGCAATCGTATCCGTGAAGATATTGCTATGCTGAACCGGATCGGCTATTCTACGGGGATGGATATCAATGCATAAAGGAATATTTGTTACAGGCACGGGGACGGATATTGGAAAAACCTTTATCACAGCACTGCTTGTCAGGAAGCTCCATGATGCGGGCTGTGCCACTGCCTATTTCAAAGCGGCAGTCAGCGGAAACGAACGTGATGAAAACGGCAGACTGATACCGGGTGACGCTGCCTATGTAAAGAAAATTTCAGGAATATCGCAGCCTCTTGATACAATGTGTCCTTATATTTATGAAACAGCTGTATCACCTCATCTCGCTTCAAGGATAGAGGGTGATCCTGTGGAAATCAGTACGGTCAGGGAACAGTTCCAAAAGATCTGCGATGAATATGAATACGTTATCTGCGAAGGAAGCGGCGGTATCGTGTGTCCCATACGCTGCGATGATAAAAAGATCATGCTTGAGGATATTATCAAAGATCTCGGACTTCCCACGATCATAGTGGCAGATGCAGGACTTGGAACGATCAACAGCGTGGTTCTTACCTGTGAATACATGAAGGCTCACGGTCTGGAGATACGGGGATTGATACTGAACAACTTTCACAAGGGCGATGTAATGGAAGAGGATAACAAGCTGATGTGTGAAAAACTCACAGGGCTGCCTGTTATTGCCTGTGTCGGTGAGAATGATACTGATATTGACATTTCAGAAGACGCACTGAAAAGAATTTGTGACAGAGGAGAGAAAATATGATCTGGTATCCATACGCTCAGATGAAAACACTTGATGCGCCCATAAAAATATCCCATGCAAAGGGCGTTCATCTTTATACAGAGGACGGACAAGACCTGATAGACTCGGTATCTTCGTGGTGGAGTGTTATTCATGGCTACAATCACCCCGAGATCAATGACGCTATCAGCGGTCAGCTTGAAAAATTTGCACACATTATGCTTGGTGGAATGACACACGAACCTGTTCAGAAGCTCTCTGATAAACTGGCACAATGGCTGCCTGGGGATCTGGACTACTGCTTTTTCTCAGACTCAGGCAGCGTTGCTGTGGAAGTTGCGTTAAAAATGGCATTACAGTTCAACACAAACCGAGGTTCTGACCGGGATATGATACTTTCGCTTGAACACGCCTATCACGGAGATACATTCAAGGCTATGGAAGTCGGTGATGATGAGGACTATCACTTTGCGTTCGGCGTTAACAGCGAGAAAAAGCGTGGTGTTGTCCATATACCTACAGAGATACCCGCACTTGAAAAGGCATTTGAAGAATACGGAGAACGCCTGACCTGTTTTATCGTTGAACCGCTGCTTCAGGGTGCAGGCGGAATGCGTATGTATGATGTCTGCTTTCTTGAAAGAGCAAGGCAGTTATGCGATCAATATGATGTATTGCTGATCTTTGATGAAGTCGCAACAGGCTTCGGACGTACAGGAAATCGCTTTGTGGCTGATCTTGTTCTGCCTGATATACTTGTTCTTGGAAAGGCTCTGACGGGCGGATATATAGGTCATGCAGTTACAGTAGCAAACCGCAGAGTATGGGAGGGATTTATGAGCGAAGATCCTACTCATGCTTTCATGCACGGACCGACATTTATGGGCAATGCCCTTGCCTGCTGTGCGGCATTAAAATCCATAGAGCTGTTTGAACGAGAGGATTACATTTCAAAAATACGTCGTATAGAGGAGATCACCTGCCGTGAAATGTCGGGATTTACCGACCCTCGCATAAAAGAGATACGCATCATGGGCGGCTGTGTCTGCATAGAGGTATATGACTCAAAAGTACTTGAAGGATTTAAGAAGTTCGCATACGAACACGGAGTATTCAGCAGAACTTTCCTAAAATATATGTATGCTATGGTTCCTTATGTAATAAGCGAATCCGAGCTTATTCAAATACTTGACACCATGAAAATGTGGTTCAAGTGAACATCGCATATGCCAACATATTCGGTGCAATATGCTTATGCAGATGTCGGCTCGGTGATGTGGTGGGTGATCTCATACTCCCTGACACGGCGATAAAAGGTGTTTGCCGACAAGCCCATTCTCCGCATAAAATCCCTGCCCGTGATGCTCTTGGATTTCCATTCACCATAAAGCTGACCGAACCTCGTCCAGTCGATCTCAATGGGCTTCCGTCCTGTGTATTTGCCCTGTGCCTTAGCGATCTCGATGCCCTCACGCTGTCGCTGTTTGAGCTGCTCACGCTCTAACTGTGAGAGTGCTGCGAACACGGTCAACATGAATTTGCCCGCAGGCGTGTCCGTGTCGATGTTCTCCTTATGGCTGATGAGACTTATACATACAAATAGTAACACAGGAATTAGCAACCAAATTCGACACAATATAACGATAGCATACAAACAAAAACGGCTGTACCCTGCCATGAGGTTACAGCCGTTTCATCATACATCGGTTTTGTTATTTTCTTTCTTTGATGATACCCTTACTGCAAAAGTAAGTGATGAGGAAATATCCGCCATAGATCAGCAGGATGATGACCGAAGTAGCCGCTATTGATTCAGCCATTTTCTCCGTTCCGAATATTTCGAGGAAGAATGCGGCAAACTTCATTCCGAACACCGAATGCACGCAGGCAAGCAAAAGCGGGAGCAGGAAGAAGATACCTGTCTGACGGAAAAGCGATTTGGAAATATCACTTTCCTCTGTGCCGATCTTGCGGAGCATTTCATATCTGCCGATGCTGTCAACGCTCTCCGAAAGTTCTTTGAGTGCAAGTATCGCACCGCAGGCAATGAGGAACACAAGCCCGATATACAGCCCCATAAAGGTCGCTATCGCTCCAAGCCCTACTGCACCGTTCTTCATGTCTATCTTTGTGTTCAGCCCGAAATATCCGCCTGTTTTATGAACAGACAGTCCGCTGAGATCGCCTGTGATACTGTTGTATTCACTGCGAAGCTGACGCTCTGTCTCGTTTTTGCCCTCCTTGTCGGCGGCTTTGTAGTTGCCGATGATGAAGTCGCCGTTTGGTGACTGACCCTCTAAAACATAGTCGGGGACTATGAAAATACCTGCATTGATATGCTGTGCGGAAATGTCGATAAAACCGTCCTGACACTCGCTGTATTTTGAATGAAGGATATGCCCGTATACTGTAATATCGCCGTCATCTTTGAGAACACTGTCCCTTATAGTTTTCATTGACTTGAAATCGCATATCAGAATATATTCATCGTCTTCAAGCGAAAGAGTTTCTTTTCCGTAAAGTTTCATCAGCTCATTGTATTCGTCAATTCCGATAAGCTGTTCGGAGATGCTGTAATCAAGATAAGCAAATCTCTCCTTTATTTTTTTTGCCTCACTTCCGCAGAAAACCTCCAGCGAAAGAGCTTCATCGCCATATGTGTAAAATCTTGTATATTCTCCCACATACGGCATGATGTCGAATCCTTTTTCCCTGCATTCCGTAACTATGTCCAGTTCTTCGCAAGGTTTGTCCAGATGCTCCGAAAGTTCAATATCCGCAGGGCAAAGCTCTTTGAGATTTGCATTCATGGAATTGCGCATTGAAAAAGATGCCGTAAGAGCGCATATCGTCACGAAAAGCATAAGACAGATAACTGTCATTGAAAAGACCATGGTGTTTACCTTGCTGCTTATCTGACGGAACGTGAATGCGTTGAGACTGCGGTGATAAAGGTTTTTCATGCTCATGATGATACGCAGGAGCATTCCCGAAACTGACCAGAAGATAAGGAACGTAGCCACAGCACCCATGGCTATATAAACAGCCATTTTCTTTCCGGTCATATCTATGTGATTCCAGCCCACCTGATAGTACGCATAGCCAAGCATCACAGCCGCAAGCAGGAATAAAATGACACAGAGCCACGGATCTTTCAGCTTGATCTGTTCGGACTTTTTGCCTGACTGTATAAGGTCTATCAGCTTGAAACGGCTGATGATAACGCTGTTGAATATCATGACAACAAGATACATGATCGCAAAGCATATCACAGTACTTATGATCGCTTTACCTGACACCATAAAGCGGTATCTTGTCATGTCGGCTTCAAAAAGCGATACTACAAGTGCGCTCATGAGCTGTGAAAGTCCAATGCCAAGCAATAGACC
>ONBA01000089.1 GCA_900315975.1 uncultured Ruminococcus sp.
TGCAATTGAGGGATAATACCTCGCTAAGATATGATCCCGAAATAATGCTCCCCGGAGCTGTTCGTTTTGAGCAGTTCCGGGGAGTTTTTGTGCCTGATGGCTATGTGGGCATAGCACATTGACTTTTTCCGGGATCGGATGTATAATGAAAACGAAGTCGGAATTGGTCCGCCTTTCAAAACGAAAGTTATGGAGGAATTGATTAGAACGAGGTAATAGAAGTATGAAAACAGTTTTATTAATAGCTTTTATCGGACACGTTTTATGTGGTATTTGTGATTGCCTATTAAGTTATTCTCCTAATGGACGGTTAGATCTGAAGGGAGCGTTGAAGTCTCCCGAGAAGATGAGAGAAGTATTCAAAGACTATCCTATCAGATGGTCACTGCTTTCCATTATGTTGGGCGTATATGCTATTACAGCATTTGGCTTTGGCTATTTAGCACTGAGCAGATGGATGGAGCAATACTCAGATACGGCATCTGCTGTTATGTATATTTCAGCCGTTGTATTTCTGATTTCTATAGTTGTACACCATATTATATGTGGTTTGGTCGAATGGTTATATGTGAGACTTGGAAGAACAGATGAAGCAAGAGATGCGGCATTGGAATTTCAGAAAAAGACGATAGCAACTATGGTAGTTGGATATCTGGGGTTAGCGACATTTGTTTTCACTCTGTTCATTATGGTTATAACGGGAAAAACATCACTCCCGCAGTGGGCATGCGTACTAAACACATTACCTCTTATGATAATTTTGCTGCCTACTAAACTTCCCGCAAAAGGAAATATAGCGGGTGCGTTAATGTTTCTTGGTTTGTTTATAATAATATAAGGACCTGATAAAAGGAAGGATCATAATTATAACAGACGTCAAAGATGGATTCTGTATTGCAGGAGGTATAGAGATGTGGTTTTGGTTTGCATTGGGTTCAGCGATTTTTGCTGCACTGACATCGATATTGGCAAAAGTTGGAATTAAAGATGTTGAGTCCAATCTTGCCACTGCCATCCGTACAATGGTCGTTGTTGTCATGGCTTGGGGAATGGTATTTATTACGAATCAGCAAGCGGGAATAAAAGATATCAGCCGGAAAAGCTGGATTTTCCTTATCTTGTCTGGTTTGGCTACTGGTGCTTCATGGCTTTGCTATTACAAGGCTTTACAAATGGGAGAAGCTTCAAAAGTCGTTCCGGTTGATAAACTGTCCGTAGTCATTACGCTTGTACTGGCATTCATATTTTTACATGAAGATTTCACAGTAAAGTCAGTGATAGGGTGCATCCTGATCGGGGTGGGAACATTGCTGATGGTTTTGTAAATCGTATTTCGATTTACCACACTATGTACCGGGCAGAGAACTACCTCTGCCCTATTGTTTTACTCCTTCATAAGCGTGCCCTTGTAGGTGTCGTTTCCGATTTTGATGGTAGCAGTCACGGTGGTGTCCTGCTTATCCTCGGATTTGTCAGGTGTAGGCACAGGAGTTTTCCCCCAGCCGTTCAGACCCTTGCCCTTGATAATGGTCGGGAAATCCTTGTAGCAGATATCCAGATCCACATTACCGTTGATGCCAGCGACCTTGCCCTTCTCAGAATGCTGCCAGATGCCGTAAGCACCGCTGTAATTGGTCTGATCGACCCAGTGCGCCAGCCAGATCGTGTACCACGACTTGATATCATCGGCAGTATGTGTGGTCAGGGAAGAAGCAGAGCCATACAGTCCGACAAAATAGCCGGCGCTCTCAACCTTTTTAAGGAACGCACGCATAATAGCTGAGACTTGTTCCTTGCCGAGGTCGAACTGCTTCTTTTCCTCAAGGTCAAAGTACACAGGCATCTCGAACTGCTTTCCCTTGATGACCGAGAGGAACACATCTGCTTCCAGTTCCGCTTCCTCCGGGCTCATGGCGTAGCTGTACCAGTACGCGCCGACGGGAATGCCCGCCGCCTTTGCACCTGCATAGTTCTGCTCGAACTTCTCATCCTTCTGCTTTTCAAGTCTGCCGAAGCCGGCACGGATAATTGCGAAATCAATGCCGTCAGCTCTGACCTTACCCCAGTCGATATCGCCGTTGTGTACACTTACATCAATGCCCTTCATATCCTCACCCCCGAAGTACTTGTAGAAATCATTGGTAACAGTGCTGTTGCCATGCACTTCGTCGCCGTACCACTTGCCGTTGGGACGCACGTCAACGTGTGTGTACTGATAAGCGGCGGTAATATTAGCAATACCCCTGAATCCGATATCTTGAGCCTTGCAGCAGACCACCTTAGAGGAAATCGGCTGTCCGTCCTGCCCATAGCAGCAGATGTCAGCGGCATTGCCGAGTGTATGCTGTCCGGTTCCGCTGCCCTTCACTGCCTTATCGTGAGCGGAGCATCTGAAACCAGAGGTCACAATGATTTTGGAACAGTTGAGAGCAGCATACAGCTTTTCAAGCTTCTCGATCAGTTCATCGGAGATACTGAATTCATGTAAAATGCGGGGAAAGCTGTGTGGTATCCGAGTACTCATATTTCTTGTTCATTTTCTTTTCCTTTCTGCGTAAAATCGCTGATTACGGCTTGACAAAAACGGTATACTAATGCTATAATTAGAAAAAACATGGAGGTGCATGAACAATGCCAAGAAAACCTGCAAGCCCGAAAACCGAAACTGCAAAGAAAACAACACGCAAGAAAAAAGCCACTGTCGAAGCAGTCGCAGAGACCACTCCGATTACAGCAGCCGAAGTTGTAGAATCTGTTGCAGAAACAGCAGCCGTTGATGCACCTGCTGTCAAAGCACCTGCCAAGAAGCGCGGCAGAAAGCCAGCGGCAAAGAAAGCCGAAGCTGTCGCTGAAACTGCTCCGGTCAT
>ONBA01000002.1:0-140691 GCA_900315975.1 uncultured Ruminococcus sp.
AAGAGTAGGTAAGGTTGTAAGCGATAAGATGGATAAAACCGTCGTAGTTGCTATCGTTGATAACGTTAAACACCCGCTTTATAAGAAGATCATCAAGCGCACCGTTAAGCTCAAGGCTCACGACGAGAACAATGAGTGCAGAATCGGCGACCGCGTTGAGGTCATGGAAACACGCCCGCTTTCCAAGGATAAGAGATGGCGCGTTACCAATATCATCGAAAAGGCTAAGTAATTTTGATATAAAGCGTTAAGCTTTGAAAGGAGGAACTCGCTGTGATACAGATGCAGACTTATTTAAAGGTCGCTGATAACACAGGCGCTAAGGAGCTTATGTGTATCAGAGTTCTGGGTGGTACTCGCCGCAGATATGCAAATATCGGTGACGTAGTAGTCGCTTCCGTTAAGAAAGCAACACCCGGAGGCGTTGTAAAGAAGGGCGACGTTGTAAAGGCAGTTATCGTTCGTTCAGCAAAGGGTCTCAGAAGAGAGGACGGAACATATATCCGTTTTGATGAGAACGCTGCTGTTATTATTAAGGAAGATAAGAACCCCAAGGGTACTCGTATATTCGGACCTGTTGCTAAGGAGCTTCGTGAAAAGGAATACACAAAGATCCTCAGCCTTGCTCCCGAGGTTCTTTAATGGAGGTGTCATTCGATTATGAGTAAAGTTCACGTAAAAACCGGTGACACTGTTATCCTTCTCACAGGTAAGTACGAAGATAAGTACGAGAAGAACGGCGACAGAAAGACCGGTAAAGTCGCACAGGTAAGCCCCAAGGAGGGCAAGGTAATCGTTGAGGGAATCAACGTTATCACAAAGCACGTAAAGCCTACAAGAGTTGGCCAGCAGGGCGGCATCGTTAAGACAGAGGCTCCCATCTATGCTTCAAAGGTACAGCTTGTTTGCCCTAAGTGCGGCAAGCCCACAAGAATCGGTCATGTGATCGAGGGCGACAAGAAGCTCCGCGTTTGCAAGAAGTGCGGCAAGTCTTTTGAATAATGTAAAGGAGAAACGACATGGCAAGATTAAAAGATTATTATGTTAGCGACGTTGCTCCTGCACTGATGAAGAAATTCGGCTATAAGAGCGTTATGCAGATCCCGAAGCTCGACAAGGTCGTTATCAATGTCGGCGCTGGCGAGGCTAAGGACAATGCTAAGGTCATCGACGCTATCATGACAGACCTCGCTGCTATCACAGGACAGAAGCCCGTAGTGTGCAGAGCTAAGAAGTCAGTTGCTAACTTTAAGCTCCGTGAAGGTATGCCCATCGGCGTAAAGGTAACACTCAGAGCTGAGAAGATGTATGAATTCGTAGATAAGCTCTTCAACGTTGCGTTCCCCCGTGTACGTGACTTCAGAGGAATCAGCGCAAATTCATTCGACGGCAAGGGCAACTACTCAACTGGTATCAAGGAACAGCTTATCTTCCCCGAGATCGAGTATGACAAGATCGACAAGGTAAGAGGTATGGATATCAACTTCATCACAACAGCTAACACTGATGAAGAGGGCAGAGAGCTTCTCGCTCTTCTCGGCGCTCCGTTCATCAAGTGATCAGGGAGGAAATAAAATGGCTAAAAAGGCAATGATCAATAAGCAGCAGAGAACTCCCAAGTATTCAACAAGAGCATATAACAGATGCAAGATCTGCGGCAGACCGCACGCATATCTCAGAAAGTTCGGCATCTGCCGTATATGCTTCAGAGAGCTTGCTCACGACGGACAGATCCCCGGCGTTAAGAAGGCAAGCTGGTAAAAATACGAAAAGGAGGTCATCTGCATGCAAATCACTGATACAATCGCTGATCTTTTAACAAGAATCCGCAATGCGAATACTGCTAAGCACGCCACAGTTGACGTTCCCGCTTCCAATGTAAAGAAGGCTATCACACAGATCCTCGTAGATGAGGGTTATGTAAAGGGCTTTCAGGTTATAGAAGACGGAAAGCAGGGTGTTATAAGAATCACGCTTAAATACGGCGACAATAAGTCTCCCGTTATAACCGGTCTCAGAAGAGTTTCTAAGCCCGGTCTGCGTATATACTCAAGCTGCGCAGATATGCCCAAGGTTCGTAAGGGTCTTGGAATCGCAATCGTTTCAACTTCAAAGGGTATCGTAACTGACAAGAAGGCAAGAGAGCTCAATGTCGGCGGCGAAGTGCTCGCATACATCTGGTAAGGAGGAGCTTCAATATGTCAAGAATAGGAAGAATGCCTATCACAGTTCCTGCAGGTGTAGAGGTTAAGAACGATAATAACTGCCTCACAGTCAAGGGACCTAAGGGCGAACTTACAAAGCAGTTCAGCAAAGAGCTCACAATCGAGATCGATGCTAACACAATAACTGTTACAAGACCCAGCGATGACAAGCGTCACCGTTCACTTCACGGTCTTACAAGAACTCTCATCGCAAACATGGTTGAGGGTGTAACAAACGGATATTCAAAGACTCTCGAGATCGAGGGTGTCGGCTACCGTGCTGCAAAGAGCGGCAACAAGGTAACACTTAACCTTGGCTTCTCTCATCCTGTTGTTCTTGAGGAAACAAGCGCAATCAAGCTTGAAGTTCCCCAGCCCAACAAGATCATCGTAAGCGGTATCGACAAGCAGGCTGTAGGTCAGTTTGCAGCTGAAGTACGCGAAAAGCGTCCGCCTGAGCCGTATAAGGGCAAGGGTATCAGATATGCCGGCGAGCACATCATCCGCAAGGAAGGTAAGGCCGGTAAGGGCAAGAAGTAATTAGAAGGAGCAAATTGCTATGATAAAAAAGTTTGACAGCAATAAGGCAAGATTAAAGAGACACCGCAGAGTACGCGCTAAGATCTCTGGTACTGCCGAGCGTCCCCGTCTCAATGTATTCCGTTCAACAAAGCACATCTATGCACAGATCATCGATGATGTAAACGGTGTTACTCTTGCTTCTGCATCCAGCATGGACAAGGGCTTTGAGGGCAACGGCGGCAACGTTGACGGTGCACGCAAGGTTGGCGAGCTCATCGCTAAGAACGCAGCTGATAAGGGCATCAGCGAAGTCGTTTTCGACAGAGGCGGTTACCTCTACCACGGTAGAGTACAGGCTCTCGCAGAGGGCGCTCGCGAAAACGGATTAAAGTTCTAAGAGGGAGGTAAAACAATGGCTAATATTGAAACACAGGCTCCTGAGCTTCAGGAAAAAGTTGTTGCCATCAACAGAGTATCAAAGACTGTTAAGGGCGGCCGTATCATGAAGTTCTCAGCACTCGTTGTTGTAGGCGACGGCAATGGAACAGTCGGCTTCGGTCTTGGTAAGTCAGGCGAAGTTCCGGACGCTATCCGCAAGGGCATCGAGGATGCTAAGAAGAACCTCTGCAAGATCGCTCTCAAGGGTACAACTATCCCTCACGAGGTTATCGGCGCATTCGGCGCAGGCAGAGTTCTTATGAAGCCCGCTGCACCCGGTACCGGCGTTATCGCAGGCGGTCCTGTTCGTGCAGTCATCGAAGTAGCAGGTATCAAGGATATCAGAACAAAGTCACTTCGTTCAAATAACCCCTGCAATGTAGTAAGAGCTACTATCGCAGGCCTTCAGGCTTGCACTTCCGCTAAGGACGTTGCTGAAAAGAGAGGCAAGTCCGTAAAGGAAATCTTAGGTTAAGGAGGACTGACAAATGGCAAAGAACATCAAGCTCACAAAGAGCCTTATCGGCAGAAAGAAAGATCAGATCGCTACAGCTCAGTCTCTCGGCCTCAGAAAAGTCGGCGACGTAACAACTCAGCCTGACAATGCTCAGACACAGGGCAAGATCAACAAGATCTCACACCTCATCGAGGTTACAGAAGCGTAAGCAAGGAGGTGCACAAGCATGAAAATTCACGAATTAACTCCCGCGGCTGATTCCAATAAGGCTGTTAAGCGTATCGGCAGAGGCCACGGTTCAGGTAACGGAAAGACAGCCGGCAAGGGCCATAAGGGTCAGAACGCACGCAGCGGCGGCGGCGTAAGAATCGGATTCGAGGGTGGTCAGATGCCTCTGGCAAGACGTATCCCTAAGAGAGGATTCAATAACATTTTCGCTACTAAGTACGCAATCGTAAATGTATCAGACCTTAACAAGTTCAAGGACGGTACTGTCGTTGACGCTGAGCTTCTCAAGGCTTCAGGTCTCATCAAGAAGGAATACGACGGCGTAAAGATCCTCGGAAACGGAGAGCTTACCGCTAAGCTGACAGTTAAAGCTGCAAAATTCTCTCAGAGTGCTGTAGAGAAGATAGAAAAGGCAGGCGGAAAGACAGAGGTGATGTAATGTGTTTCAGACACTGAAACGTGCTTGGAGTGTTCCGGATATCCGGAAGAAGCTTTTATACACATTACTCATGGTCATCATTTTCAGATTTGGAAGCGCGATCGCTGTTCCGTATCTCAACCCTTCAATCGTTAACGCTTGGATGGAGCAGAACGCTACAAACGGTAACTTCCTCGAATATCTGAACACAATCACCGGTGGTGCGCTCTCACAGGCAACCATCTTCTCACTTTCGATCACGCCATTCATTAATGCGTCGATCATTATGCAGCTGCTCACCTACGCTCTTCCTCCTCTCGAACGATTGAGAGACGAGGGCGAAGAGGGCAGAAAGAAACTCAATAAAATTACAGCGGCGGTCGCTATGATCCTCGCAGTATTCATGGGTTCTGCTTATTACCTTACTCTCAGACGTATGGTCAACGTTAAGGATGCCGATGGCAAAGTTCTCGGCGATGCGCTGAAATACTCTGAAGGCGGCTACGGAATATTCGCTGCTATCGTTATTATAACTGCTTTTGTTGCTGGTGCTTCATTCGTTGTATGGATGGGTAACCGCATCAGTGATAAGGGTATCGGCAACGGTGTTTCAATGCTCCTCTTCGCTGGTATCGCAGCTCGTTTCCCTGTTGACGCTGGTAAGCTCATCGGTTATACTATCGAAGAGCCCTCAAAATACCTCTGGGTTACACTCGGATACTTAGTATTCATCATCTTTGAATTCGCTTTCATCGTTTTCATGAACGAGGCGGAAAGAAGAATTCCGATACAGTATGCTAAGCGCGTTGTCGGCAGAAAGCAGTACGGCGGTCAGAAGACCCACATTCCTATGAAGGTCATGATGAGCGGCGTTATGCCTATCATCTTCGCTATGTCTTTCATGGCTCTTCCGCAGACAATTCAGCTCGTTAAGGAGAATCCCCACGACGGCAGCTTCTATGCTAAGTTCTGTGACTTCTTCTCAACAAGAAGCTTCTCATACGCACTCATTTATTTCGTACTCATAATCGCGTTCAACTATTTCTACGTTTCGATCCAGTACAACCCAATCGAGATCGCTAACAACCTTCGTCAGTCAAACGGTGGTATCCCCGGCATCAGACCAGGTAAACCCACTTCCGACTACATTCAGAGAGTTCTTTCAAAGATCTCACTCGTTGGTGCGATATTCCTCGGAATCATCGCTGTTATCCCGATCTTCTTCTCAATGGCTGATCAGAAACTCAGCACTCTTTCAATGGGTGGTACTACTATCCTCATCGCAGTAAGCGTTGCGCTTGAGACTACACGTACACTTGAATCACAGCTCATGATGAGACACCACAAGGGCTTCCTTTCATAAGCCTGACACAAGGAGGATAAAATCATGAATCTTATTTTCTTAGGCGCTCCCGGCGCAGGAAAGGGTACACAGGCAGAGGTCGTTTCCGATGCCCTCAATATCCCGCAGATCTCAACAGGTAATATTCTTCGCGAAGCTGCTAAGAATGGCACCGAGTACGGTCTCAAGGCGAAGGCTGCTATGGACGCAGGCGCTCTCGTTTCTGACGATATCGTAATTGGTATCCTCAAGGAGAGAATCGCTGAGGACGACTGCAAGGAAGGTTTCATCCTTGACGGTTTCCCCAGAACTGTTCCGCAGGCTGAGGCTCTTGACGCTATGGGTATCAAGATCGACAAGGTGATAGAGATCGATGTTCCCGATGAAACAATCAAGCAGAGAGTTTCAGGCAGACGCGTTTGCCAGGGATGCGGCGCTTCTTATCACGTTGAATATAAGCCCACTAAGGTAGAGGGCGTTTGCGATAAGTGCGGCGACAAGACTATCGTTCGTAAGGACGATCAGCCCGAAGTCGTTCTCGACCGTCTCGCAACTTATCACGAAAAAACAGCTCCCCTCAAGGACTACTACGAGAAGCAGGGCAAGCTTGTTTCTGTAAAGGGTCAGGAGGAAGTTGCTGATACTTCTAAGCTTACACTTGAAGCTGTAGGAGTTAAGTAATGAGCATTACTATTAAATCAAAGTCCGAATTAGCCATAATGCGTGAGGCAGGTCGTCTGACTTGCGGCGCAATATGGTATGCGGGCGAAAGAATAAAGCCGGGTATGTCGACCCTCGATGTAGATAAACTGGTCGGCGAGTTTTATGCAAGACATGGCGTAAGATCCTGCTTTAAAGGTCTTTACGGATTCCCGGGGAATGCTTGTATCTCCGTTAACGAGGAGATAATCCACGGTATCCCTAAAGCAAGCCGAAGATTAAAGGAAGGCGATATTGTAAGTATCGACACCGGAGCTGCTTATAACGGCTTCAACGGCGACAGCTGCTGGACCTTCCCTGTCGGCAAAATTTCTGATGAGGCTAAAGCATTGCTTGAGGTCACTGAGAAGAGTCTTTTTGAAGGAATCGCTCAGGCTCAGGCGGGCGCAAGAGTCGGAGATATTTCTCATGCTGTAGAAGAATACTGCGCTTCACGAGGCTACGGAATCGTAAGAAATTACTGCGGCCACGGTATCGGCAGAGAGGTACACGAATCACCGGAAGTTCCGAACTGGGGACGTGCTGGGCACGGACCAAGACTCGTTTCCGGTATGACGATATGTATTGAGCCTATGATCAATGTCAAAGGCGACGATGTTAAAACTCTCAAGGACGGTTGGACCGTGGTTACCAAAAGTGGTTCACTGTCAGCTCATTTTGAGCACATGATCGCAATAACTCCTGACGGTCCCGTCATTTTGACTCAGCCCTGACGGAGGGAATTATTGTGAAGCTAAATGTTGGCTCGGTCGTTAGAGCAAAAGCCGGACGCGACTGCGGAGGTTTCTTCGTGGTAACAGTCCTCGGCAAGGATCACTGCTTTATCGCTGACGGAAAGAGCAGAAAGCTCGCTTCCCCAAAGCGCAAGAATTTAAAGCATATCGCTCTGACCGATAGCATGATTGATATCAACGATATAACTGATAAAAAACTCAGAACAATGCTCAGGACGATGAGCGAGGCTGAGTAAAGGAGGTTATCCAAGTGTCCAAAGAAGATGTGATCGAGGTTGAAGGCGTTGTAACAGACGCTCTCCCTAATGCAATGTTTAAAGTACAGCTCGAAAACGGTCATGAGGTTCTCTCACACGTTTCCGGCAAACTCAGAATGAATTATATCAGAATCGTGCCCGGCGATAAGGTGAAGCTTGAAATGTCACCCTACGATCTCTCAAAGGGTCGTATCACATGGCGCGTTAAGTAAAAAAGGACATCTGTCCACTACCCGCTAAAGGAGGTATTTTCAATGAAAGTCAGACCTTCAGTAAAACCTATTTGCGAAAAGTGCAAGGTTATCAAACGTAAAGGCAGAATCATGGTTATCTGCGAAAATCCTAAGCATAAGCAGCGTCAGGGTTAATCCTTGCTGCAATAATGGAGGTAATACAATATGGCAAGAATAGCTGGTGTTGACCTTCCCAAGAATAAGAGAATCGAAATCGGACTCACTTATATCTACGGAATCGGTCGTCAGACTGCAACAGACATCCTCGCTAACACAGGCGTTAACCCTGACGTAAGAGTTAAGGATCTCGCTGAAGAGGATGTAGCTAAGCTTCGTGACTATATCGACGAACATTACACTGTTGAGGGCGATCTTCGTCGTGAAGTTGCTCTTAACATCAAGAGACTTGTTGAAATAGGCTGCTACAGAGGCGTTCGTCACAGAAAGGGTCTCCCCGTAAGAGGTCAGAGAACTAAGACAAACGCAAGAACTCGTAAGGGTCCTGTAAAGACTATCGCAAACAAGAAGAAGTAAGGAGGTATGAGCTTTGGCACAGCAGAAAGGTAAAAAGGTCTCTACTATCAGAAGACGTAGAGAGCGTAAGAATATCGAAAGCGGCGCAGTTCATATTCAGTCCACTTTCAATAATACAATCGTAACAATCACAGATACTCAGGGCAACGCTATCTCATGGGCAAGCGCAGGCGAGCTCGGATTCAGAGGCTCTAAGAAGTCAACTCCTTTCGCAGCACAGACTGCTGCTGAAACAGCTGCTAAGGCTGCTATGGAGCACGGTCTCAAGTTCGTAGAAGTTTACGTAAAGGGACCCGGCGCTGGTCGTGAGGCTGCTATAAGAGCACTTCAGACTGTAGGTCTTGAGGTAAGAATGATCAAGGACGTTACTCCCATTCCTCACAATGGCTGCCGTCCGCCTAAAAGACGTCGCGTCTAATCAAAACGGAGGTGTTTTTAAATGGCAGTTCAGAAAGAACCTATTCTTAAAAAGTGCAGATATCTGGGAATCAGCCCCGCTGTTATGGGCGTTTCAAAGAAGGAGTCTATCCGCTTCAAGAACGCTAACAACAGAAAGAAGATCTCTGAATACGGTCTTCAGCTGAAGGAAAAGCAGAAGCTGAAGTTTATCTACGGCGTTCTTGAGAAGCAGTTCAGACACTACTTCGCAATCGCTGAAAAAATGGAAGGTAAGGCCGGTGATAACCTTATCACTGTTCTCGAATCCAGACTCGACAGCGTTGTTTACAGAATGGGCCTTGCTCTCACAAGACGTGAGGCAAGACAGCTTGTTGTTCACAGCCACTACACAGTAAACGGCAAAAAGGTTAACATTCCTTCCTACAGAGTTAAAGTCGGCGATGTTATCGCTCTTCGTGAGAAGGACAGAACATCTGATAAGTTCAAGTCAACAGTTGAGCTTACAGCTGACAGAATCGTTCCTACATGGCTCGATGCTAAGAAGGACGATTTCTCAGCAAAGGTTACTCGTCTCCCCTCAGCAGAGGATATTGACTACGAGGTTGCTACACACCTCATCGTCGAGCTGTACTCCAAGTAATCGCAAGACTGCTTAGGATGTCAGAACTCAAAATAACACTTATTGCGAAACAGGAGGGTTTTTATGCTGGAAAAGATAAATAAGCCTGATATCGACATTGTCGAGCTTAAAAGTGACGGCAAATACGGCAAATTCGTTTTAGCACCGCTTGAGCGCGGATACGGTATCACACTGGGCAACAGCCTCAGACGCGTGCTGCTCTCCTCTCTTCCGGGCGTGGCTGTAACATCTGTAAAGCTTTCGGGCAAGGATGGCACAGTTCACCATGAGTTGTCAACGATTCCGGGCGTAAAGGAAGACGTCACAGAGATAATCCTCAGCATTAAGGGTCTTACTGCTAAGCTTTACGGAGAAGGTCCTAAGACCGTATACGTAGAGGCTGAAGGCGAGTGCGAGATCACTGCCGGCGACATAAAGACCGATTCTGAGGTTAATATCCTCGATCCCGGTATGCACATCGCTACACTGGGTAAAGACGCCAAGCTGTACATGGAAATAACTATCGACAGAGGCAGAGGCTATGTTTCCGCTGAAAGAAACAAGAAGCAGATCAACCTCCCAGTTGACGTTATCGCTGTTGACAGCATATACACACCTGTTCTTAAGGTCAACTACACTGTAGAGGATACTCGTCTCGGACAGGTTACTGACTACGATAAGCTCACTATGGAGGTATGGACCGACGGTACTATCTCCGCTAAGGAAGCTTTATCTCAGGCAGCTAATCTCCTCGGCGAACACCTCAAGCTGTTCATCGACCTCTCAGAAGAGGCTGGACTCGCTGAAGTTCTCGTTGAAAAGGACGAAAAGGGTAAGGAGAAGATCCTCGAAATGACTATCGAAGACCTCGACCTTTCAGTTCGTTCGTTCAACTGCTTAAAGCGTGCTGGAATCAATACAGTAGACGACCTCATCAACAAGTCTGAGGAAGAAATGATGAAGGTTAGAAACCTTGGAAAGAAATCCTTCGACGAGGTAAAGGAAAAGCTCCAGTCACTGGGCTTTGACCTCTCCTCAGAAGAAGAATAATAAACCTATCACTTAAATAATAGTAAAGGAGTGAAATACATGCCGGGTACAAGAAAGCTGGGCAGAACATCTGACCACAGAAAGGCAATGCTCAGAGGCATGGTAACTTTCCTTCTCGAAAACGGTCAGATCGAAACGACTGTTACAAGAGCTAAGGAAGTTCGTGCTGTTGCAGAAAAGATGATTACTATCGGTAAGAACGATGATCTGCACTCCAAGCGTCAGGTAATGGCTTACGTAACTAAGGAAGCTGTTGCAAAGAAGCTTTTTGACGAGATCTCGCCCAAGTATGCAGATAGAAACGGTGGTTACACACAGATCGTTAAGATCGGTCCCCGCCGCGGTGACGCTGCTGAGATGGCTATAATCAAGCTCGTAGACTAAGCATTGATATAAAATAATGCATACAGCTGTCGGATTGAATGTCCGGCAGCTGTGTTTTTTTGTTAAGATTACGAAAAATCGGCAAAAAACGCTTGCATTATCAGAAAGTATGTGTTATAATTAATGTGTTCGCGATAATCGCCATTGGACGCTTATTGCCCCGAACTCTGTTCGGGGAGCGCAAATTCTTTATGTCAAGCTCATTTTGCCCTAAAGGGCAAAACAAAGTGCAGGAAAAATTATCAATATCATTATTTTTTTTGCACTTTGGCAACTAAAAAGCTATGTAAAGCCGATTTTTAGCTGTTGAGCAGACGTTAATTATCCATGTATGAAAAATTATAATTAAAGGAGCATATTTATGAAAAGAAAGTTCGCAAGCATTTTTGCTACTGCTGCTGCTACTGTAACTTCTCTCAGCTATGGCGCTATGAATGCCTTTGCCGAGGAAGCTGCTAACGGTTCAAACGGAGCTAATAAGGCTGCAAACCCACTCTTTACACTCGTTATCCCGCTCGTTGGAATGTTCGCTATCCTCTACTTCATGGCTATCCGCCCTCAGAAGAAGAAGGAACAGGAAATGAAGGATATGCAGAACAGCCTTCAGGTCGGCGATGAGATCGTTACAACCGGCGGTATCGTTGGTATGATTGTTCGTGTCGGCGAGGATAACGTCGTTATCGAGACAGGCGGTGAGCGTAATAAGCTCAGACTCAAGAACTGGGCTATCGCTGAAAACATTTCAGCTATGGAGCGTGCAAAGGCTGCTTCTCCTAAGAAGAACGCAAGTCCGCTCGCATCTGCTGCACTCGTTGACGATACTGATAAGAAATCAAAGAAGAAAAAGAAGAACGACGAAGAATAATTCAAAATGCCCCCGCATAGTATTGACTATGAGGGGGCGTTTTTATGCGGAAATACCGGAAAAGCCTTTGGGCTAATACACTGCTTAGCTTTGGTGCGGCGATTCTGTTTGGGGGAATCTGCTATGCTGCGGCTGTAACGGTACTGTCGGCTATTTCGTACTGGCTGATAGGGAGTATGCAGTTTGTGGGGATTTTTACAATTGCCTCTCTTGTGTGCACAGCTTATTTCAGCGGAAGAATCTATGGAAAATACCGCCGCAGACGTGGTCTTATCGACGGCAGTATATGCGGTTTGCTCCTGTATTCGGTAATTTCCGCTGCCGGACTTGTAGTAGTCGGAGCGCCTGCGGATATAAAAAAACTCCTGCTGCTCGTTATTGCCGGAGCAGCAGGAGGTGTAGCCGGAGTTAATTCAAAGCGTCCGAAGTCGCTTATGGAGAATCAATAATTTCCGGAGGTATCGGGCATAAGCTCAAATTCGATGTTGAAGTATTCGACGTTGCCGTCCTTGTCAATGCGTGCACAGGTAGCGGGCACTGTGTCGCCTGCACCGTATGAGGCACTGATAGTATCATAGAGTTCATCGTAGGTCTTTACGCTTTTGCCGTTTATAGCAGTAATAAAATCACCGGATTTGAGTTCAGTATTGGCGATATCGCAGTCTTCCATGACTTCTGATATATATATACCCTCGAAGTCTTCCGGAATCTTATAGCCGAGTGCCTCTTCGATAGTCTCTCTCTTGCTCGGCTTTGACATATCTATCAGTCGGATACCGATGCGGAAACGTCCGTCGATGTAGCCGTTTTTGATAAGCTGCTCAATTATTGGCTTGGCATCGTTGATAGTAATTGCGAAGCCGAGTCCCTCATATGAACTGCTTACGTATTTTGAAGATGTGATACCGATTACCTGACCGTACATATTTACAAGTGCACCGCCCGAATTTCCGGGACTTATCGCTGCATTTGTCTGAATGCAGTTCATCTCGAAACCGGTAGAATCACTGCGTATCTTACGTCCTGTTGCAGATACGATACCGTCTGTTACTGTGTTTGAAAGTCCGGCAGGGTTGCCGACAGCAAGTACGTGCTCACCTACTATGACCTCATCGGAATTGCCGAGGACTGCGGCTTTGAGAGTTTCGTTGACCTTTATAACGGCAATGTCGGTCTTTACGTCTCTGCCGACTACTTTTGCACTGTATACTTTTCCGTCAGTCGTATGAACATCGTGGTAGCCGTCTTCGAGAAGAACATGAGCATTTGTTACGATGTAGCCGTCTTCCGAGAGTACAACTCCTGAGCCTGTGCCCTGTAAATTGTTGTGGAAAGCGTCGGTGTATGTGTAGATTTCGACTATAGACTCTTTTACGGCAGCTGCTACACCTTCGGTAGTATATCTTCCGTTTTCGTCAACGAAGTTTTCGAGGTCATTAGCACCCTCGGGTTTGGAGTTCTGATAAATAACAACCTGATTCGGATTTGCGGTTGAGATGTGGTCACTGCTCTTCATCAGGTCAGCTATGATGCCGAAAAGACCGAGTGCAATTGTAATAAATATAAGCACAAAGAAAAGTATGAGGATAGCTTTTTCTCTGCCTGTACGCTTCCTGTGTTCACGTTTTTCGTCCTCAGCACGTATTTCAGCTGCACTCTTTTTGTCGTATGCGTCAAAGCCGATAGGCTCGTACATGAAACGGTCGTAGACTGGTCTGCCGCCTGATTGCTGAGGCGGTGGCGGAGTCTGACGGTACTGCTGCTGATTACCGTACTGCGTCTGAGCGTTGTAATTCTGCTGACGGCTGTAGTCAGGCTGACTTGTTGCCTCATATGAAGCCTCGGCAGGCTTTTCATGCTTTGGTACGTACTGTTGGTTGGGGGTGCTGTTTGGCGGAACTATTCTTCCGCCGGTATATATGTTGTTATTGTCTTCCATAAGTGCTCCTTGACTTGAGAGCTGAACTCAGCTCTGCTTTTCTTTTTTTTCTTTTTCTTTTTTATCAGTTTTCTTTCGCGGGTCATATGGTATCTGAATCTGGAACTCGGTATATTCGCCGTAAACACTCTTTACCACGATGTGACCGTGGTGGAGATGCACTATTTTACGCGATATCGAGAGACCGAGTCCGAGACCGGTGGTGTCTTTTCCGCGTGATGAATCCGTCTTGTAGAATCTGTCGAAGACCTGCTGTATCTCTGTGTCGCGCAGACCCTCGCCTGTGTTTCTTACACCTACTATGCAGATGTCATCGTGCTGCTCAAAACGGAACGAAAGCGTACCGCCTTCGTTGACGAATTTTACAGCATTTTCGACGAGGTTGTATATTACCTGCTGCATAAGGTCAGCATCGACTATTGCGTCAAGGCGACCGCTGTCAAGTTCCTCTACGTTGAGGTGCTTGTCTTCGATTCTCTTCTCAAACATGAGAACGACCTGAATAACGAGGTCGGTAAGGTTTGTTTCGCGGAAATTCGGAGCCATTGTACCGGACTCAAATCGCGTCATATTGAGCATTGAGCTTATGAGTATGCGCAGACGCTGAATTTCCTTTGAAACGAGTATCAGGTATTCCTGCTGACGTGTCTTTTTTATGGTACCGTCGAGGATACCGTCAACGAATCCGCCTATAGTAGTAATAGGGGTGCGGAGTTCGTGTGAGACATTTGCAATGAATGTGCGGCTCGTCTCGTCACTTTTTTCTACGTTTGCCGCGAGTGCGTTTACACATTCGGAGATATCCCGAAGATTACCTGGGAGGTCGGTAGGTATTTTTTCTGAGAAGTCGCCCTTTGAGAATTTTTCGCTTATCCTGAGGAACTGGTTCTCGAATTCGATATGTTTTACTATTCTCCGCTTGAGGAGCAGATAGCAGAGGAATATGCCGATTATTGCGAAAAGCAGGTACAATGAGACTATTTTCATTGTGAAGAAATTCAGCTCATCTGTGCTGCCGTAAACGATGACGTATATCGGCGTATACTGCAAAGAATTCTGCTTCAGATAAACCTTTGAGCCGAATATGAGACTCGGTTTGCTTCTTGATATCATTTCCGCACTCATATCGAGAAAGTCGTCTTCATCGAGATAGTTCTGCATTGTCGAGGACAGGGGAGCGGTCTCGGAATTTGCCGGACCGTCGCCGGATATCACACAGCTTCCCGACTCGTTGTAGACGTATATTCTCACGTCGTAATTTCCCATGAAAAGCTCCTGCATATGCTGGGCAGGCTGTATATAGCCGTCGCCGTATTTCTGATAGTCTTCAGAAATGCAGGTTATGTACATATCGCCGACCGACTGTATCTCGCGGAGCTTTGAACGTTTATATATTGATGAACAAAGGCTCATCAGCAGTGTTCCGATAAGCATAAGTACGATGACTACGATTATCAGTGCAAACCGGAATAGCTTATAATATGAGCTTTTTTTGTTATCCAAATCCTATCACCTCGTATAAAAACAGGGGACTGGCTTGTCCCCTGCAATACATCTGATTCAGTCAGAGGTCATTCCTCTTCCTCTGCTTCAAATTTATAGCCGACGCCCCATACGGTCTTGAGAGCCCACTTATCGGAAATACCTTCAAGTTTTTCACGGAGTCTCTTGATATGTACGTCGATAGTTCTTGAATCGCCATAGTATTCAAATCCCCATACTTCGTCGAGAAGCTGGTCACGGGTATAAACGCGGTTTGGATTTGATGCAAGGTAATAGAGAAGTTCGAGTTCCTTTGGCGGAGTGTCGATATTTTTTCCGTTAACTTTGAGCTCATATCTTGTCATATTGACAGAGAGCTTATCGTAGCGGACCTCTTTGATTTCGGGTTCAACGTTGATATTGCCTACTCTTCTTGTAACGGCATTGATACGTGCTATAACCTCCTTAGCGTCGAACGGCTTAACGATATAATCGTCAGCACCGAGTTCAAGACCGATGACCTTGTCAATAGTCTCGCCCTTAGCGGTTATCATGATTATCGGAACGTTGGATTTTTTACGTATTTCTCTGCAAACCTGCCAACCGTCCATTCCAGGGAGCATTATATCAAGAAGGACCATATCAGGCTTCAGGGCATTGAATTTAACAACTGCTTCTTCTCCGTCGTGGGAAAGTATAACGCTGTAGCCGTCTTTTTCAAGATAAAGGCGGAGCAGATCACATATATTTTTATCATCGTCAACGATGAGTACTTTCAGACTTTTTTCGTTAGCCATAGCTATAACCTTCTTCCTGCTGAGAATATGAATAAATTATTCCTTTATATTATAACGCAATATTATAAAAAAGTCAATTCATTTTGGCAAAATATAGTATGAAAAAAGTTCACAAATTAAGCACCGCCTATTTATGCAATGCGCGCCTGATGACAAAAAAAGAACGGAAAAGACCGCCTCTTTAGCCGATTTTGCATGGTACTGCTGAATAGCTGTATATTTACAGTCAGTCAGTCTGCATACGGTAATGAGAACGGTCTTTATCCGGTATTATCGTTATTTTTCTGCTTTTTTGGGTTCGTAATCGGTTACGGGTGCCTCTTCGGGTCTGAGCATTTTAGATTCGGGGTCATATTTGAGGATAAGCTTCTTTATCTCCTCATCGAGAGTGAGATTATAGGTTATTTTGAGTGCCTGTACAGCATTCGGGAAGTCCTTGACTGTTATGTAGTGTGACGCAAGCTGAGCGGCAACTTCGATAACGTGCTTGTCCGGACCGTACTCGATATCGTACTTTTTCATTATCTCTATCATCTGTTCCTGAGTAGGCTTTCTGATAGGAGAACCCTTTAAATCAGCAAGGTGCTGCATTTCATATGGAATAGCGGGGTTAGGTGCGAACATGACACTTGCAACGTAAAAAGCGGCTGCGTCTTCATAATCGCCTGAATCGGTGAGTGCGTATCCGACATTGGCATAGCAGCGTGCGATAGTCAAGGGCGAATATGCAACCTTGAGGGTATCGCGTGTAAGTTCAAGGACCTTTTTCTTGTTGCGGATAAGCTTATATATTTCAGCGAGTTCAAAACGCGGAGATACGTCGATAGGGTTGAATTCTATCGCTCTTTCGAGTATCGGGATAGCGTCAACGTTTGCACCTGTTTCAACGAGGAGGAAAGCGTAGGTCGTAAGGTACATTGTGAAGTTGAAGGGGGTGCGGTTGAGTACCTTTCCGTCGTTGAAAAGAAGCTGACAGAGGTTATCTTCAAATGGGTTGCGGAGTGAGACGAATTTAGCATTCTCACCGTCAGCGTATTCGACAGTAACCTTTTTATAGAGTCTTTCAGCAAGTGGGAGAGCGTCGAGATACTTGTTATCGCGGATATACTCTTCTATTTTGTTGTACATTTCGTCGAGTCTCATACCGTCGATATGGGTGAGGCGGTCTATTTCTTTTCTGCGTTCTTCGGGCATATTGTCCATAATAAGCTCGCCTACTGCTTTAAGACCGTCGTAATTGCCTTCTTTAGCGAAATTTTCGCCTTCTTTTTTGAGTATCTTTTCGTTTTCGTCGGGGTCGTCACCGAGTTTTGCTCTGAGTTCTTCAAGTATATCATTGTATGCCATTGGCATTACCTCATTTCTTTAGATTGTTGCTATATTAAACGCCGGACCGCAGTCCGGCGTTTTGTTGCATTTAGAATCCTCGTTTTGCCATTTCCTTCTTGAATTTGGCGTCGATCTTTTCCTGTTTTTTGCGGGCTTTGAGTTCAGCCTTTGTAAGGGGTCTGTCATCAACAGGAGCGGATCTGTGGGAAGTTGAAGGTCTGCTTGATGAGAAACTGCTTCTTGCCGGAGCTTTGTACTCTTCAAACTTAGGAACATTTGCCTGTGCCTTTGCCTCGGCAGCCTTTTTCTGCTTGAGTGAGTTGTCGCCGAGCTGTGAAAGAACGTCTTCGATAGAGCCGATAACACGTGTTCTCTGCTGGAGTCCCTGAGTATCTGTAAGGCTCTGGTTAGCGTATTCCTTTGACTCTGATATAGCATTTATGAATGCCTGAGATGTTGAACGTGAATGCGGATTTGTTGCGATCTTGGAAACGTTCGCAGTTACCGGCGAACCCTTTGCAGCTTCTGCTGCTGCAATCCTCTGTCCGGGGGTCATATCCTTTGAGGAAGTTGGAACTTCCTGAGCAGCCTTGATAGCGTCCTGGAGACGTGTATTCTTGTTGAAAGGAGCGTTGAAAGCAGGAATTTCCTGACCGGGAATAGGTGCAAGGACTGGCTGACCGTTTTCGTCGTAACCGGTTATCTGCATCTGAACATATGTGTAAATAGGCTGATTTGTAACGTCGTAGCCTGTGATCTGCGGAACAGAGATTATCTGTGACGGATTCGGCATAGGCTGAGCTGCTGCGAAAGGTTTCTTTGGAACTGTCGGAGCGGGGGCAGACTGAACGGGAGCAACCGGCTTCGGAGCATTCTGCTGAGCGGCTTCCATAGCAGCTGCGATATCGTCGATAACCGGAGCAGCCTCCTGCTGAACAGGAGCAGACTGAATGGGAGCGACCGGCTTCGGAGCATTCTGCTGAGCAGCTTCCATAGCAGCTGCGATATCGTCGATAACCGGAGCAGCCTCCTGCTGAACAGGAGCAGACTGAACGGGAGCGGCCGGCTTCGGAGCGTTCTGCTGAGCGGCTTCCATAGCAGCTGCGATATCGTCGATAACCGGAGCAGCCTCCTGCTGAACAGGTGCAGACTGAATGGGAGCGGCCGGCTTCGGAGCGTTCTGCTGAGCAGCTTCCATAGCAGCTGCGATGTCATCAATAACGGGAGCGGACTGTGCCGGTGCAGATGGAACTATATCAATAGCAGGTTCTGCAGCGGATATGTCATCAAGTTCAGGAGCAGGTGCTTCGGGAATAGAGAGTTCCTCGACTTCGGGAACGGCAATGTCCTCTATTTCTGATGCAACAGCTTCATGAGCGGGCGGAATGTTTATATTCTCAGGATTCGGGAGACCGTTCATCTCTGCCATTTCACCGGGAACTTCCGGCTGCTGAGCGGCATTTGCTCCGAAAAGCTGGTTTGCGATGAGATCCCATTCGCTTACACTGTTTGCTTCCTGCTCGTTCTGAGCCTGAACTGTTTCCTGAACCGGAGCGGCTGATACACTCGGTTCAGCGGTATTAATATCGTTTTCGTAATTGTCAAATGTGCCTGCTGCGGACTGAGCATTCGGGATAGCCTCTATCTGCTGATCCTGAGGATTCTCAACGGAGAACATATTAAGAATATCATCATCGGATACACTCGGAGCTGGAGCAGCCTGCTGGGGAGCGGGTGCTGCCGGCTGTACATTTGCGTTAGCTGCTGATATAGCGGCTGAAATATCGTCAATAACCGGAGGTGCCGCCGGCTGTACGGGTGCCGGAGCAGGAGCCGGTGCGGGTTCAGCTGCGGGAGAGGGTACAGCGAACTGCGCAAGGAAGTCGTCGTTCTGCTGCGGAGCTGGCTGAGCCGGTGCCGGAGCAGGTTCTGCTGCTGGAGAGGGTACAGCAAACTGTGCGAGGAAATCGTCAGCCTGCTGAGCGGCAGTTTTTACGGGAGCTTCCTCTTCGGGTTTGTTTATTGCGAACTGAGCAAGGCTATTATCAATGGCAACACCTGTGCCGGGGATAGTCTGCTGCTGGACCGGAGCCGGCTGCGGTTCGGGTTCAGGCCTTGAAACAGGCTTTACAGCGACCTGCTTAGGCTGTCTTGGTTCTTCCTGACGGGCTCTTGTAGGCTTTGCAGTTGTATTGCCGAGAGGGACGATACCTGCGTCTTCAATGCCTTTTTTAGCTCTCATTTTTTCTTCCTTGAGAAGGAGCTTCATTTCCTTCTGATCGGATTTGATCATTTCTTTGGCGATCTTTGTCTTACATTTTTCGCAAGTAAGTTCACCAAGGTCGGTCATGATCGCACCTCTTCGGTAGCGAGTCACGTTTTCTGACTTCAAGAGATTGATTCCGCAGCCTGTCTTTTTGTCGTTGAAGGTTGCGTGTACCTCATCGTTGAAAGAAGTCGTTACGAGTCTGATATCCATAACATTCTCCAATCCTGCGGGTCTGCCGCAGCTCCGCTTTTCGGCAGCGAACAGCCGATTTTTTCTGACCGCGTCTAATCGGTCCCCCAAAACGCTTGCTGTCAGACCTGACCTGAAAATTAGTAAGTTTCATAGAAAGAACGGACAGTCTGATTCACTAAGCATTACTATACAAGTACATTATACCTGATACGACAAAAAAAATCAACAGTTTCTTAAAAAAATCAAGGTGAAATTATACTGTTTTTTAATTTTTCAGCGGAAATAACAAATTGTTATTGATTTTTTTGTCAAAAACTTCCTTGCAAGTTATAAAGAAATGAGAAGTTTATACATTTTACGGCAAAAAGCCACAAGATTTAAAGTTAAATGATTTTGAGACGTTCATTTTTATGGTGCCTTTGAAAAAATATATGTGAAAATTTACAAAATTAATACCCAGCCTATTGCAGTATCGGGACGGATGTAGTATAATTAATAGTGTATTTATTATTTTCGGAGGCGGAGACTGCGTTCTTTGCCGTCCCGATACTGAGGAGGTAACTCATGAAACTTGTTTCTGTTGTTGTGCCATGCTACAACGAAGAAGAAGTCCTTCCAATGTTCTATGACGAGATAACCAAGGTAACGGATTCCATGAAAAAGGAACACTCCGAACTTGAGTTTGAATTTCTTTTCATAAACGACGGTTCAAAGGACCGTACCCTTGAGATATTCAGACAGCTTGCAGATAAGGACAAGCGTGTGAGATATATTTCATTTTCACGTAATTTCGGCAAGGAATCCGGTATGTACGCCGGACTCAAAAACGCTAAGGGCGACTACGTTGTTGTTATGGACGCTGACCTTCAGCATCCGCCGGCTTTCCTGCCTCAGATGTACAACTACGTCAAGGACGGCGAATTTGACTGCGCTACTACCCGCCGTGTAAGCAGAACAGGCGAATCTAAGGTTCGTTCCGCTTTTGCAAGGCTTTTCTATAAGATAATCAATAAAATATCTCAGACCGAGATAGTCGACGGTGCTCAGGATTTCCGGTTCATGACAAGACAGATGGTCGATGCTATCCTTGAAATGTCGGAATACAACCGCTTCTCGAAAGGTATTTTCAGCTGGGTCGGCTTCAGAGTGAAGTATATGCCATATGAGAATGTTGAGCGCCCCGCCGGTACAACTTCATGGTCTTTCTGGGGACTCTTCAAGTACGCTATCGAAGGCGTTATGGCTTTCTCGACTGCGCCGCTTGCATTCCCGATAATCCTCGCAATAATCTGTGCGGTGCTTTCAATACCGCTCTTCCTTATAGCACTGATTGGTGCAATACTTTACTGGCAGGTCACAACTGTTGTTACAGCTGTATCCGGTGTGGCACTCCTCATCGGCGCGATGATAATGATGTGTATCGGCATCATCGGTATGTACCTCGGCAAGACCTACATGGAAGTAAAGAAACGTCCTATCTACCTGACCGGTGAGACGGAAGAATCCTACCGTGCCGCTAAGAAGTCCGGCGACGACAAATAAGGGGCAGACTCTTGAATAAGCATACGCGTCTCGTTGCTTCTCTGCTTTTTGTTGTCATCATCATACTTGCCGCTGCGATAACCCGCTTCTACCTCAATGTACCTGACGATGTTGCTAACAATAACACGCAGACTGAGATAGTACGCAAGCTTATCAGCGACAGCAAAGGAAATTACATCTTCAGCGACGGCAACGGAAGCTTCGGTATCGCTGATAGTGAGGACCGTATAATCGTCGCTCCTGAATGGAATGAGATAAGATTCGCCGGAAACGGTAAGTGCATTGCCGCCGCTAAAACAGGCAGTCAGCAGCTTTATGGCTGTATCGACTACGAGGGCAATATCGTTATCCCTTTCATTTACAGCAGTATCACTAAGCACGAACCTGCCGGAAATGTTTACTATGTCGCGGAGAGTGCCGCTGATAATTCGTGTGTACTCTATGACGACGGCTTTTCACCGTGTTTCCGCCGTTCGTGGACTTCGTGCTCTATCAGGGATAAGGAGGTCACTCTTGCTGACAGCTCGGGTGTTTACACGTTCTCTTCATCAAAAGCCGGACTCTTCTTTACAAGAGCGTCCGTTACAGGCGAAACGATGGGAAGTACGTATACTATTGATATCCTCAGCAGAGTACTGCTCTCAAAGCTGAGTATCGACATGATAGAGGATATGTCCGGTATCGCCGGAAAATACATAGAATACGCTTTCACCGGAAATGACGAGATCCTCTCGGAGATAACTACCGGCAGCCGCTCGGGTTTCTCTCAGCTTTTTCCTGATGACCACAGACTCCTTTCAAAAGAACTGCTCGGTATCTCGGATATACACCTTTATTCTATAAGGTCCGACGACGGCACACCCTGCTATGAGGTCGCTTTCACAGCCGATACCGGGATAACCTATACCGATGAAAACGGAGAACAGAAAACTCTCCGTGAAGGATATAAAGCCGCAGTTAAATTCAGCGGCAATTCAGTGAGCGACCTGAAAGCTACTTCGGGCTGCTTCGAGAATGAAATGCCGGAATACCCCAAGCCGGCTGAAAAAACAGATATTTCCGATGGGGCGGACAAAGACGAAAATAGTCCTAACGGACAGACAGGAGAATAGAAAATGTCAAAAAAAGTTGCAGTTATCATGGGAAGCGACAGCGATTTCCCTGTTGTAAAATCAGCTCTTACTGAGCTTAAAAAGTACGGCGTAGAGTTTGAGTGCCGCGTTATGAGCGCTCACAGAACTCCGGCAGAAGCCGCTGATTTCGCTTCAAATGCCAAGGCTAACGGCTTCGGCGCTATCATCTGTGCGGCAGGTATGGCTGCTCACCTCGCAGGCGTTGTTGCAGGTCACACAACTTTGCCGGTGATCGGTATACCTATGAAGTCTAAGGCTCTTGAGGGCATAGACGCTCTCCTCGCTACAGTTATGATGCCGCCCGGAGTTCCGGTCGCTACAGTCGGTATCGACGGTGCTAAGAATGCGGCTGTACTCGCAGTTCAGATGCTCGCTATCGCTGATGATGAGCTCGCTGCAAAGCTCGCTGCTGAGAAAAAGGCTATGGCTGACGGCGTTATCGCTAAGGATAAGGCTCTTCAGGAGCAGATCGCCGCACTCTGATGAAGAATTACGACGTTCTTCTTTTTGACCTCGACGGTACACTTACAGATTCTGAACCGGGTATCATGAACTGCCTGAGCCATGCGCTTAGTATAATGGGATTTGATATGCCAGACGCTCCTGAACGCTTTCTCGGTCCTCCGCTTTATGATTCTTTTGCGAATTTCTGCGGAATGAACGAGGAACAGGTGAAAGAGGCTGTAAGGATTTTCCGTGAACGTTACAGCACTAAGGGACTCTTCGAGAACAGCGTTTACGACGGTGTTCCTGAAATGCTGAGTGAACTTAAATCTGCCGGAAAGAGGCTGATGGTCGCAACAAGCAAGGTCGGTATTTACGCACAACAGATACTTGAACACTTTGGTATCGCTGATTATTTTGAGTTCGTCGGCGGTGCTGAACTCGGCGGAATACGCAACGAAAAGTGGGAAGTCATTGAATATGTGCTCGCAAATACCGGTATCACTGACCGCTCTGCTGTTCTTATGATAGGTGACAGAAATAACGATGTTATTGGTGCAAATAAAACCGGACTGAAATGTATGGGTATCCTTTGGGGCTACGGCACGGAGGAGGAACTCTTGCAGGCAGGTGCGGATTATATCGCAGAAACTCCGCAAAAACTCACTGAAATGATCTTGGAGGGATAGCTCATGTTCGGTATGAAACGCTCATCTGTTGATAATAATGTGAAAAATGTCAGCGATCCGGGACCACGCTTTATTGAAAAGGAACGCCATTTCATCGGCGGCTGCAAGGAGATAGTGGTTTTGGTCGATACACATACTGAGATACAGTATATGACAACAACTTCACCCAAATCCGGCGTTCTCATGATGTATGATACTCTCGGCAAACCACTCGTGTCAAACAAGCCTTCAGCAAAGCGCTTTTTTGAAAAGAACCGTCAGCTCATTGCAGGCTGTAAGGAAGTTATCGTTTTTGTCGATAAGCTCACCGGAGTTCAGTATCTGACCACAACAGCTCCGAATTCTGACGTTATCATGCTCCGTGATAACGATGAGAATCCGCTTTTTGAAGACTAAAGACATCACTGCGCAAAGCACGCCTGTCGTATTTGCACGGTGTCAGATTAACAGCATTCGCTTACAATTTCCGCATAGACGCGGAGTTGCATATACACATTTATATAATTCTCAAGGAGGAATTTCAAAATGGCAAACATTGAAAAGAAGGAACAGCTCTATGAGGGCAAGGCTAAGAAGGTCTATGCTACTAACGACCCCGACCTCGTTATCGTTGATTACAAGGACGACGCTACTGCGTTCAACGGTGAGAAGAAGGGCACTATTTCCGGCAAGGGCGTTATCAACAACAAAATGACAAACTTCATGTTCAAAATGCTCGAAAAAGAAGGCGTTCCTACTCATCTCGTAGAGGAGATAAGCGACCGCGAGACTATCGTAAAGAAGGTTTCAATAGTTCCCCTTGAGGTCATCATAAGAAACGTTGCAGCAGGCAGCTTCTCAAAGAGAATGGGCGTTGAGGAAGGCAAACAGCTCCTTTGCCCGATACTCGAATTCAGCTACAAGAACGACGATCTCGGCGATCCTTTCATCAATGACTACTATGCACTCGCTCTCGGTATCGCTACTAAAGAGGACATCGAGACTATCTCAAAGTACGCTTTCAAGGTAAACGAGTTCATGGTAAAGTTCTTCAAGGGTCTTAATATCGACCTCATCGACTTCAAGATCGAATTCGGTAAAACTTCTGACGGCACTATCATCCTCGCTGATGAGATCTCCCCTGATACCTGCCGTTTCTGGGATTCAACTACTCATGAAAAGCTTGATAAGGACCGCTTCCGCAGAGATATGGGCGGCGTAGAAGAGGCTTATCAGGAAATCATGAAGAGACTTATGGGAGAATAATTTATGGGCGGATTTTTCGGTGCAGCCAGCAAAAATGACTGCGTTACTGATGTTTTCTTCGGTACAGACTACCATTCCCACCTCGGCACCCGCCGCGGCGGTATGACATCTTACTCCGAGGACAAAGGATTTCAGAGAAATATTCACAGTATTGAAAATTCACCCTTCAGAACTAAATTTGAGACAGACGTTGTGAATATGCGCGGAAAACTCTGTATCGGCTGTATCAGCGATACAGACCCGCAGCCTATCATGGTTCGCTCAAAGCTCGGACTCTATGCTGTCTGTTCAGTAGGTATTATACGCAATGCCGAAGCTCTCGTTGATGAGCTCCTTGAAAAGGGCTGCGCTAACTTTGAGTCGATGTCAAGCGGTAATATCAACTCCGGCGACCTCATCGCTGCCCTTATCGCACAGCGCGATAACTTCGTTGACGGTATCCGCTATGCGCAGAGCAAGATAGACGGCACCATGTCACTTATAATCCTCACAAAAGACAGCATTATCGCTGCTCGTGACCAGTACGGCAGACTCCCTATCGTCATCGGTAAGCGCTGGGACGGCTTCTGCCTTTCTACAGAGTCGTTCGCTTTCCAGAAACTCGGTTATGAGACCTATAAGGAACTCACTGCCGGCGAGATAGTAAGAATTACTGCTGACGGCTGTGAGGTAATGGCTGAAGGCGACCCCTCAAAGATGAAGATATGTACCTTCCTCTGGACTTATTACGGCTATCCTACTGCCTGCTATGAGGGGGTCAACGTTGAAGTAATGCGTACTCGCAACGGTGAGATAATGGCTGAAAATGATATCGCAGCAGGCAAACTCCCCGATGTCGATTTCGTATGCGGAGTTCCGGATTCGGGTACTCCCCACGCTATCGGTTACGCAAACAGAAGCGGTATCCCATTTGCCCGTCCTTTTATAAAGTATACCCCTACATGGCCGCGCAGCTTCATGCCTACAAATCAGAGCATGAGAAATGTTGTGGCTAAAATGAAGCTTATACCCGTTCATGAGCTTATCGAGGGCAAAAAGCTTCTCTTCGTCGATGACAGTATCGTCCGCGGTACTCAGATGAGAGAGACTGTTGAGTTCCTCTATGAAAACGGCGCTAAGGAAGTTCATATGCGTTCTGCCTGCCCGCCTATCATGTACGGCTGCAAATATCTCAACTTCTCAAGAAGCCATTCAGAGCTTGAACTCATCGCCCGTCAGATCATAGACGAGTTCGAGGGCGAGGAGGGTGTTAAGTATCTCGCTGAATACAGCGATACAAATACCGAAAGAGGCAAGCGTATGCGTGATGAGATATGCCGCCGGCTCAAGCTTACTTCACTTGAATTCCAGTCGCTTCCCGGAAAGGTAAAGGCTGTAGGTCTGCCTGAGTGCAATCTCTGCACATACTGCTGGAGCGGCAAAGAATAATAATACTATTCGCATTGAAGCAGGGGCGGTGCCTGCATCTCCTCTGCAACTATAGACGTACGCTGCGGGCTGATGTTGGCATCAGCCCCTACAAACCCATTACAAGGAGGATACTATGAACAATAGTTTTTCTGAGAGCTACAAGAAGGCTGGCGTTGACGTTACTGCCGGATATAAGTCTGTTGAGCTTATGAAAAAGCACATCGCCCGCACTATGATACCCGGCGCTCTTTCCGGTATCGGCGGCTTCGGCGGACTCTTCGAGCTTGATATGACAGGTATCAATAAGCCTGTACTCGTTTCCGGTACTGACGGAGTAGGTACAAAGATAAAGATCGCATTCATCATGGACAAGCACGATACTGTCGGTATCGACTGCGTTGCTATGTGCGTAAACGATATAATCTGCTGCGGCGCTAAGCCACAGTTCTTCCTCGACTATATTGCCTGCGGCAAGAATGTTCCCGAGAAGATCGCTGAGATAGTTTCAGGTGTTGCTGAAGGCTGTGTACAGGCTCAGTGTGCACTCATCGGCGGCGAAACTGCTGAACACCCCGGTCTTATGCCCGAGGACGAATACGACCTCGCAGGCTTCTCAGTTGGTGTAGTTGACAAGGATAAGATCCTCCAGCCTGATACTCAGAAGGCAGGCGATGTTCTTATCGCTATCAAGTCAAGCGGTGTACATTCCAACGGTTTCTCACTCGTAAGAAGCGTATTCGACGTAAACGAGCAGAAACTCAATATGCACTTCGATGATCTCGGTGCTACACTCGGTGAGACTCTCCTTACACCTACAAGAATTTACGTTAAGGCTGTTATGAGTCTCATTGACGCGGTAAAGGTAAAGTCCATCTCCCATATCACAGGAGGCGGCTTCTATGAGAATATCCCGCGTTCACTTCCAAAGAATCTCTCAGCTAAGATCGAGAGAAACGCTGTTCAGGTACTTCCTATCTTCGACCTCATCAAGCGCGCAGGAGATATTCCTGAGCGTGATATGTTCAATACATTCAACATGGGTGTCGGCATGGTAGTTTCTGTTGACAAGAACGACGCTGACAAGGCTGTTGCAGCTATCAAGGCTGCCGGCGAGGACGCTTATATTCTCGGCGAACTCGTTGAGTCTGAGGAAGGCGTTATTATCTGCTGATAAGTTTGCGGAACGCCGGATACGGCGTTCCGCACATTATATGTGGCGGCGGATATTATCCGTCTCCCTGCCGGATCGTCAAGGCACAGCCTATGCAAGAGGTGATAGAGATGAAAAAACTGATAGCTTCTTTGGCTGCGGCAGCGGTCATGGTCTCCGCAGCTTCAGTTCCTGCGTTTTCAGCAGGAAATGTCCCTATGGACTATAACTCGGACGGTCGTGTTGATGTTTACGATGTTGTCGTCGCAAGGCAGAAGGGAGTCTCAAAAAAGGAACTCAACGACCTCGCCGACTTCGTCCTCGGAAAGAAAAAATACGACACTGAGTTCACTATCGACGAATCAAGCATTCTTGAACCCAAGGGCACTGTCCATACGGGTGAGGGTACCTTCTACGGCGGAGGATACGTAGGCGGTCACGCAATGCTTGACCCCGTTTCTCACGATTACTGGATAGTCGCGATGAACCACTCAGACTATAACAGCGCTCAGCTGGCTGGTGCTTATCTGGAAGTTACCGGCGAGCTTGGTACTATAAATATGCTCGTTACCGATGAATTGCCCGAAGGCAAAAAAGGTGACCTCGACCTCTATACTGACGCTTTTCCGCTTATCGCTCCTGTCGAAAAGGGAAGAGTTCCCGTCAGCTGGAAGATAGTCCCGCTTGACAGCGCTGAAAATGCACCTATCTCCTTCAAGTACAAGGAGGGAAGCACCGAATTCTGGTGCGGAGTTCAGGTGCGCAATCACCGCTACCCCATCACTAAGCTTGAACTTCTCAAAGACGGCGAATGGGTGGAAATACCTCGCAGACCATATAATTACTTTGAATCGCGTGAAATGGGAGCAGGTCCGTTTACGTTCAGGATAACTGATATCTACGGACAGGTCATCATCGACAAGGATATCCCGCTTTCATACGACGATACTGAAATTATCCCCGGACACGTTCAGTTCCCGCTTTAAAGGAGGACTCTTCATATGAAGGTTAATACCGACGATTACGTATGGGCAGTCTGTTCATTTATTCTGATCGGAGTGTCGTTCCATTTCGGGTATCTGCTGTACGGAATCCTCGCGGTTTACATTCTTATGGTCATTCTGTTTGCCGGACATATCTTCAAGGTGAAAAAACGTCTCAGCCGTTCGGTAGCGGCTTACGGCACTGTTACCGGTTACCATGAATCAAAAGGTACAGGCAAGTATTTTTACCCTATCCTCAACTACGATACCGAGGACGGCAGAACAGTCAGCTCTGTATATACAATTGCTGACAAGAAACAGAGATATGATACCGGTTCACAGGAGCTTATCTGCTATGACCCCGATGACCCGATATTCTTCTATTTTGCTGACCGCGAAAGTGATATGACAAGAGATTATTACCGGTATATCCTCTTCGGAAGTATTCCGGCAGTATTTGTTCTGATCATGATACTCGTGAATTAACAGGAGGAGTTACCAATGAAAAATATAGTTGTTCTCGTCTCGGGCGGCGGAACTAATCTACAGGCACTCATTGATGCCGAAAAGTCAGGCATTATTCAGGGCGGTAAGATAACCTGCGTCATTTCTTCAAATGCAGGGGCATACGCTCTTGAAAGAGCCGCTAAAAATAATATCCCTTCAAGAATTATTCCTCGTAAGGAGTATTCCGACAGCGTAAGCTACAGCAAGGCTGTCCTTGCGGCACTTGATGAGGAAAAAGCTGACCTTGTTGTTCTCGCCGGATTCATGACTATCCTTGACGAGTGCGTTACAAGCAGATATGCCTATAAGATAATCAATGTTCACCCTGCACTTATCCCTTCATTCTGCGGAGAAGGCTACTATGGACTCAAAGTTCACGAAGCCGCTCTCGCTTACGGAGTCAAGGTGAGCGGTGCAACTATCCATTTCGTTAACGAAAAAGCCGATGCAGGTGCTATCATTCTTCAGGGTACTGTTGACGTCGAGCGTGACGATACTCCCGAAGTCCTTCAGCGACGCATTATGGAGAATGTCGAGTGGAAACTTCTGCCTGAGGCTGTCTCGCTTTTCTGTCAGGACAGGATAGACATCGTTGACGGAAAAGCATACGTAAAATGATATGATTCAGAAAATAAAAGAAAATCAGACCGTTCAGAAACTGTTCATCTGCTTCTGGATGTATGCAGTTCTTGGCTGGCTGTATGAGGTTTTCCTTGAGGTGGTAGTCTACCGCTGGGGATTCCATAACAGGGGTGACCTCTTCGGACCATACTGCCCGATTTATGGTGTTGGCGCAATGCTGTTCCTGCTTTTTTTCAGCAAACTTATGAAAAAAAAGGAACCCAAATGGCTCGTGTATGTAAAGCCTTTGCTGGTATTTCTCGGTTGCATGACAGTCGCTACGACGGTTGAGCTTGCCGCGACTTATATCCTTGAATATACCAAGGGTTCGTGGCCGTGGCAGACATATGCGAATTATAAGTACAATTTTCAGGCGCGTATCGCGCTTAGCACATCTGTCCGCTTCGGACTCGGAGGCCTGCTTTTTATGTACGTGGTTCAGCCGTTCTTCGACTGGCTTCTATCAAAACCCAAGCGCAGGACCATAAATATCATTGCGATAGCTGTTCTGCTGATAGTTCTGACGGACTTCATATATGTTAATACAACCGGCTATAAGCCTAAATTAGCGGAAGTTCAGTCAGCTTTACAGACATTATTATTCATCTGGTTCTAAACCATATCCCGAAAGGAGTATTTATCATGAAAAAGCTTGAATTAGCACAGGAACTCAGTTCAAATGCCTATCCCGGAAGAGGTATAGTTATCGGTAAGTCCGCTGACGGAAAGTATGCTGTAACTGCTTACTTTATCATGGGCAGAAGCGAAAACAGCCGTAACCGTGTATTCATCGAGGACGGAAAGGGTATCCGCACTGAGGCTTTCGACCCCTCTAAGCTCACTGACCCACACCTCATCATCTACGCTCCTGTAAGAGTTCTCGGTAACAAGCTTATCGTTACTAACGGCGACCAGACTGATACTATCTATGAACTCATGGACAAGCAGTATACATTTGAGCAGTCGCTCCGTACACGTGAATTCGAGGACGATGCCCCTAATTATACACCTCGTATCTCAGGTATCCTCCGCTTCGACAGCGGTGACTTCAACTATGCAATGTCTATTCTCAAGAGCGCTAACGGTAACCCCGATTCATGTCAGAGATATACTTTCAGCTACAATAACCCCATCGCAGGTGAGGGTCACTTTATTCACACATACATGGGCGACGGCAGTCCGCTCCCGAGCTTTGAGGGCGAGCCGAAGCTTGTTGGAATCTCCGGAAATATTGACGAGTTCACAGATATGCTCTGGAATAACCTCAACGCTGACAACAAGGTTTCTCTCTTCGTCCGCTACGTGAACCTCGCTGACAACTCCGAGGAGACTCGCATAGTTAACAAGAACAAGTAAGCTTTCAAATCAAAAGATGAAATTGTATCATATAAGGAGGACATTATCATGTCAAATGAAATGCAGTTAAAATACGGCTGTAACCCGAATCAGAAGCCGTCAAGAGTTTATATGGCTGACGGCAGTGAGCTCCCGATAGAAGTTCTCTGCGGCAGACCCGGTTACATCAATCTCCTCGACGCTCTTAACGGCTGGCAGCTCGTTAAGGAGCTCAAGGCTGCAACAGGTGTGTGCGCAGCTACTTCATTCAAGCACGTTTCGCCTGCCGGTGCGGCTATCGGCAGACCGCTCAGCGATGACCTCAAGAAGATATACTGGGTCGACGACCTCGGTGAGCTTTCTCCGCTCGCAAGTGCTTATGCAAGAGCTCGCGGCGCTGACAGAATGTCCTCATACGGCGACTTCATCGCCCTCTCTGACAAGGTTGACGTTTGCACAGCTAAAATGATTCAGCGCGAGGTTTCCGACGGTATTATCGCTCCTGATTACGACCCCGAGGCTCTCGAAATCCTCAAGTCAAAGAGAAAGGGAACATACTGCATTCTCAAGATTGACGAGAATTACAAGCCTGCTCCTATCGAGACTAAGCAGGTTTACGGCGTTTCCTTTGAACAGGGCCGCAATGAGCTCGATATCAATCGTGAGCTCCTCGCTAATGTTGTTACAGAAAACAAGAATATCCCCGACGATAAGAAGGACGACCTCCTTATTTCACTTATCACCCTTAAATATACACAGTCAAATTCCGTTTGCTATGTTAAGGACGGACAGGCTATCGGTATCGGTGCCGGTCAGCAGTCACGTATCCACTGTACACGTCTCGCTGGTCAGAAGGCTGATAACTGGTGGCTCAGACAGTCTCCGCAGGTAATGGGTCTTCAGTTTGTTGACGATATCCGCCGCGCCGACCGCGATAACGCTATCGACGTTTACATCGGCGACGAGTATGAGGACGTACTCCGTGAAGGCGAGTGGCAGAGAATCTTCAAGGTTAAGCCGGCTGTTTTCACTGTTGAGGAAAAGAAGGCTTGGCTCGCTAAGAATACCGGCGTTTGCCTCGGCTCTGACGCATTCTTCCCATTCGGCGACAATATCGAGCGTGCTAAGAAGTCAGGTGTTGAGTACATCGCTGAGCCCGGCGGCTCAATCCGCGACGATAATGTTATCGACACCTGCAATAAGTACAATATAGCTATGGCATTCACCGGAATCCGCCTTTTCCACCACTAATAGAAAAAGACTGATTCAGAGTTCGGCAATTTGATTAAAATTTTAGCTCCGTTTTTCATCAGGTACACACCTGAAATGAAAAACGGAGCTGTTTTTTGTGGTTGAGACTGCGGCTATTTCTTGCGGTACTCGGAAGGGGAGATGCCTGTTTTTTCTTTGAACTGGCGCATGAAATGAGTACTGTTCTGATATCCGCACGACGATGCGACCTCGTTTATGCGCAGGTCGGTAGTTTTCAGCAGTTGTTTAGCCATTCCAAGACGCGCGTTTATAAGGTCGTCTATATAGCTTACACCGAAATTTTCCTTGTATAGCTTCTGTACATAGCTCTTGCTGATGTTCAGCCGCTTTGAGAGTTCACTGAGATTCCAGTCAAGCTCGGGAGCTTTGTGTATCTCACGCCTTAGCATTCTGAGCTGTCCGATACCGGTAAATCCACGGTCTTTAGGCTGAGTACTGCTAAGACGTTCCCACAGCTCAGATATACAGCCTTCCGCCGGATATGTTACCTCGCCGCATACGCTATACGGCTCCGGCAAAAATGCTGACGCTGAACCTTCCTGCATCTTCCTTATCAGCACTTCAAGCTGTATCATCATCTCTTCCGTATATCTCTCGGGCGAATCATCGTCTGCAAGCGGAAAGACGACTGCGAATGTACTCTTGTCAAGTCGGGCAGTTTGCAGGTCGCGACCGGAGATAAGACGTATTGCGTTTGCGAGAAGAAGCTCGGACTGCATGACGGTATCAGACAGGCTGTTAGAGGTCTGTCCATTGAATGCGGCTGAAAGTTTAGCGATTGTCACAAGCATAATACCATTTTTTGCATCTGTCTGTTCCTGATTTTCAAGATACAGGAGGAGTCCCTTTTTGCTGAGCATATCCGTCATTTTATCGTATAGTGAGGCTTCCTCGACTTTTTTCTGCAAATACTCCGCATAGAGCCTGTGCCGAAGTATGCGCAGACCATTTGCAACTGCGCTCAGCAAGTTGAAAAGCATCACTGATACCGCAAAGTCTGAGGCTTTTTCAAACGCTAAGCCGAAATAGCCGAATACCTGCGATGATGCGTGAAGCGGCAGGACAAAAAGAAGTACCGGTTCATGCGGCTGTGAGAGCATGGGAACTATTTCTTCAGTTGGGAACAGACCTGTGTTGATTCCGGGAGTCCACGCAGTTTTTGAGATGTTGCAGAGCATCTGTCGGGGGTATGGCTTTGTTTTGCAGATGTCAGGCTGTTCAGGGTTGCTGTCCCAGTCGGGGAGAATGCACATATGCAGTGATTTGTAGCTTTTTATGATATGCGCGGACTGGTCAACTACATCTGTCAGCTCATGAAGTGACTCTACGCATGATGTCCTTGTGATAACGTCCGCATTTATGCGCATTTCAAGCATATCGGCAGTTTCTGAGTCTCTGCGTATCTGCTCCTGCACCTGCATTGCGGCACACTGATAATCGGTGGTCCTTTCTACACAGCCACAGCTTGCGCCGTAAATGATATGCATATCCGTACTGTTGCTTCTGGTTTTTATGACGAGTTGTTCTGTACCTTTCCTGCCCAGTTCATACATTGCACCGCTGATAGTGGTTATAGTCGGGAAACTTGACAATGCAAAGATATGTCCGTCGAATCCGGTCACGATGATATCGTCAGGAACGGAAATGCCGCCGTTTTGCAGTGTATCACAGAGTGAGACCGCCATCATGTCGCTCGCACATATCACAGCATCGGGCATATCGCGTTTGTGGTTCAGAAACTCTTCGCCGAGTTCAGCCGCACGGATTTTCCAGAAGTCGCCGTAGACTATCTCGTGGCGGCAGTTGTGTTCGTCTGCGGAGCGCAGAAATCCCTGCATACGCTCTTCCGAATCAGCATTGCCTTCGGGTCCGGCAAGAAACATCAGCTTAGTACAGCCGTGCTGTTCGATTACGTGATTCGTAAGTTCATACACTGCTTCGTCCTGTTGAATGTGTACCGTTTCAAAGCCGAGAGCGGTACCTCCGAGGTCGATGCAGGGTATCGCGGATTTCCTTATTTTTTCTGATATTATCCGGCGTACTGTCTCCTTCACAAAATACTGGGATACCAAAAGTATACCATCAAGTTTGGCATGGTCAAGCAGGCAGTAAACACTCTCTTCGCCCTACATTATCTCGCTCTGCATATGAAAATCAAGACCGTTTGTTGCTGTTGTCAGGACTATGACATCGCAGTCATTTGCAGAGGCAGTATGAAAAATGCCGTCAAGGAGTTCCTTTTGCAGATTATCCGTGATTGCCGGTATTACTACTCCGATTCGTTTCATGATATCACCGCCTTTATAGATAGTATACAGCATGGAAGGGGAGTGTGTCAAGAGAGAAGTGAACATTATGCAAGTTATAATATGCAAAATGTTACCGTGTTCCATGTGCGGCGGAGTTGAAAAAGCGGATACCCTTGGGTATCCGCAAAGCTTTATTGTTTTTTTATGTATTCATCGTAAAGGTCCGGACGACGTTGCCTTGTGAGTTCGAGACTCTGTTCGTGCCGCCATTTTTCGATGTTTGCATGGTGTCCCGACATCAGAACCGGCGGTACACTCTCACCCTCCCATACCTCGGGACGAGTATAGTGTGGGTACTCAAGAAGCCCGCTGTAGATACTTTCCTCCTCGAAGCATACGTCGTCGGAAAGTACTCCCGGACACATTCTCGCTACGCAGTCCGTCAGCACCATTGCAGGCAATTCACCGCCTGTGAGGACGTAGTCTCCGATGGATATTTCCTCATCGACTATTTTGTCTATAACTCGCTGGTCTACACCTTCATAGTGTCCGCAGATTATGAGAATATTGTCCATCTGCGAAAGTTCAGCCGCTCTCTGCTGAGTGAGTACCTTTCCCTTCGGGGACATATATATAGTGTGCGGTTTTGTGCCAATTTCTTCGCATACCGCTTTATAGCAGTTGTAGATAGGCTCGCACTGCATTACCATTCCCATGCCTCCGCCGTATGGGGTATCGTCTACGCGGCGGTGCTTATCGAGCGTGTATTCGCGTATCTGCCGGCAGTGAACTTCGATTTTACCGGCTTTACGCGCTCTTCCGACTATGCTTTCGCCGAGGACGGCTTCGCACATTTCCGGAAAAAGCGTTGCTATTTCAATCTTCATTTCGCACTCCTGTCAGTCGAAAAGTCCGTCGAGAGGACGTATCGTCATTACATTGCCGTCGATATCGGTCGATACTACAACGTCTGCGATTGCAGGCACGAGGTACTCCCTGTCGGGACCCTTTACCACGTATACGTCGTTTGCACCGGTCTGCATAACATCGTCGATAGTTCCGTACACCTCGCCGGAATCAGCGTTGCGTACTTCAATGCCGATGAGGTCCTGAATAAAATATGTATCGTCGTCGAGTTCGAGGTCGTCGCGGTGCATATACAGTATCTTATTGCGGTATTTCTCTGCCGCTTCGGGAGTGTCGATGCCCTCTATCTTTGCGATTACCATGTTCTTGAATACTCGCGAACGTTCAATAATGAGTTCGTCTTTATTCTTTCCGATGAAGAGACGGTCGAACTCCGCAAGCAGGTCGGGGGTATCGGTGTAAGGCATTATCTTGACCTCTCCGCGGATTCCGTGAGTTGTCACTATTTTGCCTGCTTCAAGATATTCTTTTTTCATTCTGTATCCTCCGCTATAGTTACGGTTTTTGCTATCTGACGAACTGTGTCTGTGTCATTTCCGACTATTATCACAGACTGCGGCATTTCGAGGTTGTCCGCGCCGTACACGTCGAGGTTGAGTTCATAGGCACCGTGAGTGTTCACGGACTCAGAAACAAACGACTTAATATTTTCGGTGTCGAAGTAATAGCGATTTGGTGCGACGGAATTGTCGTGTGACGTATCGCCATCAACGCCATTAACCGAAATATACGCAGGTACCATTACCGACTTTAACAGCATAAGTTTATACGTTGCATTGACCTCAGAGGGCGATAGCTTATTGCATTTGCTGATATCAAAGGTCTCGCACAGGAACAGCATATCATGGGAGTTCTCAGGTGGTTCATAGCCGAGCTTTTTCAGTCCACTGTTCATGCGCTTGTCAAAGAAGCCTTTTTGCTGAAAGAAGTCAAGGCCCGGGAGACCGGCTTCGTCATTATGGTCTTCCTTGTCTAACACGCATATCAGCAGCTTACGCTTATCAATGTCGTAGTTATCGACGATTATTCCCGATTTTATACCTTCTGTTTCCTCGGGATACATCCAGAAAAGTCCCTCAGGAGCCTTGAAGTCGATGCCCTTTATCGAACATTCCTTGAAGCTTTCGGGAACTTCTATATCCGCATAAGGGTATGGCTCCATGACTTTATTCCCGTCTGTAAAAGTGGGCAGAATGTCACGCTCCATCATCTTCCACTTGATAAGCGTCTGCGAGAGGTAGAATCCCGCACTGCTCAACACTAATGCTGCCGCCAATATGCCGCCGGCTATTTTGATACCTTTTTTCATTGCTGCTCCTTATGGTATAATGCCTTAACTATGCCGTAAAGCTGGTGTGCAAGGGCAGAGACATTGTTAGTTTTTCATCTCAAAGCTTTCGCCGAGAATGTCCTTGTTTGCTTCAAGGATAGGATATATGCACTCGTTCAGGAACTCTGAAACCTGCTGAGGACTTCTTCCTACGTAATTCTCAGGCTTGAGCTGTTCGTCGAGTTCTTCCTTTGTTATCATGAACATCGGGTCGTTTACGATGAGTTCGCAGAGGTTGCTGTCCTTGCCGTAAATCTTTATCTGCTCTGCTGCCTGCATAGAATATGTGCGTATACGCTCGTGAAGCTCCTGACGGTTGCCGCCCTTCTTTACAGCGTCCATCATGATGTTCTCTGTTGCCATGAAGGGGAGCTTTGCCATGAGTCGGCGGCGAACTATCTCGGGGTATACTACCATGCCGTCGGTAACGTTCATCATGATATTGAGGATAGCGTCAACTCCGAGGAATGCCTCTGCAACTGAGATACGCTTGTTTGCACTGTCGTCGAGAGTTCTCTCAAACCACTGTGTGCCTGCTGTGAATGCGGGGTTGAGGACGTCTATCATAACGTAGCGGGCGAGTGATGTTATTCTCTCGCAGCGCATAGGATTGCGCTTGTATGCCATTGCTGATGAGCCTATCTGCGACTTCTCACGCGGCTCTTCCATTTCCTCAAAGCTCTGGAGAATTCTCATATCGTTTGAGAATTTGCTGCATGACTGAGCGATTCCGCTGAGTGCGGAGAGTACCTGCCAGTCAGCCTTTCTTGAATAAGTCTGTCCGGAAACAGGAACTACCTTATCGAAGCCCATTTCCTCTGCTATCATTTTTTCAAGCTGCTTTATCTTGTCGGTATCGCCCTCGAAAAGCTCCATGAATGAAGCCTGTGTACCTGTTGTACCCTTGCTGCCGAGGAGTTTGAGGTCAGCGATGCGGTGTTCAATTTCTTCAAAGTCCATGAGGAGTTCGTTGAGCCAGAGTGTTGCACGCTTGCCAACTGTTGTAGGCTGTGCAGGCTGGAGGTGAGTATAAGCCATGCAGGGCATATTCTTGTACTCGTCAGCGAATTTTGCGAGGTTGTTCATAACGTTTATGAGTTTTCTGCGGACTATCTTGAGAGCATCGCGCATGATGATAACGTCTGTGTTATCGCCTACGTAGCATGATGTAGCTCCGAGGTGTATGATACCGGCTGCATCGGGGCAAGCCTGTCCGTATGTATATACATGAGCCATAACGTCGTGGCGGACTACCTTTTCACGCTCTGCAGCCATGTCATAGTCGATGTCGTTGATGTGCTCTTCAAGCTGCTTTACCTGTGCTTCAGTAACAGGCAGACCGAGCTTCATTTCTGCTCTTGCAAGAGCTACCCAAAGCTTTCTCCATGTTGTGAACTTCTTATCTGCTGAGAAAATGTACTGCATTTCCTCACTTGCATATCGTGTACAGAACGGACTTTCATAGCTTCTGATATTATCGCTCATAAAAAATACTCCTTTTCGCGCACAGGCGCATATTTTTACATAAAGAAATGTGATGCGCAAATTCCCTGTTGTTTAAAAATTTGCGCTGCCCGAAGAACGTTCGGGTCAATATCCGCCTTATAGCGGTTATTGCAGACACATTAATTATAGCATTTTCACTTCCCCGTGTCAACTATACAAAATGTCCGTTACGTCGGAAATGCCGTAACGGACAGGGGAGGGGACAAAGGTCCCTGTTTATGGGTCATTCTTTCTTTGTGCCTGAGAATATTCCGCTCAATACCGGTACTGCGGCACTTAGTCCGAGAGCTGTTAACAGGTGTTTAGGTTCCGGCATTACAGTGTTGAATACTTCTCTCAGCGGCGGTACAGCTACTGCCGCTGAGAGTGCCGCAAACGATACAAGTACGGCGAGAAGCAGTTTCACGTTTCCGAAAGGAGAGATGCGAAACAGTGAACGCCGCTCCGAACGGCACTCGAAAACGTGTATCAGCTGTGACATTACAAGTGTTATCAGTGCGGCAGTGCGTCCGGCTTCGAGACTTCCCCCGAACCTCATTACAAGTGAGAACGAGGCAAGTGTTGACAGACCTATGAAAATGCCGCGGAAAATTATCTTCCACATCAGTCCGCCGGAGAAAAATCCTTCGTCCGAGCGGCGCGGGGGACGGTTCATTATGTCTTTTTCCGGCGGTTCAAGTCCGAGTGCTATCGCCGGAAGTCCGTCTGTTACGAGGTTTACGAGAAGTATCTGCGCCGGAAGCAGAACTATCGGCATTCCCATGACTATCCCGCCGAACATTGTAAGCACTTCGCCGATGTTGCATGAGAGCAGATACCGCACGAATTTGCGGATATTTGCGTATACACAGCGTCCCTGCTCCACTGCATTCACGAGAGTTGCGAGGTTGTCGTCAAGCAGGATAACGTCTGCCGCCTGTTTGGTGACGTCAGTACCTGTGACTCCCATTGCAACACCTACGTCCGCTTCTTTTATCGCAGGAGCGTCGTTTACTCCGTCGCCTGTCATTGTGACTATCTCTCCTCTGCGTTTGAAACTCCGGACAATGCGGAGCTTATGTACAGGCTCTACCCGCGCAAAGACTGTGTATTTTCCTATAACGCGGTCAAGCTCTTCGTCGCTGAGACGGTCAAGCTCTGCACCGGTCATAGCCTTGCCGCCTTTGAGAAGTCCGGCTTTTTTTGCAACTGCTACAGCAGTGTTTTTGTGGTCGCCGGTTATCATTACCGTTTTTACCGATGCCGCCGCACATTTCCTTATCGCCGCTTTTGCTTCCTCCCGCGGTGGGTCGAGCATACCCGTAAGTCCGAGAAATACGAGGTCGCCGCGGTCGGGAGCAAAGCTGTCGGATACGCAGTATGCAAGTGCGAGTACACGCAGTGCACGGTCGGACATATCTATCACGCACCGTGATATCTCACTGCGGAGCGATGCTGTGAGCGGTCGTATTTCGCCGGTCGGGGTCATATACTTAGTACAGCGCGGCATTATCACTTCTTCCGCACCTTTGAAGTACATACGCTTCTCGTTTCGCTCTGCGCAGTGAACTGCCATGAAGCGGGTCTCGCTGTCGAAGGGATACTCTTTAAGCCGGCGGCTTTCCTTTGCAAGCGAATCACGCATAATACCGGCTTTTGCGGCGGCTATCAGCAGGGCGGCTTCAGTCGGGTCACCGGTAACTTTCCATTCACCGCTTCCCCTGAGTGCTCCCCGTCGGCGCTTATCGGCATTTTCACCGCCTGATATCACTGCGTCCGAGCATAAAACTCCGCATTGCAGTGCCGCGGTAAGCGACTTCTCAGTAAGCGGATTTACAGCAGTATTCTCGTCGCCGCGTGTCACGTCTCCGCTGACACGGTAACCCATACCGCTGAAATAATAGCGTGTATCGGCTGTTGCAAGCTCAGTGACAGTCATGCGGTTTTCGGTGATAGTACCGGTCTTGTCGGAGCATATCACCGACGCACAGCCGAGAGTTTCTACGCTGTGAAGCTTGTTGACGAGAGCTTTCTGTTTCAGCATACGGCTGACTGCAAGTGCAAGGGCGATAGTTACTGTTGCGGGCAGTCCTTCCGGAATAGCCGCAATCGCTATGGTAATGCCGGTCATGAGCATATCAAAAACGTTCTCGCCGCGGAGTACTCCTGCCGCAAATACTGCAATGCAGACGATGAGACATATCACTGCAACAACTTTTCCAAGTTCCGCGAGACGCTTTTGCAGGGGAGTCATCTCTTTGTCGATGTCGGCTATAAGCTCGGATATCCTGCCCATTTGCGTGCACTTTCCGGTAGCTATCACCTTCGCCCGACAAGTTCCGCGTACAGCAGAAGTACCGCAGTAGACGATATTTGCCTTGTTGAGACTGTTGTCGATATCGCTCGTATTGCCGGTACGCTTTGCAACAGCTTCGGATTCACCTGTGAGTATGGATTCATCGGAAAAAAAGCCTGCCGCTTCAAGTATTACGCAGTCGGCAGGGATACGGTCTCCGGCTTCAAGCTCTATCACGTCGTCGGGCACAAGCAGTTCAGCTTCTATCTCGCGAAGTCTGCCGTCGCGGTAGCATTTCGCTGTCGGAGCTGTCATCGACCGCAGTGCTTCAAGGGTATGCTCGGTGCGGTATTCCTGTATGAAGCCGAGTATTGCATTAAGCAGTACTATCAGTATTATTGTCACTGCGTCGGATATTTCTCCGAGCAGTACCGATACGACCGTTGCCGCGAGAAGTATCATGACCATTACATCTTTGAACTGTCCGATGAATATTTTTACGGGTCCTGTTCTTTTTTTCTCTTCAAGGACGTTGCGCCCCTCGGTTTTCAGGCGGGAAGCGGCGTCTTTTTCTGTAAGTCCCATGGCGTTCCTCCTTCGGAAATATGCTTTCCATAAAGGATATGCGGACGACCCTGCTGTTATTCCTTGATGCGGACGTGCAAAAATCAAACAAAATAATTGACATCGCTGTGCTGTCATGCTATAATAAATATGTATATGCGGTCGAGTATGCCGCATAGTATATAATGGACATCTCTAAAAACTGCTTTTGAGAAAACAGCTATGCACGTCATACGCCGTGTTAAACATTCTTGGAGTGCGTCTGCCGCATCTATCTGTTTTTCCTTTAACTGAACAGGATTTCAGAGGTGGTCTAATGAAAAATATAAAGCGGAGATAACAAATGGTAAAAACAATTAACGGATTGAAGATAAACTATGAGGAAAAAGGCGAAGGCGACCTCATCGTGCTTCTGCACGGCTGGGGCAGTAATATCAAGCTCTTTGCTAATCTCATAGACCTGCTCTCAAAAAAGTATAAGGTCGTGGCTATGGATATGCCCGGCTTCGGAGAGAGCGATGAACCTAAAGAAGTCTGGGACGTCGGAAGCTACGTCGATTTCGTCATAGACTTTATCAGGGACTACGGTGTCGATAAGGTAATGCTCCTCGGTCACAGCTTCGGCGGCAGAGTTATTATAAAAATGCACAGCCGCAATAATCTGCCTTTTGAAATCGCAAAGGTGATACTCGTTGACAGTGCCGGTATCATGCCGCCTAAAACTAAGAAAAAAAGCTGGCGCACCCGCTACTATAAAATGGGAAAAGCAGTGCTTTCGACCGGTATCGTGAAAAAAATCGCTCCCGATGCACTCGAAAATTTCCGCAAAAAAATGGGAAGTGCCGACTATGCTGCCGCTTCTCCTATGATGAGACAGGTAATGGTCAAGGTGGTTAATGAAGACCTTGAACCCTATCTGCCTAATATAAAGTGCCCGACTCTGCTCGTGTGGGGCGTGAACGATACTGCTACTCCTCTCTCGGATGGCGAGAAAATGGAAAAGCTCATTCCCGATGCGGGTCTTGTTAAACTCGAAAATGCGGGACATTATTCGTTCCTTGAACAGCAGTTCATCTTCAACCGCGTGATGTGCTCGTTCATGAAAATCGATGAATGATTATTAATTCAAGGAGAATCGTATGAATCTTGTAATATGGCTTATCTACGCGGCAGTCACCCTGCTTGCGATTATTTTCATGGGACTCCGCGAGTTCCATATGCTTCAGCTCAACGGCTACAAAACACCTGAGCATTCGTGGTGGATGAAGAAGAACTTCAAGCGCTACATACTCCCTGTTACTCTGTTTGCGGCACAGTACGGACTGCTCTTTACAGGTGCTGACAATGCTGTCGGAAGAGCTTTTCTGGCTGTACTCGGCTGTATGAACCTTGTACTACTCGTCGCTAACAAGCCGGGGAAGAAGTTCAAGAAGCCGCTTGTCTACACTGCGAGAGTTAAGCGTATGCTGGTAACCTTCTTCATTCTCATTGCTCTGTATTTCGCGGCGGCTGTTGCTGTCGGATATGACAAGGTATATGGCATACCATTTTTCGGCGCTGACGTTATTGAGGGTACAGTATGGTTTGAGTCCCCGATACCGTTCATCTTGGTCGGCTCGGCACTCTACCTCACTCCGATACTCGTTCCGCTCTCAAATCTCATAAACAAGCCTATTGAGACAGCTATCAATAACTGGTACATCAACGATGCAAAGAAAAAGCTCGCCTCCATGCCGAATCTCCACAAGGTCGGCATCACCGGAAGCTACGGCAAAACTTCAATGAAGTTCTACCTCAGTGAGCTGCTTTCGTCACAGTATGAGACACTGAAAACTCCCGAAAGCTTCAACACTCCTATGGGCGTTACGATAACAGTACGCCGCGACCTCAAACCTACGCACGAATACTTCATCTGCGAAATGGGCGCAAGACGTGTTCACGAAATTAAGGAACTCTGCGGTATCGCTGACCCTCATGACGGCATCATCACCTCGGTAGGTCCTCAGCACCTCGAAACTTTCGGTTCTATCGACAACGTCGTAAATACTAAGTTCGAGCTTGCGGACCACGTTTCGCCGCTCGGTAAAATTTACCTGAACTACGATAACGAGCTTATCCGCAAAAAGGCTCACGAATACCCAAACGCAGTGACATACGGTACTACAGAGGGCAGTATGTGGCGCGGAAGTGACGTTACAGTTTCCGACCGCGGAACTGAGTTTACGGTTACTTCTCCCGACGGACAGAGCTGCCGTTTCACTACAAAGCTCCTCGGTGAGCACAGTGTGCAGAATCTCCTCGGTGCTATCGCTTATGCCTGCGGTACAGGAATCCCCATGGAAAAGCTCGTTCTGCCGGTTAAGCGCATTGCGGCTGTTCCTCACAGACTTCAGCTCCTCGACAAGGGCGGCGGAGTCACATACATCGACGATGCTTACAACTCTAACCCGAGCGGCTGCCGTGCGGCTCTTGCGGTACTCGGCCTTTTCGATGCCTGCCGTATACTCGTTACTCCGGGTATGGTAGAACTCGGCGCAAAGCAGGAAGAACTCAACTTCGAGTTCGGTCAGGAAGCCGCTAAAGCCTGCGATTACATCGTACTCGTCGGCAAGGCTCAGACTCAGCCTATATATAATGGTATCAAGGACGCAGGCTTCGATATGAACAATGTCTACGTTGCGGACGGTCTCAATGACGCTCTCGCAAAGGCTAATTCGTATCAGACCGATAAGAAAAAGGTGGTCCTTCTCGAAAACGACCTGCCCGATAACTATTAATTCATATATATCAAAGGAGAAATTATAATGAAGATCAATCTTGCAGTTTTATTCGGCGGAAGAAGTGTTGAACATGAAGTATCCGTTATTTCCGCTGTTCAGGCTATGGCTAGCATGGACAAGGAAAAATATAACATTATACCTGTTTACATGACCAAAAAAAGTGAATTCTGGACCGGCGAAAAACTCATGGATATCAATAACTTCAAGGATATCCCCGCTCTGCTCAAAGAGTGCACTGAGTGTGTATTCGTAAGAAGTGAGGGCAAGGTTCAGCTTATCCGTCAGAAGATGAAGAAGTTCGGCTCAAATGTGATTTCCGACGTCGATATCGCTTTCCCTATTGTTCACGGTACTAACGTTGAGGACGGTGCTCTTCAGGGCTACCTTCAGACTCTTGACCTGCCTTATGTTGGCTGTGACGTTCTCGCTTCTGCTGTCGGCATGGACAAATTCGTTATGAAAATTCTCCTCAAGGACGCTGGTTTCCCTGTTCTTGACTGCTGTAGATTCGCTTCATTCGACCTCGATAAGATGGACGATATGGTCTCTCAGGTAGAGAGCAAGTTCGGCTATCCTGTTATCGTTAAACCTATCAACCTAGGTTCAAGTGTAGGTATTTCAAAGGCTAAGGACAGAGACGGTCTCGTTAAGTCTATTGAGGAGGCTTTCGAGTTCGCTGACCGCATTCTCGTTGAGCCTTGCGTTGTTCAGCTCAAAGAGATAAACTGCTCCGTAGTCGGCGACAGCGAGTCCGCTGAGGCTTCTGTTTGCGAGGAACCCGTTCAGGCAAGCGATGACGATATCCTCAGCTATGAGCAGAAGTACGTCGGCGGCGGCAAGGGCGGAAGCAAGGGTATGGCTACACTCAAAAGAAAGATACCTGCTGATATCTCCGCTGAACAGGAGGAACTCATCAGAAAAACTGCTGTTGACGCTTTCCGCTATCTCGGATGCAACGGCGTTACACGTATCGACTTCATGATCGATATGTCAAATGATAAGGTATACATCAATGAAATCAATACTATCCCCGGTTCACTCGCATTCTATCTCTGGGAGCCTAAGGGCGTAAAGTACCCTGAACTCCTCGAACGCATGATTCAGCTTGCTCTCAAGCGTCATCGTCAGAATTCAAAGATAAACTATACTTTCGATACGAATATCCTCTCAATGGGCGGAAGCTTCGGCGCTAAGGGAAGCAAGAGATAATTACGCCTGACCATAATTTATTTTAAGGAGGCTTAAATATGACTGAAAAGGAAAAACAGCAGACCGGCGAACTCTATAATGCTAACGATAAGGAACTCGTTGCTGAACGTGTTAAGGCTAAAAAGCTATGCGCGGAGTACAATGCTATCGAATACAACGACTATCAGAAGCGTGAACGCCTTCTTGACAGACTCGTTTCATTCCACGGCGAAAATACCGTGATAGAGCCGAATTTCTTCTGCGATTACGGCTACAATATCATCATGGGCGACAATTTCTACGCTAACCATAACCTCGTTATACTCGACTGCGCTGAGGTAACTTTCGGAAGCAACGTATTTATCGGTCCGAACTGCGGTTTTTATACTGCCGGTCACCCCATTGATGCCGCTCAGCGCAATGAGGGCCTCGAATATGCTAAGCCTATCAAAATCGGCAGAGACGTATGGATAGGCGGAAATGTATGCGTTATGCCCGGTGTCACTATCGGCGATAATACGGTGATAGGCGGCGGAAGCGTCGTAACTAAGGATATACCTGCCGGAGTTGTTGCGGCTGGTAACCCATGCAAGGTAATAAGAAAAATCGACAGCGGAAAGTCCGCAAATGACGAGAAGAAATAATACCCACGGCGACAGCCGATAAGCAGAAAGGAGCGCTATGAATACCCTGCACTTCAAATATGCCGTAGAGATAGAGAAAACTCGCTCTATCACTCAGGCTGCCGAAAATCTATATATGGCTCAGCCTAATCTGAGCAAGGCTATCAAAGAACTCGAAAATTCGCTCGGTATCACTATTTTCCGCAGAACGTCAAAGGGTGTTATCCCTACTGACCAGGGAATGAAATTCCTTACCTGCGCTAAACAGATACTCATGCAGATAGACAATATGGAGGCTATTGCTTCCCCTGATAAGCCTAAAGAGCGGAAAATGCGTATTTCAGTACCGCGTGCCGGATATATCTCAAAGGCACTGTCTGAGTTTATTGCCGCTTCTGATGCTTCCGACGATATGGAGGTCTACTTCTGCGAGACAAATTCGCTTCGTACTATCGAAAATGTCCGCGATAACGGCTACAATTTCGGTATTATCAGGTTCAATGCGGCACATGAAAAGTACTTCATGGACTTCCTTGCTGAAAAAAACCTCGAATGTCAGCTTTTGTGGGAGTATCAGGCTCTTGCGGTCATGTCCGCGGAACACCCTGCCGCAGAAAAAGAAGAGCTTACTTATGCGGAATTGTCCGCTCACTATGCTGAACTTGCTCAGGGAGACGACGCTGTGCCATATGTTTCAGGTGCGGTTGAAAAGCTTTTTGCCGCAAACCGTCCAGAGGGTACCAAGGTGAGACGTGTTTATATGTTTGACCGAGGAAGTGCTCTCGATTTCCTGCTCACTGTGCCGCAGTCTTTTATGCTCGATTCTCCGGTGCCTGACAGCCTTTGCGGCAAGTACGGTCTGGTGCAGAGAAAGTGCAGCTTCGATGACAATAATTTCCGCGATATGCTTGTGTATTCCGCCGGAAGAAAACTCTCCGACAGCGAGCTTGCTCTTGTGAATAAGCTTTATGAGGTAAGGAACGAGGCTGCATTCAAGGAATATATATAATAATATATATCAGTATTCCTTGATGGACTATCAAATTCGGCTTTGCACTGTGTTCAGGTGCTCTGTAAATAAAGTGCCGGAAACGGTATTGCTTACAGTATTTACGCGGTTCTATTGAACAACCGGAGCGTCGGCTTCGGTTGTTCTTTTACTAATGTATGCTCAACAACTAAAAATCTTCAAACCGCTTGTTATACGGCATTTTATAAATTGTTCGTATAATATCGATAACGCTATATCGATATTCAAAAGATATATTTCAAATGGCATACTTAATATGATATAATAAATGCCGAGCATTTATTATATTTTTATTTCAGTGCCCTTGCAGATACGCAGAACAGAGTTCTGCTCCCTGCATATCGGGCGATTATATCATAACGCTAAAGCTTATATGATATAATTTAATATAATGCTGATTACTGTCAATGGAGACAGTGAAATAATATAAGGAAGGTACAGAGATATGTTTGAAATTCTCGAAAAGAAAAGTCTCAACCCTACTGTTACCCTCATGAGAATCTATGCACCCAGAGTTGCCAAGAAGGCTGAACCGGGTCAGTTCATTATCCTGAGAACAGACAGCGAGGGCGAGCGTATTCCGCTTACAGTTGCTGATTATGACCGCGAAAAGGGAAGTGTTACTATCATTTTCCAGATAGTCGGCGGTACTACTGAAAAACTTAACCACCTCAATGAGGGCGATTGCCTTCAGGATTTCGTTGGACCTCTCGGCAGACCTACTGAGACAGAAGGTCTCAAGAAAGTTGCTGTTGTAGGCGGCGGTGTCGGCTGCGCTATCGCTTACCCTGTTGCTAAGAAACTCCACGAACTCGGCATAGAGGTACACTCTATCGTCGGTTTCAGAAATAAAGACCTCGTTATCCTTGAGGACGAATTCAAGGCTGCAAGCTCTAAGTTCGTTCTTATGTCTGATGACGGTTCAGTTGGCGAGAAGGGTCTCGTTACTGATGCTCTCAAAAAACTCATCGACAGCGGTGAGAAGTATGACCGCGTTATCACTATCGGTCCTCTCATCATGATGAAGTTCGTCTGCAAGCTCACTAAGGAGTACGAGATACCCACTGTTGCTTCTATGAACCCGATTATGATCGACGGTACAGGTATGTGCGGCGGATGTCGTCTCACTGTTGGCGGCGAGACTAAGTTCGCTTGCGTTGACGGTCCTGAGTTCGACGGTCACCTCATCGACTTCGATCAGGCTATGGCAAGAGGTGCTATGTATAAGCCTTTCGAGCGCCATGCTTATGAAGAAGCCTGCAACCTGTTCAAGAAGGAGGTAAAGTGAAATGGCTAATATGTCTTTAAAGAAAAACGAAATGCCTGTTCAGGCTCCTGACGTTAGAAATAAAAACTTCTCCGAGGTGGCTCTCGGTTACACTGAGGAGCAGGCTATCGACGAGGCTAAGCGCTGCCTCAACTGCAAGAATAAGCCCTGCACCGGCGGATGTCCCGTTCAGATAGATATCCCCGCTTTCATCGCTAAGGTCGCAGAGGGCGATTTTGCTGCTGCTTACGATATTATCACTAAGTCAAGCTCTCTCCCTGCTGTATGCGGCAGAGTTTGCCCGCAGGAGAATCAGTGCGAGGGTAAGTGCGTTCGCGGTATCAAGGGCGAGCCTGTTGCTATCGGCCGTCTTGAGCGCTTCGTTGCTGACTGGCACAATGCTCAGCCGGAAGCTCCCGTTCAGAAGCCCGCTTCAAACGGTCACAAGGCTGCTATTATCGGTTCAGGTCCTTCGGGTCTTGCGTGTGCCGGTGACCTCATTAAGAAGGGTTACGACGTTACTGTTTTTGAGGCTCTCCACGTTGCAGGCGGCGTTCTCTCTTACGGTATCCCTGAGTTCAGACTCCCTAAGGCTATCGTTCAGAAGGAAATTGAGGGCCTCAAGGCTCTCGGTGTTAAGGTTGAAACTAATACCGTTGTCGGCAGAACCGTTTCTATTGATGAACTTATGAAGGAAGAAGGCTTCGAGACCGTATTTATCGGCTCAGGAGCAGGTCTCCCGAGATTTATGAATATCCCCGGTGAGAACCTCAACGGCGTTTATTCTGCTAACGAGTTCCTCACACGTATCAACCTCATGAAGGCTTATAAGGAAGGCAGCTCTACTCCTATCAAGGCTGGCTCAAGCGCTGTTATCGTCGGCGGCGGAAACGTTGCTATGGATGCTGCTCGCTGTGCAAAGCGTCTCGGCGCTGACGTTACTATCGTTTACCGCCGTACAGAAAAGGAGCTTCCTGCTCGTGCTGAGGAAGTTGAGCACGCTATGGAAGAGGGCATCAAGTTCAAGTTCCTCACAAATCCTACTGAGATAACTGCTACTGACGATGGCTGGGTAAAGAGCGTTATATGCCAGCAGATGGAGCTTTCTGAGCCTGACGCTTCCGGACGCGCTAAGCCTGTGCCGATTGACGGCGCTTTCTTCGAGATAGAGGCTGACTGCGTTATCATGTCTATCGGTACTTCTCCTAACCCCCTCATCAAGGCTACTACTGACGGTCTTGATACTCAGAAGTGGGGCGGTATCATCGCTGACGATGAAGGCCTTACTTCTAAGGAAGGCGTTTATGCAGGCGGCGACGCTGTAACTGGTGCTGCTACCGTTATCCTCGCTATGGGTGCAGGTAAAAAGGCTGCTGCCGCTATGGACGAGTATATGCAGAATAAATAAACCTCTCGCGGAGGGATAAAATGACTAAGAATATTACGTCCCAGACGCTGCAGAGACTTCCTATGTACCTGAGCTACCTTATGTCACTGCCAGAAAATCGCAGAAATGGTAATATTTCCGCAACCGCTATCGCTGAGGCTCTCGGTCTTAACGATGTGCAGGTCAGAAAAGACCTCGCAAGTGTAAGCAGCGGCGGCAGACCTAAGGTAGGATATTGTACAGCTGAGCTGATAAGTGACCTCGGTAAATTCCTCGGCTTCGATAACCGCGATGGCGTTGTCGTTGTGGGAATGGGGAATTTCGGCAGGGCTATGCTCATGAATAAGAGCTTCGCTGACTACGGCTTCGATATAGTCGGCGGTTTCGATTGCGATGAGAGTATCGTGGGTACGCAAATCGGCGGAAAACCGGTGTATCACATCAGTGAACTGAAAAGTTTCTGCGAAAGAGAAAATATCCGCATCGGCATTATTACTGTGTCGGAGCGCGCTGCTCAGGAGGTTTGCAGTGAGATGACGGAGGCGGGGATAAAGTTTATACTCAATTTTGCTCCCGTACACCTCAATGCTTCCAAGGGAGTAATGATACATAATGAGAATATTTCACTGACCCTTGCTATGCTCGCAAGATACGGTGAACAATAATCACGGACTGCCGGTCACTGACCGGCAGTTTTTTTGTCCAAGAGACTCCGTGCAGGTGAATTGTTTCTCCTTAAATGTTTTATCGTTAAGGGTAAATCAAGGCTGATGATAGCCTTTCTATCAGCTGCGGAGAGTGCGGTTTCATAATTTAAGCTGATTAATTTAGCTAAATTAATCAGTGTGCAGAGTCTGCCGGAGGGGTGCAAGTCCGTACATAATTTGTTTACATTCTGTTATATAATATCAATATGACCCTATTGCAAGTGCACATAAACAATCCGTATAGTAGAAAAGCCTTTTAGCATTTGGGTATAATTGACATATTCTTCTGGGTATAATTATATAGTTTCAACAACGGTATTTAACAATTATATGTGGTTATAATTCACAAGCAGGGATATCAAATCATATCGTCATTTAATCTAAATGTAGAATTTGAGGAAAAGTGAGAGATTTGAGACAAAAATGCGTTGACTATGAAAAAATTTGAATGTATAATAATTACAGCAACTGAAATAATTTGCATGTGCATTCCAAATAAAAAAGATGGAATGCTAAAAAAGAGAATAGGAGAGTTGTATATGTTTGTCAGAGAAGTAATGGTTAAGAATCAGGTTGGTCTTCACGCAAGACCTGCAACCTTCTTCATCCAGAAGGCTAATGAATTCAAGTCATCTATCTGGATCGAGAAGGAAGAGCGCAGAGTTAACGCTAAGAGCCTTCTTGGTATTCTTTCACTTGGCATCGTAGGCGGTACTAATGTTAAGGTTATCGCTGACGGCGCTGACGAGAGAGCAGCTGTAGACGCTCTTATCGAGCTCGTTGACAGTGGTTTCAGCGAAGAAAACAGATAATAAGCACTGCAAGATTAAGGGCGCTGCAAAAGGTTTTTCCTTTTGTAACGCCCGATTTTGTTTTATTTTGTGTGCTCTGCCATGTTTTCAGCAAATATAGCGTAACCCCGTGTCGGGTCGGATATGAAGACGTGTGTTACTGCTCCTATCAGCTTACCGTTTTGTATTACCGGACTGCCGCTCATGCCTTGCACGATTCCGCCGGTATTCTTTATCAGCCGCGGGTCGGTGATGTGTATCACCATGTTCTTGCCGTCATCAGCTGAATTGTAGTCTATACGCTCTATTTCAGCAGTGTATTTCTCAGGTGTGCTGCCGCTTAGCGTTGAGAAAATATATACCTCGCCGGTAGTTATTTCCTGTCGGTATCCCATGCGGACTTCCTCTGCACCATTGCTCAGTTCCTTACACACACTTTCTGATAGCCTGCCGTATATGCCGCTTTCACAGTTTTCATCAAGTACGCCGTATACGGGCGACCGCGTGAATCTGCCTTGCAGCTCGCCCGGTACTCCCTTTTCACCTTTGCGTGCCCCCGTTATCTCTACGGGTACCGCTTCTCCGCTCGATATCGGGATTATCTCACCTGTGTCAGTGTCGCATACGGGGTGACCAAGTCCGGCAAATTCGCCGGTCTCTTTGTTGATGAACGTCATTGTGCCTATTCCGGCTATGCTGTCGCGTACCCACATTCCGCCGCGCCATTTTTCTGCACTCTCTGACATCGCAGGCCGGAGGTCAGCTGTTATTTCAGCTCCGCTCCGCATTATTGACAGTTTTACGGCTTTTCCGCCGCTTTCAGATATGACCCTTTGCAAGTCGGCATTCGATGTCAGCTCACTGCCGTCCGCTGAACGTATCACGTCGCCGATTTCAACTCCGGCAAGCTCGGCGGGACATATGTCCTCGCCCGGACAGTCTACTTTGCCCATTCCGGTCACCATAACACCTTCCATCAGAAGTTTTACACCGAATGGCTCGCCGCATACTACAAGTGTTGGCGCTTCGTTTTCGTGCACGTTTACACTCTTTACCGGTATCGCACCAAAAAGTGAAAGCGTTGCCCTGTCAGCTTTACTGGTGTCAAATCCACTGACATTGCCGATACAGCTCAGCTCCGGATACATCGCAAAACTGACAGATGTCGCCGATTCTGCGGTAACATTTTCCGGCAGACGGACAGAATAATATCCCGCTATGCCGAATAAGCCGGCTGCAGCCGCAGATAATACTACTGCCGCAGCCTTTTTCAGAATTTTTTTTGTCAGCATTTTTTTATTCCTTTCAGCCGGTGTTGCCGGCTATATTATTATAACATCGTGTCCGGCTGTATATGAATGTGAATCATTCACAGCTGTATCGTCTGCACCGGATATGGCGCTTTATTGCATTGGAGCTTTGTAATGGAAAAATATAGTAAAAAATTTGGCTTTCTTTCTTTCGCTAAAATCATTATGGGTATTCTTACTGCGGTTTATCCGCTCTTTATGGTAGGGTTGTCCGGTGCAGGACTTATATACAACCGTGTGAGCTACGGAAGTCAGCTTGCGACTGTCGGCGGTTTGCTTATTGCATCGGGAATTATTATGACCGTAGGTGCGGTTTTGTGCGCACTAAGAAAAAATATCTCCGCTATGGTCTGCTCAGGCGGCGGTCTTGCTTTGTGCTTGAGTATGCTTTTCAAGCTTTGCACGCACGCTGACAGTGCCGGTTGGAGCGATAAATTCAATATGACCCCCATCAGCGATATGTATAAGGCGAGAATACTGCCGTGTATCGCTCCGGTGGCTATTGCGGTTATAGTTGCTGCGATACAGCATTTTTCGCGTGAAGAAGTGGAAAAGCGACGTAAACGCAGGCGCGATGCGGAAAATGCTCCTGCACCTAAAATTATTGACGATTAATTATACCATTTTAGTTGTGCGTTATTTGTCGCTTTCGGACGATTATATTTGCCTTACATATGAAAATGTCCTTGCACCGGTCGTTTGACCGGTGTTTTTTTGCTTGTAAATTAGTATATGCTAACAGAATTTGAAAATTATTTTTTCAATAATCAACGGTTTTGTGTTGAGAAATACCCTTTTCCTGACCCCTTATGTACAGCGGTTGACGCTGTGGAAGGAGGATATATGTCAGAGAAGGATAAACGAAAAAAGTTTTGCTGCCTTTATGCAGTCCTCGGCGATGCTGAGGAAGCTGCCGTCAGGGCAGGCTTCGACAGGGAGAATGCACTCGATGAGGCGGCTGCCTGCCTGAAAAGTAAGTCGTGCAGAAACTCTGTAAAGGCTATGCGCGAACTCCTCGGCGACAGCGGCTCGGTCATTTCCGGTCTGCGCAGACTCGCTTTCGGTAACTGTGCAGACGGTATTCTGCTCGCGTTTTCCGATGAGCCGCCTACTGCTGAGAGTTTACAGGGTCTTGACCTCTTTAATGTGGCGGAGATAAAACGTGTCCGCGGCGGAGGTGTCGAAATTAAAATGTTCGACAGACTAAAGGCTCTCGAAAAACTCTATGAGCTCGAATGTGAACTCGCTGACCGCGGAAGAGCGTCCGCTCTTGCAGAGGCTCTCGCTAAATCAGCAGGGGAGGACTTCGGCGATGATTTGTGATTTTTCACCGAAACAGAGATTCGTTCTCAATTGGTGGCAGAGGAAAAAGTACGCGGGTAAGGACGCTATCATTTGCGACGGCGCTGTAAGAAGCGGTAAAACGCTCTCTATGTCGCTCGGATTCGTTATGTGGGCGTCGGAATCATTCAGCGGCTGCACTTTCGCTATGTGCGGTAAGACTATTACTTCGCTGAGACGTAATGTCGTCGTGCCGCTGCTTTCGATGCTTCGCGGAAACGGATTCGTCTGCTCGGAAAAGCTAAGCATGAACTATATCGATATATCCTTCGACGGCAATACTAACCGATTCTACCTCTTCGGCGGTAAGGACGAAAGCTCCGCGGCGCTGATTCAGGGAATTACGCTCGCCGGTGTTTTCCTCGATGAAGTCGCTCTTATGCCGCGTTCTTTCGTCGAGCAGGCACTTGCAAGATGCTCGGTTAATGGCTCGAAAATGTGGTTCAACTGTAATCCCGATGACCCTGCGCATTGGTTCTACTGTGAGTGGATAAAGAAGTCCCGCGAGAAAAATGCGCTGTATCTCCATTTCACTATGGACGATAACCCTTCACTTGCGGATGAGGTCAAGAACCGCTACAAAAGGCTGTATTCAGGCGCATTCTATGAACGCTTCGTGTTGGGTAAATGGTCGGCTTCTGAGGGCAGGGTGTATCCCATGTTTGACCCCGATAAGCACGTTTACTCCGGTAGTGAGCCTGACTGCGAGCGCTATGTCATCTCCTGCGATTACGGCACTGTCAACCCTTCGTCATTCGGTTTGTGGGGTCTCCACCGCGGCATCTGGTACCGCATCAAGGAGTATTACTACTCCTCACGCAAAGAGGGAGCTTCCCGCACCGATGAGGAACACTATGCTGCCCTCGAAAAACTCGCCGGCAGCCGGTCTATTGAACGTGTTGTTATCGACCCATCCGCCGCAAGTTTCATTGAGTGTATCCGCAGACACGGCAGATTCAAGGCGGTCAAGGCTGATAACGATGTCGTTGCAGGTATCAGACGTACCGGTGCCGCACTTAAAGAGGGAAAGCTGCGCTTCCATGAGAGCTGCTGCGATATAATTCGCGAGTTCTCTCTCTACAGTTGGCGCGATAAAGCAGGGGAGGACGTTCCCGTTAAGGAGAATGACCACGCTATGGACGATATGCGCTATTTCGTCGCGTATGCTCTTAAAGAACGCGGCGGAGACGGTTTCTTCGCATTGTCTGTCGCAAGGTGAATGTGCATGGCTGATGGAAGCTTGCGAAAGCAGTGTATGCCGCTTGTACAAAATATGCCCGTGTATCGGGGGCAAGAACGTTGTAACTTGCCTGAGTCCAGAGGCGGTGCCTCTGAGAGAAAGGAGTAAAATGAAGCTTTTTAAAAATAAGAAGTCAAGGGCGGCTCCCGAAATTATGCTGCCGGACAGACAGTGCAGTTCTGCATTCGATATTCCGGCAGCTGCGGGTCCGCTCGAAAAGGAATTGTTCGACCGGCTGCGTTATGCAGTTCCGGTCATAGACGCCGCTATCATGAAAATTGTCCGCCTTACCGGCGGCTTCAGACTCGTTTGCTCAGATGAACGTTATCAGGAACAGCTCGACCGCTTCTGTGAGACCGTCCCAGTCGGTCTGACCGGTCGTTCTATCGGCTGCTTCGCTGACGCTTTTCTCGATAGTATGCTCTCTTACGGCAGCGCTGTAGGTGAAATTGTAATCGATGAGGACGAAAAACGTATCGCCGGTTTGTGGAATGGTGACACTTCTGCTATTGTCATCAATGCGGGCAGTTCGCCGTTTGAGAGAAACTACGCGGTTAGACTGCCTGACGGCTCTATGAAAAATATCGCTCACCCCGAAAGAATCGTATACTCGGCGCTTACCGGCGGCCGCTCGCTTCTGCGCGGTTTACCCGCTCTCAGCGGTATTTTGCTCCGTATTTATCAGTGCATCGGGCAGAACTACGACCGCGCCGGAAATGTACGCTATGCGGTAACCTATAAACCGTCTGACGGCATGGGCGATATCGCTACTACTAAGGAACGTGCTATGCTCATAGCAAAAGAATGGGCGGATAGTATGAGTTCGTCATCATGCGGCAGAGTCAAGGACTTTATCTCCGTCGGTGATGTCGATATCCGCGTTATCGGTGCTGATAATCAGCTGTTTGATACAAATGTACCCGTCAGACAGCTTCTTGAACAAATCGTTTCTAAGCTGTCTATCCCGCCATTTCTGCTCGGTCTGAACTGGAGTACTACGGAGCGTATGTCCTCTCAGCAGGCGGATATACTCACTTCCGAGCTCGAATACTACCGCCGTCTGCTTACTCCTGTTCTTTGCGAGATAGGTGATTCTTATCTCTGCTCTGTCGGTGCGGACGCGGTTTGCCGCGCGGAATGGGATAACATCAATCTACAGGACGAGTCCGCTCTTGCAGAGGCTCGCCTCAAAAATGCTCAGGCGCAGGAAATTGAACTGCGTAATCAGGAAAAACTTAATTCTTAGGAGGAAATTATATGTATAACGATATCAGACTTGAAAAAGGACTCTATAATCTCAGCGGTAAGTCTTTCACTGCTGCACTTGAGGAACTCGACCCTTCCGCTGCTTATGCGGGTACTGAGCTCGCTTCACTCGACGCTTTCGAGAGACAGCTCAAACGCTTCAATATCAGAGTTAAGGGAGCAGACTGCGACAGAGTTGACAAGTTCTTCTCTTCTACCGAGACTGCTATTCTCTTCCCTGAGTTCGTCACCCGCTGCATAAGAAAGGGCTTCGATGAAACTGTTCTCACTGCTATCACTGCCGTTAAAACAGTCAGCGAGAGTGGTAAGTACGTGGGCTGCGACCTCGATGATTCGGCTACCTATGAGGACTGCGATGAGGGTGATGACCTTCCGACTGCTACTGTTACTGAGAGTGCTTCAACTGTTACACTCAAAAAGTTCGGCAGACTTATCAACGCTTCATATGAGGCGATTCGCAGACAGCGCCTCGACGTCTTCGGTGTTATGCTCAGAAGTATTGGCGTCCGCCTTGCTAATAACATCGCTGAGGAGGCTATGGCTGTCCTTGTGGCAGGTGCTTCCGGCGCGTCTACAAGTGCACTCACTTATGCCGACCTCGCCGCTCTTTACGGCTGCTTCGACAGCTTCGATATGACTACCGTTATCGCCGCTCCTGAGGTGGCTTCAAAGATCGCCGCTATGGATCAGATGATAGAGACTAAGGCTGACGCTGATGGCAGAATGATCCTGCCTTTCGGCTCTGAACTTGTGAAGTCTTCGGCTGTTGCAAGCAATAAGGTGATCGGTATCGACAAGGACTTCGCTCTTGAGTTCATCACAAGCACTGGTCTTGTCCTTGAAACTGATAAACTCATCGGCAGACAGCTTGATCAGATCACCGTATCCCTTACCTGCGGATTCAAGAAGATCACTCCCGATGCTGTAAAGGTGCTCACTATCACTACATGATAACTGTATGAATTGTGTGGGGCGCCGGAGTTCGGCGTCCCATGCGATATTCTTTGAATGGAGTTTCAGGTAAGCTATCAAAAGAAGGAGGAGAAGAATTGGAAAAAGATATTCTCGATAAAATCAATAAATTTACGCGCAGAGAGTTCGGTGAGGACGAGCTTTTCGTCTTCTCGGTCATACTCTGCGATAACGATATCGACCGCGACTGTGAACGCTTTTCCGATAATGCGCTCGATACCCTTAAAAAGCTTTTCGTCGGGAAAACAGGTATATTCGATCACGATGCTTCTACGTCAAATCAGAATGCACGTATCTTTGATACCGAGATAGTCACCGATAATGAGCGAGTGACTAAGTGCGGCGAACCTTACAAGTACCTGAAAGCTTCCGCTTACATGGTCCGTATCGACGAGAACAAGAACCTCATTGCTGAGATAGACGGCGGTATCAAAAAAGAGGTCAGCATTTCCTGCTCAGCGGCTAAGCGTATGTGCTCGGTCTGCGGGTGCGATAAGGCTGTGAAAAGCTGTATGCACGTTAAGGGAAAGTCATACGGCGGAAAGGTATGCCATACTGTTCTTGACAGCATTACCGATGCTTACGAATGGAGCTTTGTTGCTGTGCCGGCACAGGTCAATGCCGGTGTTACTAAAAAATATACGGACGATGCGGATATAAAGTCTCCGGCTGATGATGATTCCGAAAGTGTGAACTCCCTTCGCCGTGAGATAAGACGGCTCGCTTTTTTCAGCGGCGGTAAATCAGCCGCGGCGGCTGTAGGTATCTCTTCACGCGGCATGAACAGGGTTCAGCTTGAAGGTCTGAAAAAAGCCTATGAAAAGCTCGCCGGCAGGAATGGTACGCAGGTTCAGCTCGCTCCCGAACCGGAACACGAGTCTGCCGGACAGTTCAAAATGTGAGGTGAATAGTATGGTTCTGGATAACGTTATAAGCCTGTTTGAACTCTTTTCAGGGGAGGACGCTGATGAGGGGTGGAGTGCTGTTATTACGCTCGCTGTTAACAACGTCACGGCTATGCTTCGCGACGACGCTGACCCCTCTGATACGCGGCTTGAATTTCTCGCGGCGGCTGTCGCTAACTTCAATGTTCAGCAGATTCATGCCGGTTCAGCTAAGTCTGATTATAACCTCTACGGCAAAACTCGTTCAGACGGTGATAGTTCATCTGTAAAAGCGGCAAGGTCACTCATGAAGGAATATTTTCAGCTTTGCAGTGACCTCATAAAGCCGGAAGTGTTCGTATTCAAGGCTATCTAAGGAGGGGATTACTATGCTCGATGTTTTAAGAGAACTCAAAACAACACTTGAAAATGCCGGAAATGACAATGTTTACTATGCCTTTGATACGATTCCGGTATCGTCAAAAGGGAAGATGCTGACTATTATCAGCGCGAAGAATTTCGAGTCGCTCACTCCGGTGTATTCGGAGTTTACCGTGTATATGCCGTTCAGAACGGAGCTTGAGATATCGGCGGCGGCTCCCGAAAACTGCTCTATGACAGAGCTTTATACCTATTTTGATACGATGATAAGACCCGCTCTCGATACTATCTCAGGTCTCAGCGGAAGAATATGCCGCATGAGTATCAGACATGACAGTTCTATGCGCAGACTCGTTCTTACTGCGGGTTTCTCGGCAACAGGCATAAGACGTATCGAAAGGAGCGGCAGATGAGTGAAATATCAAAACGCGAGGCGGTTCCTGTCGCTATCGGCATGATAACCCTTTACTGCGAAAGCTTTAAGGCTTCCGCAGTGACCGCACTCTATGAACAGCCGACTGTTACCGGTACCCCGATACAGACTAATAAATGCAAAAAGGCTACGAAACTTACTCTCTCCGGCAGAGTCTATGATGCGGACTCTCCGCTCAGTGTTGTTACGTATATAAACAACATCACAGGAAAAGGCACCATGTTTATCTCGTACCGCGGAATCCGCTTCAGCAGATGCATGATGCAAAGCTATACCGCAGAGGATAAGGGCGATGACTTCATATACCTCACTGTTACTCTTACTACTAACAGTGAGGCGGAAAATATTCACTCCGGAGGTGATACTGAGTGACGACCGGTATCATTCTTTTCAGCTCAAGAAACAGCGAGGAGATTACTGATGTCCTTGAATTTTCGTTCGTAAAGGAAGTTTATACTCCCTATACAGAAATGACGGTCACTTTCGCTGCAAATAATATTTCGCCTGCCGATGCTAAGAGAGTTGAACTATGGGTGAACGGTCATAAAATCCATAACGGATTTATTGATACGTTCCGGCTTGTCAGGGAAAACGGTATCCGCAAAGGCTATATCCGTTCACGCGGCTTTACTGCTCAGTATACCGAAAATCAGCTTGTTCCGGGACTTTATACTAATGTTTCACTCGATAGTCTCATGAGTGATTATGTTACTATTCCGTATGTTACACATGAGAGTAACACGTCTGAGAGCTATATTTACGTCAAGACCGGCTCTAATATATGGGACGGCATAGTCAATGTCGTGTATAAAGTAACCGGCAAATATCCGTATATAAGAGATACTAACTGCATTATGTTCAGCCGCAGTGCATCAGCAAAGGTGGTGGACTATACAAATGCAAATCTTCTCTCCGAAGGGACGGAGTCCGATACCCGCAGAGCCGCAAGTTTTTTCAGTATGGCTGATATAAACGGTCAGTACGGAAGCTATACCGTATCAGAAAGTATGGCTACTGACAGAAATATCGTCCGAGAGCGCTATTTTGAACTCGACAGGCGATTCCTTTATGCACCGCAGGAAGCAGTTGAGTTTCGCGATAAAATGTCAGTGCGCGGCATTCAGAACAGATTTGTCAGCTACTGCGGTTACGACGGCGAGGACTTGCTCGACGTTGCACGTTTCGGCGAGGATACAAAGGATATAACGTCAGTGCGCATAACCGGCAAAAGCTCCGGAATATTTACTACTGTCGGCATATATAGCGACAAGTTTTTTAACTGAGAGATAATGCGAAAAAGGCAGCTCATATGAGCTGCCTTTTGATATATTACTCGTTTATGAGGTCGGTTATTGTGGCTTGCAGTTACTTTGCTGTCTGTTCGGCAGTTGTCTTTCCTGTGAAATATGCTTCCGTTTCCTCGAGTATTGTTTCTGTTATCTCACTATCGTACGGAGCGGTGAAATTGGTACCGGCATTCATGATATAGCTGCGGAGTACATTCTTTTCATCGTCGTTGAGATTCGGAATTGTCACGTTTTCGCCGTTCACGTATTCAACATCGCTTGCAGGGAGTGCGTTGCCGTTTTCATCCATGCGTACAGGGTCGTTGCACGCTTCTTCAAGCATTTTATCAAATGCGGAAATGCGTGAAGGGATTCCCCACATCACACTGTTTTTCTGATAATCCTCTGTGAAAAATCCACTGATGAACTTCCAGCACTCGTCTTTGTTTTCGGATGATTCAATAATACCAAAGCCGTTATTAGGGATTATTGCGGCACCGTTTCCATTGGGTGAGGGGTAGCCTGCAAGGGTGATATCGTCCATGAATCCGGCATATTTTGCGTGGTTGTAGTTTCTGAGGGAGGAGAGGTCTAAATAGTCCATGAGTGCCCTGCCGCTTCTTATTGCGCCGTCGTGAGTTTTATAGTACTCCTCACGCTCTTCCTCGGTTGCTTCTGTGTAAACGAAATCGTCCTTCGTTTCGGTTTCGGGGAACTTGTTGCAGAATTCGAGAAGCTTTATGAACTCGGGTGAGTCAAATGAACATGAGTTTTTGCTCCAGTCGATGATGTTCATATTCTCGAACAGGATATAGAATATGTCCGATTTTGTGTGGCTCGACTGGAACAGCCATGAATTAGCCGGAAGCTTATCATACGCTTTGATAACGTCATCTAAAGTCCAGTTTTCCTTATCCCAGAATTTGGTCTTGACAGCGTAGGTATGGAAGCCGAAGCTCGGTGTTATGAACTGGAGTTTTCCGTTTTCTTCGCAGGCTTTCAGCATTGAAGGCATGAGGTCGTCTTTTGAGACGGTATCATCAGTGCCGAGGTAATCATACAGGTCTGCAAACGTATCAGACGATGACATACCGTAGAATACGCTCGTATCACTGAAGCATACCATGTCTATCGGCTTGCCGTCAGCTAAATCTGCTTTGAGCTGTTTTACCGGAGTGTTTATAAGTCTGGAATCGTCATTGTATTGCGTATAACCGCTGTAATCGGTGATGCGTATACGGTAGCTTTCGTTGTTCTTGTTGAACGCGGATACCTTGTCTTTGACGGTAGTATCTTCGTATATCATTGCGAGATTGAGAATGGTAAGGTTTTCAAGCTCGGAAGCATCACGCGGAGTAAGACGGAAAAATTTACCTGTTCCGGTCGAATAGGTGTTCTCGTATATGATGAATTCGTCGTTATCAAGCGCAAGCATTGCGGAGATACCGTCGCCGTTGAGGTCGGAATCGGTCCAGTTTATCAGAGTTTCGGGTTCGCCGTTTTTCTTTATTCCCAGCAGATTCTTTGAGCAGAGTGCGTAATAGTCGTAATCACCGTGTCCCGCGGAAATAGCTGTGAGATAGTTGCTTAATCCTATATTTACGGGAATATCAGTACGTGTGAGCTGATATGTGAGGGGGTCTATGGTTTTGATGACTGCGATGTCGTCGTTCCATGTTGAGAATGCAAATTCGCCGGAATTGTTGATACAAAGCGAATTCAGGAAGGTATCACTGCCAAAATCAAGTGACCTTACGATGCTGCCGTCAGTTCCCATGAGGGCATAGGTAGTTCCGGTTTCGTGACTGATAGACACGATAAGTGTTGAACTGTCGCATGGGAATACTTCGTAAATAGCGGCATATGTATTCGGGTCGTCATCAGTGTCGTACTCTTCAAGACCGCTAATGTCCTTCGTTGAGAGCTGTTTGCCATTCGGGTCGAGAGTTATAAGCTTGAACGATAACTCTGCCGCTTCAAGCATAGCGTCGTAATTAAAGTTTTCAGAGTCAAAATCAGGGTCGGAGAAGTCAGGCATCTCAAAGTCGCCGTAGTCGATGACTGTTGCCGCTACTACGATATTTCCGTCCGGAGATACTCCGGCACAGTAGTAGCATGATGCGTTATCGCTTGCCCCTGTATCAAGCTTTAACTCCTCATAGGTGTTGAATGTGAGGTCAGTGAGATAAATCTTTGTATCCGACTTACCGTATGTTCCGGTTATGAGTACCTTGTCGGTATTGCCGAGTTTCTGTATGCTCTTTACAGTGTCAAGTTCAAGCGGAGAACCTATCTCTTCAGCATTGTAAGAGTGAAAATCATTATCGTCTGTGATGACTTCGGATTCGCTGTTATCAGGCTCGGTTTTGCGCGGTTCGCTTCTGAAAAGTGAGCATGACGAGTTTGTCAGTGCAAGCGTGAGTGCAAATAGTCCTGCAACAGCTTTAAAACAGCTGTTTCTTTTCATAGGAATCTTCCTTTCTGTATAGTAAAAGGGGAGAGTGTGTACTGGTATACATATTTAATAAGTGTTATGTGCGATTGTCCATGCTTTTATGATATCTTATTATGCCGGATATGTCAATGGTCTGTGAAGTATTCCGATGTTATGTCCATAAAATTGGTATTTTTTCCGTTGGATATGATATCAGGCAAAGTGTACTAACGAATATAATACAGTTGCTATAATTATATGATATCACTAATTCATCTCGTTGTCAATAAATTTTGTGAGCTGTGCAACTGAACTACGGCGAAAAATAACAGCTTGCAGATAAAGTTTTTGTGCATAACGACTTTTTTTATCTTTCCCTATTGACAATGTTAATATGACGTGGTATAATGTTTATCGTTGACAACGCGATGCGGGTGTAGTTCAATGGTAGAATGTCAGCCTTCCAAGCTGAACACGTGGGTTCGATTCCCATCACCCGCTCCATTTTCGTTTTCAATGCGCCTTTAACTCAGCTGGATAGAGTAACTGCCTTCTAAGCAGTAAGCCGCTGGTTCGAATCCAGCAAGGCGCGCCATATATGGTGGGTGTAGCTTAGCTGGTTAAAGCGTCGGATTGTGGTCCCGAAGACCGTGGGTTCGAATCCCATCTCCCACCCCAGCGCCAAGCGGGCGCACGCAGTTTCGCGGTTCAGTTTTTCTGAACCGCGATTTTTAGCCGCGTATGAGACTTCGTTCAGAACGTCCACAAAATATAAACATAGGCACTTTCGAGAAATCGGAAGTGCCTTTTTCGTTGATTTCCTACATTTTTCCTACACTTTTTTACGATACTTGCAAAATCAGGGAAGACTAAAGGCAATAAAAAATCAGCAGAATAGAACTTTCGTCCATCGGGCTGACGGTTCTTCTGTTAAAGCATCTTGACTACTCCTTTATCGATTGATATAATACCGGTTTGCGCTTCCTCGCGGAGCGCTTTCATTCTATTCGGCGTATTGCTTTAGGCAGACTGTTGTGGTATAATGTATTCAGCAGCACTTTATGGACGCAGCTGAGAATCTGGCTATAAATAGCCAATGCAACGGAGATTAACGTGATTGTTAACGCCTGTTGACGGATTTCCAGGCGCAGTTGGTAGACTTTCACGGACAGAAATGATACGATGGATTCATCAGGAAAAACTATCACAGAGCGATAGAAGGAGGAATTCATCTATGAAAGAATTTATCAAAAACATAAGCCCGTTCAACAACAGAACAGAAATGCCTGCTGCAATGCTCGTAGTGAAAAAGCTGCTGATGTTCATTATATGCTACTGGATGGGCTTGATGCTTGCAGAGGGAGCTGTTATCGGTGTGATGCTCGCCTGCGGAAAAAACTTTATGCAAGGCGAAATGTTCAGTGACAGCGTTATGAATTTGCTCAAATACTATGGCATGATAGTTATTATAGGCGTAACCATTCTTTGCTGGAAACTTATAGAAAGAAAGAAACTTTCAGAAATGGGTGTGACTAAGCACATCGGAGGCTGGCTTATCGGTGCTCTCGTAGGCGTGGGACTGCTGGCTGTCTGCGTTGCTGCGATAATGATCACAGGCAGTATCAGTTATGAAGGCTTATCCAAGGATACGAATATTCCGATGCTGATGCTTATGCTCGGCGGGTTTATTATTCAGGGGGCAGCCGAGGAGTTCCTTTGCAGAGGACTTGTACTCTGTTCGCTCAGGGACAGAGTACCGCTTCCTGTCGCTGTTGTGGCAGGTACACTGGCGTTCATCTATCCGCACTTGAGTACACTCCGCGAATTTGAACTGCAGTACGTCTTTTCAGGACTGCTCTGCTTAGTTGTTATTTCGTGTGTATTCTCGTTTCTGACACTCAAAACCAAGAGTATATGGGCTGCCTGCGGACTTCACTCCGTGTGGAATTTCTGTCTGTGCTGTGTTCTCGGACTCAATCTCAGCGGCAGCGAGGGAGCTTCAACCGCGCTCATCAATATGAGAAGTGTTGGAAACAATCTCCTCAACGGCGGGAACTACGGCATAGAAGCAAGCATTATCGCTGATATTGTCATAGCTGCGGCAGCTGTACTGCTGTGTCAAATATATAAAAAGAATAATACAGAAAGGCAGGCATGAAATATGGAGTTCAATAATAAACTTTACGAACTGCGTAAACAGAAGGGATTTTCTCAGGAGGAACTCGCGAACAGGCTGAATGTCTCGCGTCAGACTGTCTCGAAGTGGGAGGTCGGCGATTCTACGCCCGATATGGAGAAGCTCGTCGCTATGAGCGACCTGTTCGGCATTTCTCTTGATGAACTGGTGCTGGACAAATCTCCCGAGCCTGCACCTGCGCCTGTTGTACAGTCCGCAAAGTCGGAGCTTTACAGCGAGATAAAGACCGATATCAAGGAAAAAGTCCTCACGGACAAAAACAAGAAGAAAGTCAGAAAAGGTCTGTTAGTCACAGGAATAGTTCTTGGAGCTATAATTGCGATAGATTTAATATCATTTGTTATATATGTTGCCTTGAACGGATTCCCAAAGTAAACAACACCACATATAGAAAGATGTCCCCACAGCTGTGGGGATTTTTTTGATTTGGAATGCATAATATGGTATATGTGAATTTTATACCGGTATATCATTTGTGCCGAAACTACCGTGGTGGTGGGGCGAGCATGGCTGAAATACGTGCGAATATTTTGTGTTGATATTCATTGATATGCGCATAAATATTCTGTATATTTGTATTATATAGGGGTATGACTTTGTGCGGGCAAAGTGATATAAATTTATTATATATCATTCGGACAGCAAAATTAAATATGAACAAGATATTACGTCATTTTTATGAAACTTGGCATATATTAATATTATGGAGCCTGAAATATTAATTACAAATCGTATAAAATGCTGTCAAATAACTGGCTGTATGAAATGGAATGTCTACAGTTGGTAAAAAAGCTAAATTTTGCCTATCAGTTTAGTGCGAGGTGCCGAATTTGACCGGATACAGGCAAATTCTCTTGACAACGGTGCAAAAATCAGCTATAATGAATATAACAAATACAGCAAAACTATTTCAAAAATAGTAGCGGCTCGGCTGCTAAATGCCGAAATCCATAATGAAAGGAAAATGAATATGAAAAAGACTAATAACAAATCACCAATGAAAAGAATAGCTGCTTCAGCTACAATGCTCGCTGCCTCTGCCGCTATGCTCGGCACTTCAACCTACGCATGGTTTACCATGAATAAGGAAGTTGAAGTTACTGGTCTTACAATGAAGACAAAAGTAAGCTCAAACCTTCTGATTTCTGAGAATAATGCTGAGGGCACTTATGCTCCCGACCAGTTGATTTCGGGACGCAAAGCATTACTTGAACCTGTTTCTTCTGTTTCGGGAAAGACTGGTTCTTTCTTCTATACACTGGACGCTAAGGAATCCGGTCAGAAGGCACATAACGCAAGTGGTGAAGGTGCTATTGCTTATGTTTCTTACAGCGAGGCAAAGAAAAACCTTGCAACAGAGGGCGAACAGGTATATAACACTAACGCAACTGCTGCTGCTGCTGGAAAGTATTATTATGATGATACTTTCAGCAAAGCTTATGGTGTTGAACCTGCCGCAACAGATTTTGGTACGGCTTACGGCTATATAGACTATGTATTCTATCTTAAGGCTACAGGTGACACCGCTGATCAGAAGCTTGTTATGACTGCTTGCGACCTCAACTATACCTATGATAGTACCAAGGAACTCTCTAATGGTACAACAGTTGATGCAAATGTTGATAAGGCGTGGAGAATCGCGGTATTCGCAAGTGACATTACAGCAAGCGGTGGTAAGGGTAACACTGGCGACGGAGCAGAAGTTGGTAAGCTTGACCCTGCTGCAAGTGCTGCTAAAACAATTCTTGCTCCGGATGGTGCAGTAAACTGGACTGACAAAAATGCAGTAGCTTCTACAAGTGCTGTTGGCACTGTGACTTACGGAACAGCAGCAGTGTTGGACAATGATATAGATGCTGGTGTTACAAAGTACTATAAGGTACTTGTTCGTGCATGGCTCGAAGGCGAAGACAAGACCTGCAACTCCGAAACCTATGCAAAACTGGATAGCAACTGGTCACTTGATGTTGAGTTTAAACTTGAGAATGATGCAACAAAGGCTGTTGAAAAGCTTACTCAGAATGGATTTACACCTGACATCGCAAATACCAAGGAAATGGTTAACAATCCCGTTGATGTAAACAGAGCTGAATAAGCAACAAAACTCCATAACCCCATAGCAAACTAAACAGTAATAAACTCCTTTAAATAATGTTTTGAACCCGCTGGGCAATTGTCTGGCGGGTTTGTCTATCGTGCACAAAACGGTAACAAAATTAACGATTGCAATTAGCGTTTTTTGTCAAAATCGTGCATTGAATATATGCTTTTTTTATGCTATAATATTATTGAGTAAATATACTATTTTCTAAGGAGGTGCCATTTATGTCGGATACTGTTAACGATATCAGAAAAAAACGAAAAGCTGCTCTTTTTAAAATGGCTATCCTCCTCGCTTTTCTTGCTATCATTTTCGTCTTTGCTTCTCTGCATATGATAACAAAACAGATGACCGCTGAAACGGCGTAAATACGTCGCTTTTAGATAATTAGGGAGGTGAAGCAGATGAATGATAATAAATCTAAATTTCCTATCGGCGAGCTGGCACAGTCTGCTTCGCCGAGCAGTCCAATTGTTGACGAGATAGCTGAAAAAAAGAAAAATCAGAAGAAGTCGCTCATCAAGATGGGGGCTATGGGGATATTAACGTTAATTTTGTTAATTTTTTCCTCGCTTTCCTGGTTCACTATGAACACTCAGGTGGAATCTGGTGGTATGTCGATAAAAACTGCGCCGCTTCCTTTTGAATTAAAAACATCTGGAAGCTCAGGGCTTTACGACGGCTTTTTAGATGAAGTTGCTACAGGTTATGCCAATACTGAAACAACCGGTGGTTCTCAAGGAATAAAATGGAAACTTACAAAAAATGTTTCTGAAATGAACAATGTCAGGACAGCGGGCGATACAACGGATTTCGCTGATATAACAAAAATTGATTCTGATAAGTATGGATTAAAACCTGGTGATAGTGGAGAATTGGTATTTTCAATTGTTCCTAACGGAACTGCTGAACTTAATATTTCTATTAATGTTAAGATAACAGGTTATAAAGCCGGTTTTGATAATGCGGGAAATAAAACAAGTGCTGCTCTTCAAAAAGTAACTGATGAAACTATGGTTCATTATTTGAATTCTCATATTATTCTTTTCTATATGGGGGCGGATAACAAAAAACACTTATTGACTTCTGATGGATTTAATGTTCCTGTATCAGAGGAAACACCAGTAACAATTTATTGGGTATGGCCAGCCACCCTTAGAGAAATACTTGATGCTAATATTGAAGCGATAAATGATACGAACGCTTCCAAAGAGGTAAGACGGCTTTTCTTTGAGCATCCTGACTATTTCTTGAAAACTACTGGCAGTGATTCATTTGAAAGCATAACAGTAGCTGCTAATGAAGATACTGATGTTCAGGAAACAGCGATTGCTGATCTTCTTCCTTCTATTTCCGGAAGAAATTATAATACATATGGTTCTATGTATAACGATGCCGATCAAACAATAGGTGATAACTTTAATTATATTTTAGTGGAACTTGTTGCTGATTTGGATAATGATTGATTAAATTAGACGGAGGTGGGAACTTTGAAAGCAATAGATGCAGCAGTTGAGAAGTATAAGGAGCTTTCCGCCAAAGAAAAGATTAAGTTGGTAGTTGCGTTTACAATGACTATAATTGTCTTGATATCCGCTCCGACTCTGGCATGGTTCTCACGACAGAAACAAATGGCGACAATGGCGAAGGTAGATTCTCCTGCCAAACTCTCGCTTAAAGCAGGTGCTAGAGAAGACATCATAAATTTTAGAATGGCTGGAATTGATGTTACAAAGGGGAATTCAAAGGATTTTGTTTTCTGTGTAGAGGGCGAGGATATTAGCTCTTACAATATACAGCTTGCACATACAACTAATATTAATTTTACCTATACGATTTATAAAGCTAAAGAGGCGGAAACAGGAGTCGAGTATGTTAAGGCATCTGATAGTAAGCCTGTATATTACCAAAAATCCGGTTCGGCTTTAAGTGGAGATTATGTAAATGATACATATGATACAAAATCAGCACGTAATGTAGGGAATACTCAGTATGAAGACCCAAGCTATAAAAATGGAGAAGATCCTGATTCAAGGCAAAAATTTGCCGAGCCATTGTATTGGCAGACAAATCCCGCTATTCAAGCAAATGATAGTGAATATGATGCTGATAACAGTGAGCGATCATTTATAAATTATTATGTATTAGAAGTCACATGGGGTGCCGGAGTTATAAATGATAAGGAAACAGATCTTGTTTATTTGACTGCCCAAGTTGCCCAATAACATAATGAGAGGAGGATGACTGTGAATAAGATCAGTAAGACTATTAAGAAATATTGGATTACTATATGGCTTATTGTCGCTGCTATTTCCTTCTCTTTAATAACGACTTATGCTATTTATACCAGAATAACAATAGCTAAAAGAGTTGTTTCAACTCAAGCAGGTGCAAGTAGTTTATTTAGCTCTGATTATATGAGTGAAGGCGGAACTAAGACTATAGAACCTAAAACAGATACAACAACTAATCCTGAAGTTTCGGTTCATGTTTATAACTACATCTATCCCAAAGAAGCTGTGTATAGAAGTAATGTAACTGAATATGATCTTGTTGCTACTATTGGAAAATTTGACGAAAGCGAAGTATTTCATGAGATAAGTGATGAAGATGAGATAAGTGATTTGGAAGACATGACATACTCAATTACATATAATGCCACAAATGATATATTCACATTCGGTGGTGACAATGGAACAAATCATACTTTCTATGGGTGTTCGATAGCGGGTGAAGCGGTAAATTCTGATTTGTTCACTCTTGTATTTGATAAAAGTGAACTTGGGAACAATGCAAAAGAATACTGTATAAGATTAGTAGCATACCCTTATGACAACGATCTGCCGAGACTGACCGGTGATGTTATGGTAAGGTATTCAAAACAGGCATCTGTTGGTTGGAGCGGAGAAGTAGAAAAACTTGATAATTCAATAATCAATAGCTATGACGGCTTTAATTATTATCTGGAAGGAAACGGAAAAGGCAAGATAACCTTTAAATGGAATGCGAGTCGTTTGACGATCAACAAAGAATTTTTGAGCAATACTGAGAATGTCTTTTATAACAAAGTTTCCGATGAGGAATTTGAGAAGTATAATACACCTCCGGTTGAATCAGGATTAACTCCTGATGACGAAGGTTTTGTGTATTTAACCTTAGAGGTCGATTCGACAGAAAAAAACAGATATGAGATACAGTTCTTTAAGGTGGATCCAACTTATAACTATTCTAAATCTGATGTAGAGGGCTATTTGCCCGACAGTAATGATTGGACACCGAATACATGATCTCTCTACGGAGTATAACTTGATTTAATTCATCTGAAAACGTGGTGATAAAATGAAACATATGAAAAAGAATAACGGCAAAGTCATGAAAAGAGTAGTATCTATTGCTACGTCAATGACGTTGCTTATTTCAAGCCTGTACTATCCTGAACTTGGCGAAGAAGTAAGTGAGGTTATAAACACGATCACAGCTAGTGCTACGGTTAATGGATTTAAGGAGATTGATTCCCTTGAAGAACTATATCGTTTCTCAGCTGCATACAGCTCTGATAGTTCTTTTCAGTACAGAGATATTCAGATCAATATAAATGGTGACATTGAGCTTTCTCCTGTTAAAGATTTTGACGGGGAGGAACTTGAATGGCATCCCATCGGTACATCTGGTAGACCGTTCGGCGGCCGAATTACTCTTAGCACAACTGCCGGAATGACACAGAATATTGTCGTCAACTCTCCGCTGTTTGGCTATGTTATGGATTCTGTTGAAATTGTCAACATAAATGATTATCAGACTCAAAAGATCAAACTTATCAAAAATGACAGTTCTGATGCTCCTCTGTTTGCGACCAATGTTGTGCATGATTCAACGTCTACACCTACAACATGGAAAATAGCTACTGATGGAACAGGAACTTATTCCGGTATTGTAGGAACAGTTGGAACAGGTTCTGACCAAACTACCGTTAATTTTGAGTTGGAATTGAATTCATCTGCGGAAGTATCCACTGCCGAAAATGCAGGCATTATTTGTGGAACAATCAATAACGGTTCGGTGGTCAATGTGGATTTCTTAGCCACCAGCACAGCCTCTGCCGCTAACATAACTTCTAGCAATGGAAATGCAGGCGGTCTTGTTGGCGAAATGTGTCCCGGTTCTGAATTGAATGTTGTTACTAACGGTACTATTTATGCTAATACTTCGAGGAATGTGACAGGTAAAACCAATGCAGGCGGTCTTGTCGGAAAAAACGATCAAGGCACTGTCACTATAAAGACGTTACCTACATCAGAAACGGAAGTTATCTATGATGCATTAGGAACAATTAAGGCAACTGACGGTGCTGCTGGCGGAATTTTTGGATACTATAAGATCACTGATACTTACAACAAATTTTCTCCTGATTATTATACCAGCACTACAGGCTGCTCGCTAAATGGCAAAACTGCGGGCAGTCTTGTAGGCGTGCTTGAAGCAAGTGGTATCGATGTATCATACTCAGGTGCTGACTCAGATAATAAGCTTACAGTTATCTCATCTCTCGCTGCCAATAACACTAATTATGGCGGTATTGTGGGAACTTATTCAAATACGGATCTTACAAAATCTTTTACCGTTGAACACGTAAACGTAACTACGAGCGGAGGCAGTTCCACTAATTATGGCGGAACTATAGCATCACTTACGGGAAATTCTGCGGTATATGTAAAGGTAAATGACTTTTCATGCACTTCAAACTCAGGTGCTTCCGGTTGCTCGTATTTCGGCGGAGCTGTAGGCGATTCTGGCAGTAACGGCAGTATGCTTGACATAGGAGACATAACAGTTGTTGTAAAGAAAAACAATGTTCTTGATACTTTCACAGGTGGCGGAGTGGTCGGGAAGCACAATTCCGGAGTTTTGCGTCTAAGCGGAACGACTGATCTGTCTCAGGCGACAGCAGGTTCCAAAGGCCAGATCGTTGGCGAGCGCACTTATGGTCTTGTTTATGCTCTGGGTAGTGGTGAAGATGAAGATGGAACCACTTACGAAGGCGGTTGGAGACTTATACGGTCGAGTATTGATGCTAATGTAGATGATATAGGTACATGGGGCGAAGTTGTAAGAATAGCCGATGTTGAGGTAAAGGATCCGGAAGAGAGCGCTGACACTAGCGATGCTATCCTTATATATAATAGCACTGCTCATACGGTTACTGTGGGTTCTGCTGTAACAAATATGCGCAGCCCTGCTGACCTTACAAGAACTGCTCTAAATATGCAGCTTAATGACGGCTCTGTTGGCTCGCTGCTATTCGATAGTGGATCAAACAGAACGAACTTACTTGCAAATAAAGCCCTTACAATTTTTGGTACTATCAGGTTAAGTGATACTGGTATAACAGGCTTTATGCGTGATGGATCAGCATCTTCTGATGATACGGAAATAAAGTTTTTTACCGGCAGTCTCGGTAAGGGTGAAGCTGCTGAGGGCGAAGATGATGCAGACGCTGTTGTTGAGCTCGCAGTAGGCGAGCGGTATGGTATTCTCCCTGACGTTGACGGTACGGTTGTGTCTGATAGCAATAGTACAGGCAGAGGTGCCATATTTAAGCACAGATTTAACGGACTGTTTGCTCGTACTGGTGAAGGTGCTGTTATAGAGGATATATCTATTGACGGCACTATGAATGTCAGATCTAAAGTAGCTGATATGAATGTCGGTGGGGCTATAGCGTATCTTCGGAATGGGGCAACTCTTACTAATGTAAATGCTTCAGAAACGATAAATTTCTATGACTTTTATGCAAAAGATACGAGTGGTCAGTACGTTGGGGGGCTTGTAGGTAGAACCAACTGCGATGCAGGGAAAGATGTAACTATTGGCGGCGAAGATGAAGATACAAAAGCGACAATTGCTCCTGTCATTTATGTTACAGGTAATCTCCGCAACAATGAGGGTGACAACAGTGATAAAACTGCTGTATATCAGACTATAGGCGGACTTGTTGGTTATATTGAATCGACAGCTGAAGCCACTACAACTGTGCAGCATATCACCTTATCTGCTACGGTTGATGCATCAGCTCCTGATAGCGTCAGTCGTGTGGGCACAGCTGGGCTGATCTCGGATATAGCTTGGAGTGCAACTGATACTAGGAGTCTTGTGCTTAATGACATTGATGTTTCTGGAACAGTTGTAAAGAATAAGGCTGCTATTGAAACTGGCGGCATTCTTGGTTACCGTTGGTATGGAACAGATGTTACGTTTGATGATGTTGTTCTTGTAGCAGATAGTGGTAATGAGATCAATTCACCTGCAAGTTATCTTGGTGGACTTGTGTACAGAGCAACAGGTCACTGGACTATCAATTCTGCGGGTATTGACATTGATGATATTGCATTTAAAAATGGTGACAGCAAGGCTACTCCTACTGGTGGTCTTGGAATTATCCTGCTTGATGGGTATTACTCAACTTCTGGTATTTATATGGAATTCACGGCTGAGGACAGCTATACCCTTGCGAGCGGTCTTTCCAATATTCCGAACATGACCGGCAAAATATATGATGAGCTGTGTGCGTGTCTGGCTGATAGTGCAGAGCATATACTCACAAATGATACTGCTGGTGTGATTTCATATTACACGTCAGGTGGCGTTTACACTAGTGGTGAGGAGAACAAAAACAGTTATGACAACATTTATAATACGTCGGTTGTGAATAACAGATCGAGGTACTATTATAATGCAGATATTGATTCATATACGAATAACAGTTCAGACGCCGGTTACAAATTATTATACTGGAGTCTTAATCGTTATGCCGCTGCAAATATTAAGCGTTGTTTCGATAATCCGTTTAGCACGAATGTCTTGACGGGCACATTTGATCTCAAAAATATTTCGTACTATCCTATTGATATTTCTAATAATGTCAGCATTGGTGATGCGACATTTGTTTTCTATAATTCTGAAATTGAAGACTCGGAAATGTCAGCAGATACAAAACGGTCTACAAGAAGTAATGACTCCCAGCATTATCTGATGCATATGGGAGTGTTTAAAGATGTGTCAGCTACTATTTCAACAAGTGGTAATATTACTTTTTCGGGTTCTGTTGGTGTCAATAGTATTTATTCTGGTGTTCTCATCTGTGGCGAACTTGTAGGAACGCTCAACACATCCGCAACAGGTTCAATTGGAATAGGTCGAAATGAGAAGGTCGGTAAGAGATACGATTACTATAAATTAGAATTAGCTGATTCCGACAATAAAGAAACCGATAGATACTTACTAATTAACTCTATAGGCAGTAAAGCAGTTCTCGATCTAAATGGATTATACATTGAAGAAGATGCTTATGCTGATATGACTTCGAGTTACGCAAGTAGCCTTATTGGAGATGTATCAGGAACGGGAATATACTTAAAGTTTAATAACATTGCAATTGATGCCAGGTCTTCAAATAATACCCCTGATTTAAGTAATTCTTATAGTACTCCTAAGTCTATTTTTGAGCACGCAAGTTTGCTGAATAAATATGATGTTGACTCGACATCTGTTGCTATATACAATTTTTCTCAGTCTGAAGATTGGAAGAATTCAACAACTCGTAATGGCCTTGTTACTTATGGACGTGAACTTAACGACTCGGTTGAGTACAAAGATGAAGAAGATAGGTATTATGAGGATAGTAGTGGTACCATTGAGAATGGTAATTATATTGATCCTGTAGCCTATCCTGGGGCATATACGAGCGGAACAACAGCTAATTCTAAATACGAGCATTTTACCGATTATTTCCTGCCTTATGTAAGATATTTCACTTCTGATTCTACTAAGGTGACCGATGCTCCTGCAGCAACTTACAATCTTCGTGAGATCAAAGTCAATGTTATTCCTTCAGACCTTAAAGAAGGATGTGGAACTTACGATCACCCGTATCTTATAGAAAGCCCCAAGCAGTTGTCTTCTGTTTCTAAAATGCTTGATGGTGATGAGATAATACCTAATGTTATGCTTCCCGAAACGGATAACGGCTCTCATTGGTGCATTTCAGATACGGATGCTCAGGGAAAGAATACTCATAGCTGTCTTCTTTTCACCTATGATAGCACCGCGGGCGTTGAAAAGTATAAGTATGAATTCACACATAAAAAAATCGATCCTGACACTGAAAAAGAGGTTACAATTGTTGACAGAACAGCATATTGGGAAGTTGATGATGTACGCAAATATCTTGCAAGTGCTTATTATCAGATAGGGCAGAGTATGACTTTAGGTTCCACTTTCACTGGTCTTGGCGGATACGACAGCGATTATGCATTTAAGGGCGTTATCGTTGGTTTGAACAATAACATTACCATAACCAACATTTCAAGAGTACCATTCATTAAAGTTAGCAATGGTTGTGTTGTTAGAAATCTTAACATAACGGTGGATAATTTTTCACTTAGTAAAGGTTGGGTCAATGTTGCTAAGTCAGGCTCAAGCTCAACGCCTTTTGCTTATAGTGGAGACAATAAGGATAAAATGTTTTATGGCGGCGTTATTGGTAAGATAATGGGCGGCGATAACATAATTGATAATGTTAAAGTAACATACAATGGTAATGGTGAAGCATATGTTCAGATACCTAGTACATATGCAAATCTTGCTTGCGTAGGCGGATATGTAGGTGTTATAGTAAATGGTGGGCTTGTTTTCAGAAATATGACATCTAATAGCTTTGTTAGTAAAAATAGCTTTAAGGTCAATACATCTTTATCAAATGCTAAAGGTACAAATTGGGTCAAAGATGAAGATACAACAGCATCACATTCTCATTTATACATCAATCCCTACATCGGAAGGGTAATAAATGGCTATGCAATTAACGAGACAACAAAGTATAGTGGAGATTCTACTCCATTATTAGATGAAGAAGGTAATGCTGTTTACACTTACTATGATAGCGAAGGAAAAGTGTTAACAGACGTAGATGATCCAGAAAATGATCCTCGTATTGACAGCTCTATTCAAAAGTTCAAGTATGATGATAAAGTTGCAGGCGTTTATACTCTTGACAACGGAACAAAGAATTATCAGATAGCTGACGTCAAAGTCGATGTAACTGATTCTGAAAAACTGTACTATGATACATATAACGATAAGAATAGAGTAAACATTCCTAACGGGCAGTCTTTATTTATCCTTTCACTTATCACACAATCCGGAGCGGGAACGGCGACATCAGCTGATGGCGCTTATGAGTACGGAGTTGCTTACGATTGTGAAACCACAAATAATAGATACAATGAAACTAGTGCCGCACAAAATGTTGCTACACATTTGGCACAGTATGACCATGTTGGTGATTCTACATTAACAATTGGCTATAAGACAAATACATCAGGCGATTATTACCTTTCGACAGGTGATAAGAATGGTCTAAGCACTGCCGTGCCTTATATTATAAGTCACTATACAAAGGCTGATTCAATTGGTAATTATCCGGCTAGAATGATGACCGGAAATACTGAGTTTATGAAACTTTCCAATGCTGGCATAACCTATAATCTTCCTGCGTCTTTCAGGGGAATTGGCTCAATATGCAGATTTAAGGGCGGTAACACAGGGCAGATTAAACAGGAAGGAAATATTAATTATACTTGGGTTAATGAAGATGAAGATGGTAAATTCGCCATGAAAATCTATGGATTTGAGGGGAATAATTCCACTATAAATATTAATTTATTCTTTAATAATTACTATAATGAATTGGATAACTATAGTAATACAATTTACACCAAAGATAATATTAATTTAGGCTTTGGACTGTTTAATTATGTGATACAAAAGCCCAATGCTACAACTACAATATCAAATGCACTGTCTGGCAAGAGCAGAAGACCGGAAACATCAGTAATTCCAAATTATAATTTGACAGAAGGATATTATATTGGGAATTTTACCCTTTCGGGCAATATAAAAGTAAAGGAGTATAAAACCGATGGTAGTGTTGCACCTATTGCATATAGTACAAGTGAAAACAAAAATCAAACTCGTAGAAGATTTTCTGTTGGCGGTGTAATTGGTGCTCTCACAGTGAACAATTACGTTAATCTTTTTAAACTCAATATTTTAAATGTTTCAGTTGAAGGAGCAAATGATGTCGGTGGTTATATTGGCAGAAATAATGTTACTGAAAGAAATGTTGATACTGGACTTGGAATGAATTACATTTATGCCAATGCATGTAATGCAACTAATTTAACGGTAACAGCGCACGGGGGCTATTGCGGCGGCATGGTTGCAGGAGGACTATCAGGTTTTCTTGACTTGTTCGTTAACACAGCGCCTAATACGGATGTAAATGATACAGCTAATAAAGGAGCAGACGGATATTATAAGAGCAGCCTGAATGTAACAGTTAAAAACAATACCAATGTAGATAATCGTGGTACAGCAGGTGTACTTGGTGCAATAAGAAATGGCTATATGTCAAATCTGTGGATAAACAATGTTTCATTAAGTGGTAATTCAAATGATCCTGTTATTGAGAATAGTAATACTACTACAACAGATACATGTGGCGTAGGAGGCTTGATCGGATATGTAAGAAAAGCCGATACTATTATACTTACCAACTGTAACGTAAGTAATATAAATATCAATGGTCCTTCTGCGGGTGGTCTGACTGGCTGTATCGATTATGATACAGGTTGGGAATACTATGGCTTACCTCCAGTAATGAAAATCTCTAATTGTAAGGTTTATGATAATGACGAAAATACTACTTACAGTATTTCAGGTAGAGTAATTGCAGGAGGGATTGCCGGAAACTTTATGTCTAATCAAAGCTATTCAACTGCTGCTAATGCCAAGGGCTATGATTATGATAGCACCAAGGACAATGTTTATCGATACGATATTGATGGTTGCGAAGTTTACGGTTATACTATTGTATCAACTGCCAATAATGATGCCAATAATGGTGCAGGAGGCGTAATAGGTTATGCTGCGCAAGCAACAAGAACTATAGTAAACACCAGTGTTCATGATTGTATAATACAGATTGATGGTTCAAACGGTAAACATGGCATGGGTGGCGTTGTTGGTAATACTGCAATTGCAGTATGGGGTTATAATATTGCAGCATACAACAATTCATTTGCAGCATACAATAGTTCTGGAACTAATGCGAAATACGGAAGCTTTGTTGGTAATCCGCAAAGTAAAGAATTAAAAATTGTCGGCTTTACACGTAAAAACAACAAATATAACAATGGAATATTTGACAAAGACCGAGGTGACTCGACAGTTTCAGGTTATATCATAGACGCTGACTACATGAACATCAGCACTGGAACAGGCCACGGAACAGCAATGCCGGTAGGTTTTGAAAACGGAACTCCGGTCGGTGAAGGCGCAGCTAAGAATTACTTCCCCTATGTAACTGTCAGTCCTAAAGTTCCTGTTGGTGAAGATAACTTCCTGACAGGTGACGGTGTCAGCATTGTTGATGTTGAAAAGACAGTCCCTGTTGAGGGCGGAGAGAATGAAATCGTCACAGTAAGTGTTCCTGTCGCTAAGCTCATAACTGACGAATACACTGGCACAGCTGATGATAACAGAATTGCATACAAAACTGTATCAGATGCTGATATTACAAAAGTCAAGCAGATGATATCCGATGGTGAAGTTACGGACGCCGATCATGATATCAAGCTGACAACATACTTTACCGAAATGGGTCAGCCGGAAGGCTATGAGGGAGCTGATTTCCCGATAATCGCTATCAATGGTGGAGCTGAGTCTGGTTACAATAATGAGATAAATGCTTATATCAGAACACTTACCAATACTACCGATAATTATAATGAACCTGTTGCCAAAAAGTATTCTATCGCATTGTATCCATGTCAATGTATAGACGGAGTATATCAGAAGGTGCCAGGGACACCGGGACTACAGCTAAGTAACAAGAAATATGTAATGGTCGATACTGCTGCTGACTCCGTTGCAGGACACAATCAGATCACTATGATCGATATTAGCTTCCTTGATCCAACAGATCAAAATAAAGTCGCTTATCACCTCTATATTCCTGTATTAACTAAGAAGATGCTGAAATTTAGTTTCAGTTCATCTGCATTACAAGGAACGGAATATGAGCCAAGTGATTACATTGCTAAGTTCCCGACGGAATGGAATAAAACTTCCAAGTTGGCTGCCGGTTTTGATTCATGGCAGACTATATACGCTCAATTTGATTATTCCGAAGAAGAAATGAATACATTTCTCGCAACAGGAAAGGGGTTGAATTGGAACACATCAAAGACTTTATACTTTAATTATAACGGTAATAAGTCACTCGCAAGCTCTACTCAGTTTGTTTTGTTGGATAATAATAACAATGTTGATAAGGAGTACTATATCACTAAGGCCGATATATCTACTGAAACGAACTCAGCAGGAAATAAATATGATGTTATCAAATTCGGAGATTTTACTACAGAAAGAAATGGTGCAACAATCATTGATCCGGCTAAGACGTTTGAACCTCAGACACTTAATGATATAGCTGGAAGAAAACTTCAGTATGCTGAGGATCCAAACGGAGCTTATGTTGAGTGCGATAAGTCAGAGGCAACGGTATATGTTTATACTGAACCCACAAATGCAGGAAACGAAGCCAAGAAGTTTTTCAAGGCTTGGGAATCAGGAACAGATCAGAGATATACGATCACAGTAAGTAGTACGATAACCGAAACATATTATCTGAGTATGTACAGCTTCGATAAGGACAATGTTGATAGCGAAAATTCTACGACACATGATGCTTATGGTCTTACCGTTACTTGTCCGCTTACATTTACAAGTGATGTTATCACCTGCCAGCGAAGCAGAGCAAAAAACACAGAGCTATTCCTCGGTAACTTCTTGAATCAAACGTTGACGATAACAAATGTAAATGATAATGTGAAAATATCTACGGAAAATCATATTCTAAGAGCAACATTAAGTTCAACGGTAGGCTTTACAGGCAGAAGCGCAAACTATTTCCATAAGAATCTTGCAGGAGAGAAACTGTATCAGGGATTCTTCCTCTATTTGAACAGATATGATGCAAAAGGTGAAATCACATCTGATTGTACGATCAAAGGTCAGCCGAACTACTCATATACCCGTTCTATAAATGGTGAGATTTTTGGATCTACGCAGAGTGGTGGACTTGATGAGAATGCACCTTATCTTTACGTTTTACCTGTAGAGATAGATGTGCCGGCTTATACAGAAGGAGTGTCTTGGTCAAGTTCACAGTCTGCAACAGTAACTATCGACTTTGGAACTAATGAAACTAAGCTCAATAGGGAATTCCCTACACGAAATAAAGCAACAAACGACTATAAGGGTATAGAAATTGACTCGACAGTTAAACTTGATTTCTTGCGTGACAGGGTAATTTACAGTAATTATAAGCAGACTCCGGTTCCCGAGGAGAAGCCTACAGAAAGATATTACATCGACAGAACAACCAGTAATGGTATCTTGACACTTACAGCTTTCGATCAGGCAGAAAACGATGAGTATGATACCTATGGTGAACAGAGTCACAATAAGAGCGCATTAGGTATAAATGGTAACTATATTGGAACAGGTTCACAGTATAGCACTATGGGTGATTTTGAGCATATTGAAGTAGGTCTGGATTATGATGTATCTGCATTGCCTGCGGATCTATTCGATGGAACACATACGTTGAACTTCAAGATCGCACTTGAACAAAAAGTCGATGACCCTAATGAAGCAACAGGATTCAAATACATTCCTGTTAATATTGAGGACTTTACAGATGATGAGGAGGAACTTATTAAGGGCTATCTTAGTGGATTTGCATTATATGGCAAATCGGCAGAAACAGCTTTGGCATTGGGAACGGATGAGGATACATCCTATCTTAGCTATACCTATAGTATGCCAATGTCAATTGATAAGAGCTTGTGGACACTAAAGTATACTGAAACCGAAACTCAGAAACACATCACTGGAAATATAGAGTTTAACGCTAAAACCAATGGTGAACTTGAATCAATAGAAGGATATTTGTATACTAACTATAGGCTCAAAGTTACTGCATCAATATCGGGGACATCATACACCAGTACTGATTGGATCGTTTATACGAATGCCAAGATGAATGCTCAGTATGTAAAAAAGGCTTCATAAATTTTATAACACGGCACAACAATTATAAAAAGCTCAGGAGGATAGATGAACTCCTGAGCTTTTTCTTGTTCATGATAACTGTCAACAACTCCATTACTGTTAACGCTCATCATAACGATACTAACGAACTCCAAAAGTGCATAACCGCGGCTCGCACGATGCGCTGTTTTATATAGCACTAAACAGTTGACAATAGTAAGCATTAAAATAGAAAAAAGCCGAAGTGCTATGCCTTGGTGCCTTGGCATTTTTTGCTTTTCAACTGGTTTGTCGATATCGAAAATGCACATTTAATTATCCAGAACTTGACCTGCCAAAATTGACAGAATTGACAAAGCCATTTTGTCAGGTTCTTGTCAGTTTCTTGTCAACCCACTGGGAGCCAATCTGTGCTATACTGAAATTACAGCCAAAGGACAGCGCACCGCTATCCGCAAAGCTGAATTAAAGTATAACGGAGGTATCTATTTTGAAACATTACAACGACTTCCTGATCGTAGGCATCGACCACGGTTATGGGAATATCAAGACCGCCAACACAGTCACACCCACGGGCATCACCAAGCTCGATGCCGCACCGACCTTTACAAAGAACACCCTTTTCTTTGAGGGGAGCTACTATCAGATCGGTGAGGGGCACAAGGAGTATCTTGCCGACAAGTGGCAGGACGAGGACAACTACATCTTCACGCTTATGGGTATCGCCCGTGAGCTGAACCGTGAGGGCATCACATCGGCTAAGGTTTATCTCGCCGTAGGGCTTCCGATCACATGGGTAGGCAGACAGCGCGAGAGTTTCCGTCAGTATATGCTCCAGAGGGAGAGTGTTGACTTCAAATATGAGGACAAGCTCTACTCCGTCCGCATCATCGGGTGTTATGTGTATCCGCAGGGCTACGCTGCTGTGGTGGAGAAGTTGAACGAGATGACAGGTCTGAGCATGATCGCTGACATCGGCAACGGCACGGTCAACATCATATTCGTGAGCAACCGCAAGGTCATCAACACCAAGACCTACACCGAGAAAATGGGCGTGAACCAGTGCGTAAAGGCTGCGTCCAATGCCATGATGAACAAGCTCGGCGTGACCGTGGACGAGACTATTATCCAGTCGATGATCCGCTACGGCAAGGCTGATATTGACAGCGAGTATGCCGAAGTTCTTCGTCAGGCGATTTCTGAATATGCTGAGAGCATTTTCGCCTTGCTTCGTAAGTATGAATACGACCCGAAAATGATGCGACTGTACATTACTGGCGGCGGCGGAAAGCTGATTGAGAATTTCGGGAACTATGACAAGGATAGAGTGACTATCATCGGAGATATTTGTGCTTCGGCTAAGGGCTATGAATATTTCGCCATTGCACAGCTTAAAAAGGAGGAAAAGAAATGAGTAAGGTTCTGACTACCTGTTTCCGCTTTAATATGGATAATCCCGAACACGCCAAAGCCTGGGACTATCTCCATAATTATGACAAGGACAAGATCAAGTCCACCAATGTGGCTGCAATCACGGCGGTCAATGACTACTTCGACCGTATGGGGAAACTCGCCGATGATCCCTATTTTGAGACCCGTCAGCGTGAGGAGCGTTTCGTTCAGCAGATCGTCAGCGAGGTAGGCAAGGCATTTATCGCTGAAATGCCGAAGTTCCTCGCAAGCCTGATGCTGAGCCTGAACAGGGGCTACCCGATGCAGGCTGTCTCCGTAGGAACGGAGAACAGCAGAGGATATGCCGAGGACGGCAATCCGAGCGCCACGGTGGGCTTTGGAAACGCTGATAACAGCGAAAATGTCGATTATTCGGGTATTGATTTCGATTTTATCGGCGGCTGATATTGCTTGAAACTGCTTTACCGCCATTCATATAGCGGAGTATTACAACAACAGCATAAAACCAATAGACAGGGGAAAAACAGAGGGCTGACCGCAAAAATGCAATATAGCATTTTATGCGGAAAATGAAATCCTGCAAATATCACGGAAGAATTTGCAGGATCGAGCGCCTAACGCCAGTTGGGCGAGGCTCAAATTCGACACGGAGGTCGAAAGCCTTGTAACAACAAGGCGGTGTCCGGCTCGGATTTGCGCCGGGCAGGTAGCACCGATGTAGTGACACATCGGCTACCTGCTCAGAGACGTTCCCCCTCCGAGACCTTCCCCTAAGACCGCCACAGGCGGAGAAAGGAGCGACTATGCCAAATCGCAGGCGCTATCACTCTATCAGCTTGAAGCTGACGGACGAGGAGCTTCAGCTATGGAACACCAAGCATGAAGCCAGCGGTCTGAGCAAGACCGACTATCTGATGCAGACTATCCGTAACAGCGAAGTCCGCATTTATTCCATAGAGGAGAGCATCACTCCCCTTATCCATGAGATCAGGAAGATCGGAACGAACCTCAATCAGCTCGCCTATTTCTCCAATATCGGGCAGGACAGCAAGGTCAGAGCCGAGATCGGAGCTATCCGTATTGCCAATGACAGGCTTGTGGAGCAAATCGAGGACTTCCTCAAAAATCCCGAATTTACTGTCAAGGGCGTTAAGTAATGTTCGGGAATGTCAACGTCGATTACAAGCCTTGCAAATCAAAGGTTCAGCTTGAACGGGCGGCGCACTACATTTTGGGAAAGTTGCCCGAACAAATTTCGGAGGGTATCGTAAAAACTGCGCCTAACTTATATTGGGGAATGAATTGCGACAGGGACAACTTTGCCCGTGATATTCTGATGACACGAAAGCTGTTCGGCAAGCGTGATAACAAGCGGACAAACCTTGCGTTCAAGATGTCGCTGTCGTTCTCTCCCGATGATAACGACAAGCTGACCTATGAAGAAGTGTTCAATATCGCAAAGGAGTTCGCCGAGAAGTTTTTTGACGGCTATCAGGTCATGTTCGCCGTTCATACCGACAAACCTCATAAGCACGTCCATTTCTTGATAGGAAACTGCCACATCGAGACAGGCAAGGCATACCGCCGCAGTCAGAAAGACTTACAGACCATGTGTGAGTTTTTCGGGGAGCAGTGCATGAAGCGAGGGCTTGTACACTCTGTCCGTAAGGATTATTATAATGAAAACCCCGACCGTGACAAAGAGACATTTGCCGAGAAGCAGATGAAAGCTAAGGGCAAGGAGACATTCAAAGATGAACTTCGGGAGGTCATCAGAATCGAGTGCGCCGACCCTAACAACCGAACCTTAGAAGATGTGGTGAATGCCCTGATGAAGCATTATCATGTGGAGTGCCGTGTCAAGGGCAACACCATATCCTACCGTCACCCAAACTATACCGACAAGAACGGTAAACTTGTCTCGGTCAGAGGCAGTAAGCTGGGTGATAAATATACAGTGAAAGGAATCAACTATGAGCTTGGAAAGAATCAACGAGGACGGGAAACCGACAGAGCCGAAGCCCTCACCGCCGACACCACCAAAACCGCAGACAGAATCCAAACAGCAAACGGCGGTCTTTACACGGGAACAGATGATAAAAGAAGCGGAGCGTATCCACAGGGAGTACGAACAATCACGCAAGGCACAGAGGCAGGGGGCAGCAGTAATGGAATCTCAGAAACCGCACAAACAGGAAACACCGCTTCCGGAACTGAACGCAATCGAAACGAGAGTTCGGGAAATGGCGGAGGAGATCGGAGTATCCTCGGTGGACGCTCAGAGGGACGAGAGAGTTCTTCTTCTGGTAACGGCAACGCTAAAGATGTGCCAACTTTTGAAGAGCTATTCGACAGCTATAAACGCCGAAATACGAAAGTCAGCCGAACAGCAGATGCAGAACCTGAGCCTGCAAGAACAGTACGCAAAAAGCGTAAAGACCGAGGTCGCTGACAGCGTTTACAACATCTATCATCAGGTCAAGGCGCAGGAGAAGGAAGCCATCAACGAGCTGATGCAGTATGTGCAGGCAAACAGCGATCAGATGGAGAAGGATATTACTTCTTGCACCGATAGCGTGAAATCGGCAACAACAGCGGCGAAAAATGCTTCAAAACAGATAAGTGAGTCGGTGAAGCGTTTCTGCACTGTCAGAACGATAGGCGATGTTTTGTACTATGCTGCACCTGTTGCGGTGGTGATAGATGTGCTGCTGAGGTTATTCGGTTTTATCTGATGAGTTGGATTCATCGGTGTCCTCATCTTCTTCATCATCTTCTGTAAAGGCATCGGGATCAAGGGCAAATTCTTCATCATCAGCGATCAGGTCATCATCATAATCATCTTCAACTTCAAACAGATATTTCAAAGGCTTCGTTTCCATAATATCCGAATCAACATCTAATGCGAAATTGAATACCCATTCGAGCTTGTCTTCAACGAAATCGGATTCTCTTTTGTGATCCATTAAATATATGTGGAAAGCCTTGTCCAGTTCAAATTTTGCGAGTTTATCATCATTTTTAAGCAAATGACACAGCCCTCCGACATATAGTGCATCGGCATAAGACTCATATCTGGGTACAGTTCTTGGTCTGAGATTTGCAAGTGTATTAACGGCTCTGTCAGCCCACGCAAGTGCTTCATCTGTTTTGCAGGTCATGAGGAGCAAGTGAGCATAACGGGTGATGACACGGCACTCTTCCACTTTGCCGCCGTTATCAAGGTCAAGACCTTCAAACAGTTCTATACCACGTTGGTAGGCTTCATACAAGTCTTCGGTGGAATCAGCCGTTTCCGAATATTCAAGGTAATAGGCATAGCTGCTTACAGCTTCTGCTTTCAGATATTCATCATCAAGTCCCATGATCTTTTTAACTGCATTTTTCTGAATTCCCAATGCCTTGACATAATTTCTCTTTTCGGCTTCGATAGCGGCTTCTTCCAGTTCTTGTATTGCAAGCTGTTTAGGCTCTGTCAATCCACGAAGGGCAAAGGTTCTCTCATTCAGTTCTTTCATACGTTCAATATCATGGATACGCCAAAAAAATTTGAAACAGTCGAAGGCGACTTCCACAGCCTCAGAGGCAGGCTTTACTATTGGGAAAAACGCAAACTCAGCTATGATATTTCTTATATCGCCAAAATCGTACTGGATACTTTCATCTTTTCCAATAAGTCTGATTCGGTTTATCAGCTCACGGCAGGTATTTTTGTCAGGCTTGAGGGCGCTGAAAATAATATCCGATATGAAATGGCGCATCTGTATCATGCCGTTTGAAGTCTCCTTTAAAAAACCTGCGTCGATCAGATCGTCTATCGGCTGAACACTGTTAAGTCCAAACATGGCTATGGCTGCATTTTTTCGTATAGGGGCTTCTACTGCAACGTGCATCATACACAGAACCTTGCGGTGAAGCTCTGATAATTCGGAAAAGCCGAACATATTTCTCAGGACACCGATAAGAGACTCCTTCATGAGTTTGCCGTCTTTTGTAAAGGTTACTTTCTGATCATATTTGGTATAATCTCCAGCGAGAAGCTCAAAGGTCAATCTTTCTGTCGTACAGCCGCCCTTTTTCAGCATTTTGCCGACTATCTCTATGAAAAGAGGGCTTTTTCCGAGCATACATACAATGCCCGAAAGCCGAAATTCATCTAAGGGCGTGTGGTTATCAAAGAACTTTTTTGCAAGCTCTACGCCGTCATTTTCGGAAATACCTTTCAGCCTGAATGTGGTCACGCCCTCATGCCGCCTGCGTGAAGTAAAGATGACTCTGCATTTCAGTTTGAGAATATCGTCCACGCATTCATCGTCTTCAATGCCAATATTAAAATTGTCGATGACGATAAGAGCGCTTTCATCAAGTGTGCGGAGAGTATTAAGGCTGCCGATATATAGATCGTCATTTGCATCACTCAGCGAAACAGGCACTTCCGAATTCATATTTGAAATGACACGGCGCAGGCTGCCGGTATAGAAATAATAACCGATCTTCTTATATTGAGAGCCGTATTTCTCTATGTAGGCACGAACAAACTCACTTTTGCCCATACATGGAAATCCTGTCACAAACAGCTTGGTACTTTCTTCAAACATTGTGTTCAGGGCATCAATCTCAGGCGCATAACCGCAGAAATGCGGACACGGCGGTACATATTCGCTGTTGGCAAATAATGTATCAGGTTCAGCCGATGAATTTGAGTTTACAGTGGGTTCATCGGCTTTCTGCTCTATAACCGGAGCTTCATAGTCCGTCATATCAAAAGGGATAACTACAAAATGCTCCTTTGTCTTTTCCTCATAGGGACGGACAATAGAAATGAACAGGACATCGTAAATGAGTTCTGCAAGGCTGTTATCATCGGAATATTCAGGCTTATGGTTTGACAAAAAAACCTGCATATACTCATCGGGGATAAATCTGTCGTTGGCGTAAAGCTCAAACAGGGCTCTCTGCATTGATGTTTTATCTACGATATTTGGAATAATGCTCATAATATCTGCGATCATGACTGACTTGTCATTCCGCTGATAGAAGTCTACCCACGTTTTTGACGGCACACGCTTACCGTTGCCCAGACGTGAAAGCTCACTGCCGGTAAACGCCTGTTTTCTTTCGGCGGCGTTATATGCACCAAAGAGGTCGCTCATCATTACGTTATATGATTTGATCGTAGATTTTATCAGCCCACTGTACAGCAATTTGGTAACAGACTGAAAGTCGCAGTACTTATACATAGAAAGTCACCTTTCAATATTATTCCATTATACATTATAGCACAAAGCTATACAGATTTCAAGTCAAAAGATTATTATTTTTCCAATATTCAACCGCTTTAGGTTGAAAAATACTAATTTTCAGCCCCTAAATAGAAGGAGGTCATTTTATGACAATATTCGACGATATAAAAGACCTTGTGGACGTACCCACCGCTGCCCGAAGCTACGGCGTGGAAGTCCACCGAGGAAACATGGCGCTTTGCCCATTCCACAGGGAGCGTCACCCGTCCTGCAAGCTGTATGATGACCACTATTACTGCTTCGGCTGTCAGGCACACGGCGATGTGATAAAGCTGGTGCAGGAGCTTTTCGGGCTGAGGGCGATAGAAGCGGTAAAACAGCTCAACTCCGATTTCGGTCTTGGTCTGGACGTTGACTGTACGAACAAGTTCGTACCGCCGCCCGATATGGAGAAAGTCAACAGACGGCGCAGGGAGATCGCCGAGCGTAAGGCAGAGAAAGCAAGGGTGGAGCATATGTATGATGTTCTGCTGAGGTACTTTACTTTGCTGGATAAGTACAAAATGCGTTATGCTCCGACTTCTCCCGATGAGGATACGGACGGGCGTTTCGTGTACGCTTTGCAGAATATCGGCTATGCGGAGTATATGCTTGAAAAGTTCAATCGTTTCGATAAGGAGCAACTGGAAGAAATAAAACTGGAGGTAGACAGGATTGAACGAGAATACAAACGATGTGTTGAAGAATGGGGAGAATGGTGAGGTCATCGAGGAGACCGCAGCCAAAGCATCGCCCGAAAAGAAACAGAAGAAACGTGACCGTGAACTGCCCGACTGGATGCTTGACAAGACCACTGTCAATGAACTGATATTCAGCCGTATGTTTTTGGGACAGCACCCCATGAAGTGCATCAAGGGAGTATTCTATGACTATGACGGCGTGGTCGATGAGAATGAGCTTGGGAATGAGATATACAATATCCTGATGAAAGCTGTATGGTTCGGCTTGCCGAAAAAGGTCAGTAATATCATAGATTCGCTCCGCCACTACTGTTATAGCGAGCCTCTGCTGCCCGATCTGAATTATATTCATCTCAATAACGGCAAGCTCGACCTGAACGGCAATTTTTACCCTGACAAGGAATTTTGCCTGAACAGGCTGAATATCAACTATGACCCGACAATATGGCGGGGTTCATATTATCCCGAACGTTTTCTGCATTTTCTTTATGAACTGCTGTACCCCGAAGATATTGCAGCCTTGCAGGAGTATCTCGGCTATCTGCTGATACCGTCCACGAAGGGGCAGAAAATGATGTTTCTCATAGGACAGGGCGGCGAGGGCAAGAGCCGTATTGCTGTTGTTCTGAATGATATGTTCGGGAAGAATATGATCACGGGCAATATCCATCGCATTGAGACTGACCGCTTTTTTCGATATAACCTGAAAGACCGTCTGCTCATGGTCGATGACGATATGCAGATGTCGGCTCTGCCGTCCACAGGCTACTTAAAGAACCTTGTTACAGCCGAGATACCGATAGATGTTGAAGCAAAGGGCAAGCAGAGCGAACAGGCGCTTTTATATACAAGGCTCTTATGTTTCGGAAACGGTAATCCAAAAGCATTATATGACAGGAGCAAAGGATTCTCACGAAGAATGATCATTCTCACCACACAGACACCGCCCGAAAGCCGAGTTATTGATCCGCATATCGCAGATAAGTTTCTTGCAGAAAAGAATAAAATATTCTGCTGGATGTTTGACGGTCTCCGCAGGCTTATCGAGAACCGCTACCGCTTCACCATATCGGAAAGAGCAAAGCAGAATGTCAGGGAAACGATGCAGGATAACTGTAACATCACGGAATTTCTGGAAGATACGGACAGGGTGCAGTATGGGGAGAATTACCGTGTTACATCATCGAAACTTTACGATTGCTACACCCGTTGGTGTGAGGATAATGCACTGACAAGTCTGAAACGTGACACGTTCATCACCTGGGTAAAGCAGAACGAGGAAGAATTTCATATCAAGTATTCAACACATATCCCCAATGACGGAAAGAACGTCAGGGGATTCACAGGCATAACGCTTGCACATCTGTATTAAAGAGCAAGTACCAAATAAGGCGTACAGGCGTACCAATGGCGTAAATGCGTGATTTTGCCCGTCCCGACAAGCGTACCGAACGGCGTACAGCGGACGGCTCATGGCGTACCGGTACGCCGCCTTAACCTATGGTACGGCTAACTGTACGGCATTTGGTACGCCTAAAATGACGTGATATCGGGCTTGGTACGCCTGTACGCCGTTTTAGTCAGTCGTACTTTATATGTGCAAAATCAACTGGGGAATATCCCTTTTCAATGTCACTATTGCTGCGCATCACCAGACTTGATGCAAAACTATTGACTTTCACCGCTTTAAAGTATAACATTGAAAATGAGGGATATTCCATGTCCCCCCAATACTTGGGGAAGGAGGTAACATGAGTAACAAAAATAATGCAATCGTTCCTACTGAAAAGGGGGCGATGTGATGGAAATTAAGCTCTATGGTCAGGCAGAGTATTATTATGCTGTGCAGAAAGAAATACTTGCCCGATTAGTCAAAGAGAATGTTATCACTGAGGAGCAGTGTCAGCGTATTGACGAACTTGACCGAAAGGTGATATTCGAGCTTTATCCGTCAGTTGCCGAGTTGGAGGTCGGAACATGATCACAGGAGGTAGTAATATGCTGAAAATACCCGAACTTGCTATGAATACAAGGCGGAATCTGATTACAGTATGCAACGGCGAAAAGAGAAGATGGAACAATCGACAGGAAGCTCAGGCGTTCTTTCTTGAAGCTATGATGACCTCGGACGGAGAAGAACATGACCGAAATGAGTGCATATATATTCAGCTGTTGAATGGTCTGAGCTACTGTACAGATGAGGACTGAACTACTATTTATGCGGAACAGGTGTAATGCCTGTTCCGTAGAAATAATAAGGTCATCTGTTTTATCCAAACGGAGAGGAGAGTTTACATGGCAAAAATAGCGATGATACCGAAAATATCTCGTAAGCAAGGCAAAAAAGTCCGTGTTGCAGCTTATTGCAGAGTATCTACCGATCATAAAGATCAGGTGAACTCTTATGAAGCACAGGTGAGGTATTTTTCGGGGCTTTACAATAATTCAGAAACCGAACAGCTTGTTGATATTTATGCCGATGAAGGTATCAGCGGAACAAGCGTAGAGAAGCGTATCCAATTCGGCAGGCTTATGGAAGATTGTCGGGCAGGCAAGATAGACCGTGTGATAACAAAATCTATCAGCCGTTTTGCAAGGAATACAAAGGACTGTCTGCAATATATCAGAGAGCTGAAAAGTCTTGGCATTACTATCTATTTCGAGAAAGAAAATATCGACACGGCAAGACTTTCGGACGAGATGATGATAACCGTCATGGGCGGTCTCGCTCAGGAGGAATCGCAGTCCATTTCCAATAATATTCGCTGGTCATATCAGAGGGCAATGGCAAACGGAACACTTCATCACTCGCATATCCCGTATGGCTATATCAGAGGCAAGGACGGAAATATGGAGGTCGATGAAGAAAAGGCAGAAATAGTCCGCAGGATATTTGATATGTATATCAACGGAATGGGAATAAAAAAGATAGCTGTACAGCTGAACGAGGAAGGTATACCCTCACCGACAGGAATACAATGGAATAACATCACTATCAATAAAATGCTCAGGCAGGAGAAGTATATCGGTGATACCCTATGGCAGAAAACGTACTCTGAATTTATGGGTAAGAAGTATCAGATCAACAACGGTCAGCAGACTAAGTATTATCTTCGTGATACGCACCCTGCCATTATCAGCCGTGAGATTTTTGCAAAGGCAGCGGAGATGAAGTTAAAGTCTGCTGCCCCAAAGGGTTCATCAATTGACTCTATCTTTAAGAAAAAGCTGTTTTGTGGAAAGTGCGGTCACATTTATTCTTCGTCGAATTATAGGAATAACCTATCCTGGTCTTGCGCCAAAAGGTATGGTATTGCTGATCAGTGCGATAACATCACAGTGCGTGATGAAACGCTTAATGTTGCATTCAGAGCAATGTGTGACAAATTACACATTCACGGAACGGAGATATTTGGGAAGTGTTTAGATAATTTACAAAGGCTTCGCAAAGCGCAAGAAGGCGGGACTACTGAGGATAAAAAGATACTTAGTGAGATTGCCGAGCTAAAGGAGAAAAAGCACCGATTAAGCAAGCTCCTTACAAAACATTTTATAGAGCCTGAACAGTATTCAGAACAGGTATTTGAGATAGATGGTCAGATAAGGGCATTGACGAGGGGCATGGATAAAGCTCCTGCTAAAAAAGATGAACTACGAATGAGGATAGAGGAGCTTGCGGAGATTTTCAAACGTTATGATGGAAGTGTAAGATCACAGACTGAGATACTTGACACAGTTGTAGAAAAGATCATCATTTGTGATGACGGCACGATCAGGTTCAAAATGCTTGCAGGACTGGAATTTACGGAAAGGTTAAGTGGGTATAATGGGGAGTAAAATGCTGTATGGCTACAAAATAGAAAACGGAGAAGTTATCATTGATGAAGAAAGTGCCGACATTGTACGCCGTATATTTAATGACCGTATAAACGGCATTACCGGACCTAAGATCGGAGCAGCATTGTATGCAGAAAAAATACCGCATTTTAGTGACAGCGAGAAAAAATCAGGCGATAAGGTGATGTCGATACTGAGAAACGAGAGATACTTCGGTGAATATAGTTATCCCCCTATCGTTTCAAAGGAGACCTTTCAGCAGGCTCGTGACAGTATGTGCAGAAAAGTTTTCGGAAAGCCATTACCTGCACATAAAATCATAAAGGGAATGTCATTCTGTACCGTATGCGGTATGCATATGGGACACAACTATAATGGAACAGGAGTTGCAAAATGGCATTGCTGTACAAAAGGCTGTGTGAATTTTATGCCTGCCATAACAGAGGAAGAATATTTGTCCGCTATACGTTCAATTCTGAACAGTGTTATTAAAAGCCCCAAACTGTTGAATGTCAAGTCGGTACTTACGGAATATGTTCCGAGTGGTAGTATCAAGGTGCATGAAGAAAATCTTAATGCAATGCTTTCCGCCGAGCCAATTGAAGCCGAGAAGATTCTTTCAGAAATCTTTACCCTTGCATCGGAACAGTATGCTTGCTGTACTTATGACCTTACTCCATACGTTACAGCCGATTTGAAAAATACCGCAAAAAAACACGAGCAGTCCGATGATGTTAACTTGGAGTTATTACAGCAGATTGCTGAAAAGATCGTTGTTGATGCCGATAAGCACATATCCGTTATTTTCAAAAACGGCAAGAAGATAACATATAAGGAGAGCGATACTGATGAGCCGTAATATCCCGACAGCAGACAATGTTACTGTAATTCCTGCATTATCCCCCGCCGAGATCAAGGAGAGAAAATTCAAGCAAATAAGGGTAGCTGCCTATTGCAGAGTATCTACCGACCATGAGGAGCAGCAGAACAGTTATCAGGTGCAGATCGCCTACTACACCGATTTGATAAACTCAAATCCCGAATGGACACTTGCAGGCATTTTCGCAGACGAGGGCATCAGCGGAACTCAGACAAAGAACCGCACACAGTTTAATAAAATGATACGGAAGTGCAAGCAGAAAAAGATAGACCTTGTATTATGCAAGTCTATCAGCCGTTTCGCCCGTAATACGGTTGACTGCCTTGAATATATCCGTGAGTTGAAGCTGCTGGGCATCGGAGTTATCTTTGAGAAAGAAAACATCAACACCATGACGATGAACAGCGAATTTATCATATCGCTGTATGGCTCTTTCGCCCAAGCTGAAAGCGAAAGCATAAGCAAGAACGTCACATGGGGCGTTGAGAAATCTTTCAAAGAAGGGAAGGTAAAATATTCCCTTGATAAGATGCTTGGCTACCGCAGAGGTGACGACGGCAAGCCCATTATTGTGGAGGAAGAAGCTGAGACCGTCCGATATATTTACAAGCTGTATCTTGACGGACTGAGCCTGAAACGTATTGCAAGAAAGCTCCGTGATGAGGGCATCAAGAAATGGAACGGTAAGACCGATTGGACGCCAGGGACGGTTTATTACATATTAAAAAACGAGAAATATGCAGGCGATGCCGTTTTACAGAAAACTTATACGGTAGACTGCATTTTGCATAAACAGGTGAAAAACAACGGAGAAAAGAACAAGTATATCGTGTATGACTGCCACCCTGCCATCATCGGGCGTGATACTTATAACCGTGTTCAGCAGGAGCTTGCAAGGCGCGGCTCGATAAGAAAAAGAAGTGACAAGACCGAGACAGAACAAGGACATTATGCAAGTAAGTATGCTTTAAGCGATATACTTATCTGCGGAGAGTGCGGTACAGCATATCGCCGTGTCACATGGACTTCTCACGGACATAAGCTCATCGTATGGAGGTGCATCAGCAGGCTCGACCACGGCAGTAAATACTGTAAGAACTCTCCATCTATAAATGAAGAAAAGCTACAGACTGCTATTGTCGATGCACTCAACAGGGTGTATGCGGATGGCGAGAAAATGCTGGAAGAAATGAAACGGAATCTGATGATGGTCATGACGGACAAGGATATAGCAGCTTCGGAGATAGAAAAAATGAAGATGCGTCTTAATGAAATATCAAAAGCCCGAAACAGTCTTGTTCATCTTATTACAAGCGGATCGGTAGATGAGGATTCGCTTGATAAGGATTTTCAGGATCTCATCAATGAAGAAAAATTCCTGAAAGAGCAGATCGCAGACAGAAAGAGCCGTTCAAAGCTCAGTGATGAAAAACGCTATCATTTGATGTCCGCATTTGAGGAGCTTCAAAAGGCAAAGTTTCAAATGACCGAATACGATGATGTGACTGTCAGAAAGGTCATAGAGTGTATCAGGGTGCTGTCCAAGACCGAGGTACAGATCATCTTCAAGGGTGGATTTGAAATGAATATAACGGTTGATACATGATGAAATTGCCCACCAAGCCATTATAGACTTGGTGGGCATCGGTTTAATTGTTGTCATCGAGCATTGCTGCATAACGTGCCTGATCGTCTTTGGGTATTTCTAAGGTGTCCATTGCCTGCTGTGCTGTCAGTTTCAGATTTTTCATCATTTTCTTGATGCTTTCGAGCAATGACAGCTCTTTGCCCTTTTCAACACCAGTTAATTCAATCGCCATACCGAGATTACACATTTCAAGCACCTATCCGATTAGTTAGCAGAACCGAGCATTGCTGCATAACGTGCTTGATCGCTCTTAGAAATCTTCAATGCATCCATTGCCTGCTGTGCAGTCCACTTCATAGTGTCCATAAGATTCTTGATGTTCTGGAGAGTAGTTGCCTCAGTTCCCTGAGTAAATCCTCTTTTTACGCCATTCAATTCAACTGCCATACCGAGATTACACATTTCAAGCACCTCCTCCTCAATTTCCTTTGTCATGGGGATATTAAATTCAGTTTCGAGTATCTGTTTCCTTTTTTCAACACATTCTGTCGTGGACAGAAGCGTACTCAAAAGACGTATGATACTATTATCACCTTCCATACCCTCGTCATTCAAGGATATGATAATGATTTTCATTTTGTCATAGTTTTCTACAGGCTCATTAACTTGACCAATTGTCTTTGTCGGTTTCAGACCATATTCCACAATAGAATTGGTATTATCACCGCTTGGACTCGGACATATCCAAATGGTATACACTTTCTGTATCTTGTCATAGTCGGAACGCTCAAAAACAGTTCCTTTCTGCCGTGAGATCAGGCGGGCGGCGTAGTACACACCTCTTGTTACGATAGCATAGGACAGCTTTGTATTGACCTGTATCTCAATATTTATGACAAGACGAATAACTTTGCTTGTTTTTGGAATAATGGCATCGAATACCAGATCATAGCGGACTAAGCCCTCGCTGTCAGAATTGTCCTCAGTATCAGAGCCAACGATTGCCGAATCGGCATCAGGTACGTCCTGATCAACAGATACCTCATTGACCTGGACCTCACCGACAAAGCAGTTTTTCTCAATATACTTAATATCGTATCCCTCAAACTCCTCGACACATTCTTTCAGTATCTCGGCAAGTATGATAGATGTTTTATCAGTTTCTTCGCAACTGCATCGAGCTTGGCACGGGTGTCGGAAGCGTCAATGCTGTTGGCAAGACTTGTAGGAACAGTAGTCATTGGTATCATCTCCTTCTTTCCTATACTAATTATATCATATGAGCGGTAAAATGTCAATGCTGTATTTCGGCTTTAAGGCGGATTTTAGAGGACTGCGAGGTATAGAGTTTATAACAAATCAAAATGGCGTAGCATAGGAAACAATATCAGAACTCTGAACGTTCAATATCGTTATCCGAAAGATAGATATATAGGTGTTGCAGGAGTAGTATATAGTGAAGTCAGTGAAAGTCGGTCATCTTTAGTTTTCAGCTAATGATTATTGACTTGAAATTGCTATAAAATGACGATATAACGTTGTAAAATGGCTCGTCATTCGTTTGGTGTTAATGACAATTGCTTGGTTTACCATGAATAAAGAAGTCGAGGGTACTGGGGCAACGATGAATGCGGCGGGTGCTCCTTATATCATCGAAACAAGATCTCAATCGGGGTATTACAAAACGCAGTATGACTCCCTGCATTCAGAGGCGGCGGAATGGATGATCAGTGCTGAGCATAATTTGGATAATCACATCAATGCAAAAGAGGGTGATGAACAGGAGCCTGCTCTTGAACCGGGAGATCATGGAAGTCTTGAATTTCGTGTTAGTCCTCAAAGTACAAACACACTCACCGTAGACTGCCTTTTTGAAATAAAAGCATATGTGGAAGAAGAATCTGAAGACGAAGGTGGCAACACTGTAACTAATATCACCGAAACTGAAAACAGTGCCCTTGCAGGATATCTTAACGCACATATCATGTTATTCACCGGTGTGGATCAAAATGGGAAACTCACAGGGCTGATTGACAATAACAACGATTCACTTGAGAGAATATTGAAAAATCAGACCTACACAAGAGGCGAAAGCGCTTATACCACAATCTACTGGTACTGGCCTGAACACCTAAGTGATCTTACCGATAGCGCGAATACAATATATGCTCCAAGTGAACATGAAGCAGTTTTGGCGTATGTTGCAAGAAACAAGGACGGCTTCTTCAAGGATTGCAGTGATAGCAATGCAAAAGTATTAACTGATCTTACGAATCTATACAATTCATACTCAAATTCAACCTACAATCACTATAATCTGAGGTATGATAACGCTGATCTTGACATAGGCAATAACTTGTCATATGTCATATTGTCCATGCAGGTGAAATAAGAAACGAATAGGAGGCGGCAGCTATGAAAAAAATAATCGAACATATCAAAAAACTGTCGCTCCCCGTGAAAATACAGCTTGTGATTGCCTTGTTTTGTACGGCAGCAATTCCAGTATATGCGTGGTTTTCTTATCAAGATAAGATAGAAGCCATGAGCAAGATCAAGGAGCCGCCGTCGATCAACCTCGCATCCGGTGGCGATGATCCTGCTTTATATATCAATCTGGAGAATATTGATGTGTCAAGCGGCACAGAGAAGTATATCGTTTTCTCTGTTGAACCGGGTAAATACTCCGCTTATGACATACAGCTCTCCCACACAACAAATATCCCTTTCACTTATGAACTATATCGTGTGATGGAAGATGAACATGGAACTATAGAATATACAGATCACACGAGGAATACTGATCCTGAAACCGAATTGAACGTTGAAACAAAGCTTCATTACAGCATCATAAGTGACTATAGCTACGGTTCCACTGTTACCGCCGGGAAGGTGAATCTTGTTGATGTGAATCCGGATAATAACTCCAGCGGCAGAATACTTGGTGATGAGACCGCGCTTGTGTCAAAGAATCGAACCAATTATACTACACAGGATACTGTGGATCAATATGTCAAGCCTCTCTACAGCATAGCAAGGAAAATTCCAAAGATTGACAGTGATGGCAGTGAGGACAGAGACTATTATGCGATAAAGTTGGTATGGCGGACAGATTCTACAATCAAAGAAGGAAATGCGCAGTATTGGAACTATGCGTTCAATAATAAAGAGACTGATATTATTTATATCTCTGCAAAACAGAATACATATACCGATGAACAGGCTGAACCAGCTTCTCCGTAAGGAGTGTGAGCGAAGAATGGGGTGAGACTGATGAAAGCAAATATTAAAAACATTGTTAATAGAATTACGAAGTATCCCATCACAATTTGGATGCTTATATCGGTGTTCACGCTTTGCTCAGTCATGATAGGATATTCGGCGTATAATGGTACAGCTGATGTCAAGCGTGTTGTGTCCACACAGGCATCCAGCACCACAAGATTCTCCTCCAACTATATGGAGAGCGGAGAGCTTGTTGTGAAGAACCTTCGTACTACGGCTGATGGAGATTATATCTGCAATGTCACTGTATGTAATTACGATCAGCTTGATCTTGCAAGCCCAGCACGCGCGTTGATTACATACAGCTTTACAGCAGAACTTGTCAAGTATAACATCAGTACCAGTCAGTACGAGAAAGTAACTGCTGTGCAAATGAAAGATGAGACAAATCCAAAGACGTTCTATGTACAGAAAAGCCTTGATGACAATGTGAGTGTCAGTGATGCAGTGCAGAATAATTTGAATACCGGAAGTTTTTCATGTACCTATTCAGGAGAAACTCTTGTGGGAGAGGATACAAACAAGGATTCTTTTGATATTTGTTTTGACAGTACAGAGGTAGTGAAGGCTGTCCCTGACCTTTTCATTAGAGTCACGGCAACACCGACCCCAGAAAGTGTCCAGTTAAATGGCACGCTTCCTACGCTCTCCTGTGTTATCAGCATTTCCAAAGGCAGAACAGTTGAAACTGGCTGGCATGGTAGTCTTGATGAATCGAACACATCAAACTACGATGGCTATAATCTTGTCATCGAAGGTTCGGGAACGGGAACCATTGATATTCAGTGGGATAGTAACGAATTTTCCATCAATCCTGCATTCTTAGAGAATAACCGCACGAAGCTTGGTGATGTTACGGATATGCAAACCGACGGGTGGAAAACGGTTACGCTTACAGTCAACTCGACTGAGCAGAACAGATATCTGGTTCAATTCTATAAGAAAAAGACAAATACTGACTATACCGGAAATGAATTTCCAAGCAAATACATTCGTTGCACAAATTATGTACAAACTAACGTAGGAGCAGGAGGAGCTTAAGCCGTAAGCAGTGCGAGCTTTGTTTACGAAATCGAACGTAGGTGATACTATGAAGAAGGTTTTATATAATAAAAAGAAATTTTACAATAGGTGCGTTGGTTGCACGCTGGCTCTTGTTATGAGTCTTACTGCATTTCCGTTGAATATTATTCCTGAACTTATTCCGGAAAAGGCGGAAAAGACCGTGAGCAACTTTGCGTTGGAAGCTCAAGCTGCAACTGATCCAGATGAACTTGCTGCACTTGTGGCATGGTATAACGGTTCTGAGAATGGTGGATACTCCGGCAGTACTTCGCCTAGTTTTACTTCATCGGATGCTCTTTCAAAATATTCTAAATGCTTTGATGATACAACTTTCGCGGCTACTCATGCAGATGACACGATTACTCTTGCTACTACTGGCGGACCGTTTGTATTTGATACTGAGTATAATCCAATCGGTACTGCTGCGAGTCCTTTTAGCGGCACATTAAAATTTACAACAATCGACAATGAGTACGATGTCGAAACCTATTCACCTATTTTTGATTATGTCATGGACTCTGTCACATTAATCAGACTTCAGGATAGTGTTAGTATACCTATCAATATAAACCGCATTGGAGATGTTGGAACGGAAGTATCTCCCCTGTTTGCGATGCACGTGAAGGGTAGCGGAACAGGACCTTATAATTGGAATCTTAAACTTGATTCAGCCAGCGCCTGCAGCTATTCAGGTGTTATATATGAAATGTATAATGGCGCAAAGATCAATCTAACGTTTACAGATAACAGCACCTATCATACGCCTATTAAAGATAACAATGACAATATTGTATCGGGTTCCATTATTGCGAATAACGAAAGCAGCACGAACTATGGAATTCTCTGCGGAAAGATAGTCGGTTCAAGCCAACTCACAGCAACGTACACTAATACAGCGGATACAGCCATTACATTTATTGGAACTGATAGTGCGTACTGTGGTGGCCTTATCGGGGAAATTAACGCATCCACTTTTGAACTGCTTACAGGCAGCAGTTCGGCAAAGGTCGATTTCAAAACTGCTAAAAATGAGGTTGGATTCATCTGCGGCCATGCTGAAAGCGGCACGATTACTTTGCCTACGGGATACACGTTCCAAGGAACCGTTGATGGAAAAGTATATGCTGGAGGTATTGCCGGATACTGCAAGAATACTACTGTAAACTACGCAACCACAACAGGCAACATTACTTTAGATAGCTGTAATGTTAACGGTGGCACAACTACTGGCGGCGTTTTTGGATATTATGAGTGTGATACAGCAGCGAATGATATTCTGCTCACACGCAGCTATAATCTTACAAGTTGTACGGTCGCAGGTACTGGTATCAGCGGCGGTATTGCCGGAGAATACAAGCCTAACTATTCAGGTGCTGTTACAATTGATCTGGATAAATACACCATTGGGAATACCACAACGCTGAATACCGGAACCGGTGCAGGCGGTCTTTTCGGAAAGTATACTGCACCCGGCAATGTTACGATTACAGATTCGGATACAGACACCGATTTTACTCCTCCCAATAGCTCTGTTCCTTATGGAGGTGTCATCGGAGAGTATGTCAATTCTGCCTATGCGAATACTCTTACATTAGGCGGTTTTACTGTGACCGGTTTGAGCTGCACATCATCCGGAAATGTCGGAGGCATTATCAGAGAGCTTAACGGCTCGACATATGTTGACGTAAGCGGTGTTTCTATTACAGACGCAAGTGTTTCAAATGCAACGGTTTTCGGCGGTGTTGTAGCAACGCTGGACAGCAGCAATGCTGGCTCGTTTATCGACCTGACGGGTAACTATACTCTTTCGCTTGCATCTGGAACATATAAAGGCGGTGCAATTGCGGGTTCCTTTAAGGCTGGCGTGATCCGCCTTGCCGGACTTACTGACATCAGCGGTGCGCAGGCCGCCAACGGTTATGCGCAGCTTGTGTATGAAAATGACGAAACACTCGTGTACTCACTTGGCAATGGTAGTGATTACGTTGCTGCAGTGGGAGAAGTAAGAGATTCTGAAACAAATGCGGTGATTACAGAGGCCACTCCTGCATCTGGCTGGACACTGAAAAGAAATGCTGCAACAACAGCATCCGATCTCGGTCAGTGGGGCGAGGTTGTCAGAATGTTCACGGTAAGTGGAACGGAGAAAAATGCCGAGGAAGCAGGCATCGTTTCTTTTGCCAACAAGCAGGTTACTGTTGCATATGTAACGGCGAATCCTGACATAACCGATGAGGTGTCCTTCGCAAAGGTCGCGCTCAATATACAGCTAAATGATGGCAGTGACCACGGTCCGCTCTGCTTTCAGGATGAAAATGACGTTACGGAAGCGGACAAAACTGATCTTTTGGCATCAGACATAACTGTCAATGGCAAAATTGAGCTTTCCGGGACAGGTTTGCTCGGTCTGATGCGAGACGGCGGAAATAACACCTACCTTGATACCAGTAATACATTTCAGAATGTCAGCTTCTTTACAGGTTCTATTTCTAAGGCGAACGGCGCGGAAACTGCTGAGATCGAACTGGCTGTCGGTGAAGTGTATGGCTGTGATGCAAACGGAACTGCGCTTGCATCTACTGCTACTGGCGGAAAAATCTACCTTTCCAATAACAATGGTCATGATGCACAGGGACTGATTGCTTTTGCAAAGGGCGCAGCAGTGACAAACCTTAAGGTCAGTGGCACGATTACTGTTGAGAATGTTGAACGAACAGGTGGCTCTGACTATCTCTATGCTGGCGCATTGTTTGGCGCAATGACAAACGGTGCAGCTCTTTCCGGTGTAAACTTCACAACAACTCTCAATATTACAAGAGCCACTGATGCCAATTCCAAGTTTTATATCGGTGGTGTTTCCGGCGCATTTGACGGAACAGATACATCAAATGAAAATGGCTACACGCTTGAAATCAATACCAGTTCTTCTATAAAGCCCACAATCAATCTGTACGGTTCTATCGCCTGCGATTCTGATTATACAAAGAATAATTCCTATGTTGGAGGCGTACTTGGATTGCTCAAAGGTTCAAGCGCTGATTCAACCCAAACAAAGTATTCCGTTTCAATCACCAATTCAGAGGTTTCGCCGGCGATCATTATTGATGCTAATGTCGCTAATACAAATCTTTCATATCTTGGCGGTATGATCGGTCGTGTTGCGAAAAACACAAAAAATGCGCGGACGATCACAGTGAATACTGTTTCAATGACGGGCGCAAGAGTAGACACCAAAGCAAAATACCCCGGTGGTCTGCTTGGTGCGACGTGGGAAAGAACGAATCTGACAGTTGATGAGCTTACCATTACAGGATCAAATGTCTATCATAAGTATTCTGACGCTGGAAGCAAGCAGAGTGGTCTCGTGTTCATGGGTTCTGGCAAATGGAGTATCAATACGCTCGGCATCAGTTCCTCGTCTTTCTCTTCAACGAATGGCGCTCCTGCATCCTTTGGCTTGATTGTCAATGAGGCGTACAGCGGAGATGATGGACTGTATATCAATCTGCTAAACAGAGGCTATACTCTTACAAATGTAGCTGTGCCGACTGCTTCAACAGACACCAACTACTACGTTGACGAGATAGCTGCTGACACGAGCAGTGGAGACATTCTTGTCGGCGGAAACGGCACTGGTATCGTTAACATAAATGTGAATGCCGCCGGAGGAACAAAGACAAAAATAACTGATGTTTCTGAAAGTACTGAAAACGGCACGGGTACTTATCAGAACAGGCTCTATTCACAGCTTAATACAACCGACAATAACCTGATTGGCAACCAGAACAGCAGATATTATTATAATCTGGATGTTATGTTGGCGAAGGGGACAAAGGGTAGTTCTGCTCCCGGCGGAGAACAGTTCCTGCTTTGGTCTGTCTATAATTATGCCGCTTCTAATATTCGGGGCAATTTCAAAGCAAACGGAGATATGATCACAGCAACGGCAATTGATCTGTCAGGTTTGTCATATTATCCAATTCCGGGTGGAACAATTACTATGCCGGAAAATGCAACCGTTACCTTCGGTTACAAGGCAATCCACGATTATGAGGATACCACAATCACGCCGGATAACTGGAAGCGTTTCCCTGATAATGTTGGCGATCCGAAATCTGATACAGCACGAAATCAGCATTATCTGATGCAGACCGGACTGTTTACAACGGTTTCGTCCCTGTCAGCAACAGGTCTGACTTTGACTGGTGATTTTGGCTATATTGCAAATGTGGCATCCGGTGCGCTCATCAACTCGTCTACCTCCGGCTCAGTCACTCTAAGTGGCATTACGCTGAATAAACTCACGCCGTCAAATGCAGCCTCTTACTTGCTCATAAACAGTATTGACGGAACAGGATCGGCGAGACCATCATTGACTGTGAGCAACCTTCGTGCAACGAATTATAATGCGACAGGGGTCACTCTGCCTGTAGCACAGTCTCTCTACGGAACGGCGACTGGTCAGAACATGACCATGAATTTCAGTGATATCAAGCTTGATGCGAGAGATGGCAGCACAATCAGCGATACAAGCTGGACTTCCGCTGCTGCCGATGCTATGGAGACAAAATATGGAACATCACGCTCTATATTCGGCACAGCTATCTTCTTCACCGAATTGTGGGCAGCAAAGTCCTCAACGATGGAGTATTACTATACGGTCGATGAAGACTGGGGGACGGGAACACCGAGAAATGTTACTTACGGTAAAGAAGTTACTGATTCCAGAGAATATCAAAACGGCGAGAACAAGTATAACGTGGTCGGAAATAGCACCAGACATTATACGAATCCCATCTCTGATAGTAATACAGTATTTAGCTTCTCTGCCGGTTTCCTTCCGTATGTTGGCAATTATACTGACAAAGGTACAAATGTTACCTATCCTGTAACAGAAATTCTGGTTAACTATAAAGTGGAAGGCTTGAGTGAGGGCTGCGGAACCTATAATGATCCATACATTATTTCAACCGCCTCGCAGTTGAACTTGATTGCTGGTGTAGTTAATAATGGTGATGCCCCGGCAAGTATTAGATTGCCGAATACAATGAGTGTTTCAAGTAGCTTGCCGTTTGCAGCAACGTGGCATACTGGCACAAATGGCGATGGTTTATATAATGTTAACGGGTCGAACTATGTAGCAGACAGTAGCAACAGTAGCGGTTTAACGACATGGACTACAGCTCTTGTCCGTAATTATCTTGCATCGGCATATTATGTAATAAACGCAGATTTAACAGGTGAAAACAGTCTCCCATCTGATTTTGAAGGTATAGGAAAACCGGGTACCAGTGTGAATGGCAGTATTGTTTTCCACGGTGTGATTGTTGGAAAGAAATCAAACGGCTCTGCTCCTACCATCACCAATCCTTCTGGCAATCCTCTCATTTACATCAGCAATGGTTCTGTTGTTAAAAATCTTAAAATCAATATTACAGGAAATGTGACCAAAACACAAAGTAAAGTCACTATAAGTGGAAAACAAGAAAATGCTGTAGGCAATAATGCGGTGTATGGCTATGGTAGATCACTCACGAGTCCTGCACGATACGAAAACGCAGTATATTACGGCGGCGTTATTGGCGAAATAATGGGCGGTGACAATATCATTGACGATGTGACTGTCACCTATACCGGCAACACTACACTCAGTGGCAATTATAAGCATCTTATAGCAGAGGGCGGAATGGTTGGCTGTGTTGTGAATGGTGCGCTTATTTTCAGAGGAGCCAATACGGTGACCGGAAGAAATGTTATCGGTGGTGGCATTTATTCCAATCAGTTCGTGGGCAGAGTCATTAATGGCTACGCAATCTATGAGAAGATTGCCTCAACAGACACAGCACCTGATAATTATAACACAAGAACTGTGACAGGCGAGGGTGAAGAAGAACAAGTTACCAAAACCTATACTTATTCGATTGATACCATAGACAGAAACAATACAAATAAGCTTGATGTAGATTATAAGACAGGCACGGGAACTATAACCGTACCTGATGCACAGGCGCTTTATATCATGTCGCTGATCACGCAGTCGATTGCAAGCACGGCAAATACCGACGCTAATACTCAATATGGAGCTAATTCTCCTTCCTATGGTTATAATAGCTATATTACTGGTGTCGCAAGGCTTGGTGATTATACTTCTGTGGGATGCGGAAAGGATGCAACTCAGCCAGATGATTATTCAAAATATGCTTATCGGGATAGTGTAAATAATACATATTCTTCGGGGGATGATTTGCTGAAATCGCCCACTCCATATATTATTTACAGATATACCACAGCACACGGAACAGATTCCGCTACATCGAAGAATTATCCTGCAAGAAAGATGACCTCGGATAATACTAAATTCTGGGATATTACTCTTTCAAAAAGTAATACCTTTGCAAGCATGGACAGCTTCAAGGCGTTCAGGGGAATTGGTAGTGTTGGAATTTACTCAAAAAACGTGGGGGATGCAACTGATAGAACCGCATTTAAGGTTGCAACATTTAATGGAAATGGCAATACAATTAATCTTCACATAAGCTTATCACGTTATGAAAGAAATCAAGAAAACTATTACCATTATCAACCAAAATCACTTACACAATCCATTAGTGGTGATGATTTAGGAACGGTATATGGACATGATGGAGCGGATAATATAAAGAAACTATTAGGATTGGGGTTATTTGATTGTGTAATGGTAAAAAATGACTCGACACATGAATACCAATTCAAGAATTATAAATTACAGGGCATTATTGAAGATAAAGTGTATGGCACTGATGGTAGTGATATTACAGGTACAACAAATCAGACCCAGCTTTTCTGCGTTGGTGGAGTATATGGTAAACGAGTAAATGGTAATAATTCTGATGTCAATTTTAGTGGAATTACGTTTGATGGGTTGATCGTCTCTGGTGCATATTCATGTGGCGGTCTGGTTGGTATTGATGAAGTTAAATCTGTGCAACAAATGAAAATAGATGGTTGTAACTCCACTTCTAATGGTATAAGTGTTACTGGTGGATGTTTTAATGATTCTAATGTGCGCCATGGTGTAGGGTGCTTTGTCGGAATGACATTCTGGACACGCCCATATATTGATGGTGATAACAGTGATACTGAAACGGTTGAGACCACAGACATATCAGTTTCTAATATTACAACTTTTTATGATGGAGATTCTTGTGCTTCAGTTGCTGGCGGATTAATTGGTTACACAGGCTCTGGTGCTGAAATCAAGAATATTAATCTGAAAGGACTTAACTCCAGTTCTGTAATAGGTTCACCGAAAGTCTTATATGCTGGAGGTTTTATTGGCTTTTCGCAGTCAGATAATGCTGAGACTAAAATTGGTAATGTGGTTTTTGATAATTGCACGTTAAATGATATATCCGTGCAGGCTAAGTATAGTGCTGCAGGTTTTTTGGCAAGATGTGGCAACACTAATACCGCCTATTACCCCAGAGCTATATCTATTTCCGGTTGTGCAGTAATTGGCAATTCAGAAAGCAAACCTGAAATAAAAGCTTATGGATCTAATGAAAACGATAGATATGGTTCGGGCGGTTTTATTGCGGATTTTAGTTTGAATTCTGCAACTGTAAATGGTGTGATAGAAGATAGTTATGTAACTGGCTACAAAATAGAAGGATACAATACGGGAGGTATAGTAGGTGCAGTAAGTAATAAGCCACTATATTTGAAAAACATTTACGTCAAGGATTGTGATTTGATAACATATAATGTTAATATAGGCGGACTAATTGGGTTTTCCGGTGCAAGTGTTTCAGGCTATAATCTGAAAATAGATGGTGTTGCTTTTTCTAAACGAAACGGTGATGATTATACAAGCGGTGCTGGTATTGTTGTTGGTAAAAACAATGGAAACGCTAATACTTTGACATACAGATTTATCGGCATTGGCGCTTATAATTCAATTCCAGCAAAAGTTCCCACATCTGTTGTAAAAGGTAATGCTGTAAAAAATGATAGTTTCTATGTCTTCGCCGATTATCTGAATGCTTCTGCAACAGATCTTACTAATGGAACAGGATATGCATCAACATTCGGTGATTCAAATAATTCTGATCTTTCCAATGAAGCTGACGAATATCCATTAGCACCGTTCCTCACTGTGAACCCTCGCATGGCTATGGGTACAAATGAGTATATCACGGGTGACGGCGCAAGCATTGGAAAAGCAGGAGAAATCTACAAAGATGCGAAAGCCGACGCTTCAAACAGGAGATATACTATAGGAACGACTAATGACCCATCGTTTGCTTCTACCGAAAAGACAGACAGTGCGGTTCTTGCGAAATACATCAATGATAACGGATCATACAAAGACGGCGCATTCAAGATTTCAACAGCTTCTGCTGAATTTGGCGAGGATTTCCCATCTGGTATAGACAATTTTGCAATGCTTGTCATCAATGATGATTCCGCAAAGTCTAGTGATATTACACCATTCATCAAGTCTTATATCCGACTCGTGACAAATGCGGCGGGTTCATCGAATGGATTGACCAATAATCAATATGCTTATAGTTGTGGCAGTTCAGCTACTGCTACAAATATCGATGCACTGTACAAAGTCGTGGTTAGACCATGTTACTACAGTAGCAGTGCGGAAAAATTCGTTTTAGGTACGGCAGGTGCCCAAGGACTTCAACTATACTCCGGTACTGATACAAATGCAGGAAAATATTATTTTGACTCAACCAAAGCTGACTCTGCATCAAATAATACCTGTCAGTTCTCGCTGATTGATGTTCAGTTTATCGACCCGACTGATTCCACCAAGATTGCATACCATCTTTATGTACCTGTTTATACTAAGAAGATGCTCAGTGCTGATTTCAGTGCGGTTTCGATGACGGCTACTCCTTATTATCGCAGTGTTTATGCCTCTAAGATTGCATCTGAAATTGCTGCCGGCAAGAATGCTTCTACGGTGAATCCGAATCCTTCAATTTTAGTGGAAAGCACTGGTGAGTGGACTACAACATTTATCCGTTATACGTATCCGAAGAATCAGATTTCAAGCACAGATAACTGGAACTTCAATAAAAGTATCATTCTAAAGATAGAAAACAACTTTGATGCACTTCCAGTGGGGACAAAGCTAATACTTCTTGATCCAAATGCAAATGCGGATAAATATTACACTTATACACTTGAGCAACCTATAGCAAAAGGCACGGAATATACGCTTGCGCTTTCTATCTTTAAGGATGAAAAGGACAACATGTTTACTCCGCAGACTCTATCCGCCATACTTGCTGATACAAACGCTTCAAGCGGAAACGAATTGTACGAGGACTACTATATTAGTATGTATGTGCCTAACACAGGGGATGCTCACGGAATACGTTTTGGTAGCGGTACTGAGATGACGCGAACAGGAGGGGATAATAAAGCTAATATTGAAGCAAATCTTTATTCGTTTGTATTCTTAGGAGACCTTTTTGATCATAACATTACCAGCTTTACAGTTGCCCCTAGTAATGCGGAAATTACTAATGATAATAATAAACTTACGACAAATGTGACTGCGAAAATTCAGCTGAAGGATACTAATGCATCAGCATATCTAAACAACTCGGATATTCAGCAATCGTTCTACATTTCATTAACATCACATGATGCTGAAAGTAAGGTATCTGATATGATTTACGGTACTAATCAAAGTTATATAACAAATAACACCACCATCACATATAATGATGGCACAGCTCATACAATTGATGTTACAGAGAGCTATCTTGGCCCCAACTATGTGCAGCTGAAGACAGGAAGTATTAAAAGAGCACTTCTATCCAATTCGTTTCCCGAAATTACAATTTCATCTACAGCAACGATTACCTTCATGGATATAAATGCGTTTCCGTATAATCCTGAGCGAGTAGCGACTGGCATAGGAACACAAGTTTCTATCAAATCTAATATTGCTTACAGCGCATCCGAGTTGCTTTATAGCTCTATGAAAAAGACTGAAGAAGATCCGATAGGAACATTCTACTATGTAACAACCCGTAATAATGCGGAGTTAAACTTTAGCGCAGTACCAGCAGAGGATTCGGCAGATGAAGTTGGTCTTAAGACAAACAATAGAAGTTTGCTCGGCGTAAACGGTAAGTACAGCACGTTACCTCCGATTAAGGGGAAATCGATCTATGATGCAAATGACATTGTAGATTATGAAAGCGCGTCCGCTATTACGTATACAATCTCGCTTTATAAGAAGGTTACTGATGCCAACGGCACAAGATATGAGTTGGTGGATAACATCGGCAGATATCTGACAAGTGTTTCTTTAACAGATTCCGAAGTCACGCTCACACCGGATACAAGCAATCCACAGCTATATAAGTATACTGGTGATATCAGCCACAGAAATCCAAAGGATCAGGATAAAATGTTTGAAGCCGATTTCAGTGCCAACGTTATAACAGGTGATACTGGAAATAGAGAGTATGCGAATTACAAGATCTACATGACTGTGGAATTGACAGGCGCATCAAACACATGGAAAGACTCTTTTATCATCTACACAAATGCAAAATTCAATCCATCTGTAATTGATGAGCTGAGTTGAGATTAAACTCTCTACCAGAAACCTATAACACACAAAAGCGGCTCCGAGGAGAAGAACTATCACGGGACGAGAAAAATGAGAATATTGTGTCCCGCTGAAAAAACGCTGTCCCGTATATGACGTACAACATTATTAAGCCCCTGCAAAAATCATGCAGGGGCTCCCTTTTTGCCCTACCCTACGCTCAAACGGTTAGCTGCTCCTAACCGACAGCTCGCAAAAATAAACACGGGAGGGCGTTGCGAGGTTAATCGCCAACCCTCCCGTGTGGGAATCGTGCGCCAGCACATGCGGAGCGTGTGTATATGCTGTATACGCCGGTGTTGTATATGCCACCGCGCCAGAGCCACAGAAGCAGCTGCACGGACTTTCAGAGCCACCCTGCCGTAGCTTGAGAGGCACCTTGCTGATTATTTCTCGCTCAGGAAAGCAGCAGTACGCAGTGTGGGAAGCAACAGTACGCATAAGGAAAGCAGCAGTACGCGCAAGGACTGCACCAAAACGCAGCGAGGAAAGCACAGGGCGGCAGCACCGTGTGGATATCTATGTACTTTATAGCTTTTAATCATTAAAGCGTACCCCTACCCACACGATGTGTGCTGTTCTGCTCCATCTGCGGTTCTAACCTCATCTTTCAATCCTCAGTCTTCTATCGGATAATTCTGAATCAGATACTCACCGACACCGGGCGCATCGGGATCGTGCTTTGTCTTGCCAGTGTCAAGCCCTCTGATTATCTCCATCTCATCCTGATTCAGCTCAAAATCAAAAATATCAAGGTTGCTCTTAATACGCTCCGGATTTGTGGACTTCGGCAGAACAATCATGCCCTCCTGCACCTCAAAGCGAAGGATGACCTGACCGACATTCTTGCCATACTTCTCACCGATGGCGGCGATGCTTGCGTTTGTGAGCAGCTCCTTGCTGCCCTGTCCGAGAGGTCCCCAGCACTCTACTCTGACATCATTCTCTCTCATAATCTCGCGGATCGCCTTCTGCTGTGAAAACGGATTACACTCGATCTGGTTGACAGAAGGAACTGTGGCGAACTGCGGAACATAGGTGTTCCAGATCTTCGGTGTCATGTTGCTCACTCCGATAGAACGGATTTTGCCTGCCTTTTTCGCTTCTTCCAGAGCCTTCCATGCGCCGACAACGTCACCGTAGGGCTGGTGCAGCAGGTACAGATCCATATAGTCCATGCCGAGCTTCTTCAGCGAACGGTCGATGCCAAGCAGAGCTTTCTCATATCCAAAATGCGATACCCACAGCTTTGAGGTGATGAAAACCTCCTCGCGGGGAATGCCGCTGTCACGGACAGCCTTGCCGACTTCTTCCTCGTTGTAGTATGCAGTCGCTGTGTCGATGTGACGGTAGCCAGAGCGTAACGCTTCCAGAACTGCCGTGTAGGTGCTGCCGTCCGCCGGAATCAGAAACGTGCCAAAACCGACCGCCGGGATGGATGTTCCATCGTTCAGGGTGATAGATGTGTTCATTTGATTTTACCTCCTTGTAGGTTGATGATATTTATCACGGCTGCGAGAGCCGCTTAAATCTTAAGCCATTGCTCTATGAGAACCATCACAGCTTCAGTGCGCTTATCACCCATGCCGGGGACAGTGCGGATGGACTTCTCCAGCTCACGCAAATCTAAGACGTTGTGGTCATCAGCCTCATCGATTTCCACAACCCCCGCTTCAGATAATCCCTTCTGCCGTCCCTGCTCGTAGATAGTTTCTATCAGTCCTTGCAGGGTGTCCTTATCCATCTTCTTGATGGAGCGATATGTATTGCGGTCAAGCAGCGGTGCGGTATCTTCATCCACAGGTGCTGCTGTGGTATTCATTTCATCCATTTATTATCCTTTCTATGAGATGCACCTGTGTGTTCAAAACTATGTTGATAACTCGTTGAAAGATGTGGAAAACTGCATTGTCTTCCCCTCATCTTTTCGGGAACCACGGAATGCACCTGTTGACACGGCTCTTGTAGTTTTCATACTCCTCACCATAGAGATCCAACAGCCACTTCTCTTCTGTTTTTTTCAGAACCACCGTCAGAATCACCCAGTCAATGGGTATCATGGCAATCATAAAACAATTATGCCACATGAGACTTATGCCGACCATGAGAAACCAGATCCCCGTGTACATGGGATTCCGGACGCAGGCATAGATCCCGTCAGTTTTGAGCTTGTTCTCTGAGATATTCTCGTCCATGCCGGATCTAACTGCACCTGTAAACCAGATGGCGATTCCTGAGATAATCAGTGCTGCTCCAACGATTCGGAATATGGGTATCCACACTCCGCCTAATATGCCGATGTGAGCAACATAATGTGTGAGTATCAGCGCAATTATATTCAACAAAGCTATTCCGTATATCAGATACGGTCCGATGCCGAACAACGGTAGCTTCTGACCTTATTTAATGAAGTTTTTTAAGTTGTTCATGTGTATATCTATCCAACTCCATCATATCTTATAGCAGCATCTCTATCAAAGATCATTCTGCAATGACAAAAACTCTGCAAAATCAGCAACATCATTCCGCTGCTCCTCCGTCAGTGTTGGATGCTCGGCTTTCAGGGCATCAAGCAGAGACTTCCGTCTCTCGGAAACTGTCCCGTCATCGTAGACAACAACAACTTTCTGTCCGGGGCTGAGATCAGCATCCTCATCGAGGACGATGTGTTCTCCGTCATAATGTGCTTTTAGAAATAGCATTGTGCTTCTCCTCCCTATCCTATACCCCCAGATGTTTTCGTATGATGCTCATGATCGCGGCAGTATCCTCCGCATTCTGAATGTCCCTTTCAAGCACAGCCATATCCAAAGCACTGTGTCCGCCATTGTCTTCCGATGCCGTGCAGTTGTCCACAACCAATGCAGCCGAGCCGTAAGCCTTTAGCGGATTCCCGTTTTCGTCACGCTCCAGTGTATAGCGGACATGGAACGGCACTCTGCCGACCGTCAGCGGAATGATGCCCTCCATCGTATCGACTTCACCGGCATCCAACTTCCGCATCCACTCACGGTACATATCGGCATAATCGGGCGGGAAAATGCCCATTTCAATTGCAGTTTCGGGATAGTTCTCTACCAGCGGAGGAAGATTCAGATCACGCATACAGCGGAAGCAGGGACGCATCTGTTTCGTAGCAATCGTGTATTCCCATGCATAAACATTGATCTGCTCAAAGGCATTTGTGAAACGCTGCTCGTTTTCGTCAAGCTGTCTGCTGCGTTTCTTTTCTCTGGTGATGTTCTGCACCCGTGCATAGAATAGATATTGATCCTCTGTTTGACCGATCATGCGGATATGGCTGCGAATACAGATGTCATCCTCGCCGCAGATCTCTGAACAGATGCAGCGCCATGTCTCACAGGTGACTTCATCCCGGCTTTCAATCGCACGCTTTAGCGTATCCTCATAGATCATCCTGTTTTTGTCATCGAATGTCTGCCACGGATCGGAGTTCAGGATCTCCTGCTCCAGCATATTCATGCCAAGCTCCTTGACATATTTCTTATTGACACGCAGGATCTCCATTTTGCCTTCCTGATAGGTGAAGATCGCCGCACCGCCAATAAAGTTGTTGAAGATAAGCGTTTCCATAGAGGAAGGATCCCAGAACTTTCCGGCATCCATTGTGCGGATCAGATCCATTGCGGGCTTCATGGGCTCGTGCTCCAACTGCCCAAGTTTCCGGCGGAATTCCTCGACCGGAACCGGCTTTGAGTACAGATAGCCCTGCACATATTTACAGCCGATGCTCTTCATGAAATCCGCCTGTTCGACAGTCTCGACACCCTCGGCAATGACAGGAGTGCCGAGCCATTTTGCCATCTGCACGATGGAACTGATGATCGTGCCGCCTCTGCCGCCGATCTCACCGCTCAGAAAACGCATATCGAGCTTGATGACATCGACTTCAAGATCCTTCAGGATATTCAGAGAGGAGTATCCGCTGCCGAAGTCGTCCATTTCTACGACATACCCGTATTCATGCAGCTTTTTCAGCACACCCGATACAAGCTCCATGCCGCCGATTGCCGAGGTCTCTGTGACCTCAACATGGATGTACTTCACCGGGATATCATACTGCGACCGGAGCCTTTCGATCTCATCCACATAGTTCTTGCGATAGATATCATAACGCGACATATTGACCGAGATCGGGACAGGCTTTGTCCCATTGTCAAGGCAGCTTCTGAGAAATTTGCAGACCGACTCAAAGATACTAAGATCGGCGCGGTAGATCAGATCGTTTTTCTCAAGAACGGGAATGAAATCAGAGGGATACTGCATACCGCAGACAGGGTGTGTCCAGCGCATGAGAGCTTCAGCACCGATCATTCTGCCGGTTGCGTGGTTGATTTTCGGCTGGTAGAGTGGATAGATATGCCCGTAGCTGACAGCATCGTCAAAGCAGGCAAGCAGCTCTTGTTCGTTCATTTGTTTTGTCATGGTGGGTACCTACCTTTCTGTGGGGATTGACAGCACACTGATCTGCTGTTGCAATACATTTTTAGTATTCATTGCAGAAACGGAGCGTTTGAATACCGGTTCATATGAATTATCATAACTTATATGTCCTTATGAACTGCTTTTCGTCAGCGCCATCGTTGAGGTAATGGAGCAGTATTTCCGCACAGGCTCTACTATCGCTGTCTGCCTTGTGGTGATCCAAAGGAATATTATAATGCTCACACATGACATTCAGATTGTGCTTCATATCCGGCAGGAGCTTCCTGCCCATTGTTACGGTGCAGAGGTATTGCACACTCTTTTTCCAAGTGATGCCGTAAGAATTCAGACACGCCTTCAGGACAGATAGATCGAATACCGCATTGTGGGCTACAAGGATGCCGCTGCTAAACATAGGCTCTATCTCTTTCCACAGGGCATCAAACGTCGGCGCATCAGCCACAGTTGGTGCATCAATGCCGGTCAGCTCCGTGTTAAAGGAATCAAAGCTAACCTCTGGATTTACATAGGAGAAGAACGAATCCGTAATCTTACCATCTAATATCTTCGTTATCCCAATCGCACTCATGCGGTTGTTGTAACGATTCGGTGTTTCTACGTCAAATACTATGTAGGGGTACATAACAATTGCACCTCAACACTTCTTCAATGCCGCCTCGACTGTTTTCAGCAGCATACCACGGCGCATAGAACCAACGGCAATGTCAAACTCGTCACCTGTCGGCTCACCATACATGAGGTCATCGGGATCGGCGGTTTCAAGCCACGCTTTCGCTTCCATCAAACCCTTTACAGTCTTTACGTCAAAGCCCTTGTGGGCAAGGAAGTTGAGGTTGACTCTCTGTTCATCCATTTCGGAAATATACTGCTCCGGAGTCATACCGAGAGTCTTGGCCATCGGCGCAACCTCAGATAATTGCTCTTCGTATCTTTCCTAGAATGCAAGCATAGAACGCACATATTCCTCGTCCATACCGGTTTTATCCATAAGTTCTTTTACTTCTTTATCAGTCATTAAATCACGCTCCTGTTATCTCATAGTCCTCACTGCCGTCCGCTTCTCCGGTCATGCAGGTGAAGCACATATAAGTACCCGTTACAGCAGATCCCGCCGCCCAGATAGGCGCACCACAAATCATGCAGGATGCTCCTGACAGCTTATCCTTATCGCATCGAAATATGATACCTACGGAGATCAGTATGACCGTGTGGATAATGAAATCGGTATGTATGTAGATTACATCACATTAAAGATGGAATCAAAAATGTCGGACGATCAGAATGATGAGCAGACACAGAATCAGTAAACGGAGGTGAGCTGGAATGAAACCGCTGAAAAGTGCTTATCAAACAATAAAAGAGATGAACCGTCGTCAGAAAACAGAATGCATCATTGCTTCGGTATTGACAGCAGTGTTTTTCATCAGCTTTCCTGTTTATGCATGGTTTTCTAATTCCAAGAACCTGAAAACGATCACAAAGGTCAAGGAACCCGGTGAAATCATTATCCGAGCTGGAAAATCAGACCCCGCAGCCGAGGATGCCGACCCAAGCCTCTGTGGTCTTCTTTGTGCGTTAGCTACTTTATCAGTCAGAACTGTTACGGGATAAAGTGATTCTATCCTTACAGCGTAAGCAACTGCCTATTGTGCAATTTTATGAAATAGCAGGGTAAATTGTGTAATAAATTCCGAATTAAAAGTATATTCATTGACATAGGTATATATATATGGTATAATATAATAGTATATTAAAGGCATATTATGTCTTGTCGGAAGGAGGTGCGTGAATGGGGACCAGTTCTAATAAGGCAACTGTTGACGGAGTAAGGGCGGTTGAACTGCAATACCGCGTTATCAGGGAGATTTCAAGCGGACAGGCGGCGGCATTCCAGTCGCAGACAAGGCTGAATTCGCCGAAACTCGGAGTATTGACACCTGACAAATTCCGTGATGTAAGTGAGATAACCAATCAGGCGGTAAGACTTTTCATACTTGAACTTATACAGGCGCTTGAAGCACACAATACCTTCGTTGAAAGGGAACTGAATTTCAACTGGCTGTCGCTGTATATGCCGGTGAGATTTCTGAAAGAGCCGAAAGCGGGAAAGACTCTGCTTGAATACTTTTCGCGTTACAACGTAGCAACGAGCCGTATATGCTTTGAGCTATCCGAGAAACTGCTTGAAGAGACAGACGGTCAGGCATCTACGGTGATACAGCAGATGAGGAACCGCGGTTTTCACTTCATGCTATCGAATTTCGGAGGCAATACCTGTCCGATGATGCGATTATCCGACTTTTCAGTGGACTATGTACTGCTTAGTCCGGAGGTTTCAAACTTCATCGGCAGAAGTGAACGCACCGACAGTGCGGTAAAATCAATAATAGGCTTCGTGAACGAAATGGGAGCAGAACCCATTGCAGACGGAGTTTTCAACAGCCGGCAGGCGGAAACACTTTACGGATTTGAGTGTGACTACTGTGCCGGAACTCTTGCAGGCAAATACATGGCAGAGAGATATGTAAGAAGGAAGAATGACAGTTAAATAATGCTACAAGAATGGAGGTCTCTCTATGGCAGAGGAAGAGAAAATCAGAGACGTCCTTGAACTAAGACGAACGACTAAAGAAGTCAAGCGGTATTTCGTTCTGATGAGGATACTTGCACTGCTTGTTATCATTCTTGTACTGGTAACTGCGATAGCATACGCTATCTCGTATTTTTACGACAAGTTTGGCAGTTTTACCGTAAAGGTGAACAAGTATGACATGATTCAGCAGGGGCTGACCCTTTCAGAGACACCGGAATACGACAGGGCGAACGCTGTACTGAATGCAGATATAGTTTACGATATCACGAATATCAGCGGAGAAGATCTTCCGCCTAACCTTGACCAAATCAACGGAAGTCACAATGGTGACGATTATATCGCTTATACTTTCTACCTCATCAATTCGGGTGACGACACTATAAGCTATAAAGGTGAAATGAATATTGAAAATGTCACTAAGGGTGTTGACGAAGCTGTACGTATCGCGGTTTACAAGAATGGACAGAAGACCGTTTACGGCAAGACTAAGTCGAACGGCGGAGGCAAGGAAAGTGATTGCGATGCTGAATTTCTTTCATCATCAATAGTTATGAAGACATCAGGGGAAAAGTTCAAATCAAAGGACAAGGACAAATACACCGTCGTTATATGGCTTGAGGGCAACGACCCCGATTGCGTTGACAACATAATTGGCGGTACACTTAAACTATCAATGAATTTCAAGATAGCAGAAACAACCTAAACAAAGGAGTTAAAATCATATGAAGAAAGCATTAAGAGTCGTAATGAACGTACTCGCATGGGTGGTACTAATACTGGCATTTCTGATAACAATAATGGTGTTCTCGTCCGGCAGAAACAACGGGATCGCAAATCTTTTCGGATTCATTCCGATGACTGTTGAATCGGATTCAATGAAACCGACTTTCACTAAGGGCGACCTTATTATATGTAAACAGGTGGACGATATCAATTCTCTCAGTGAGAACGACGTTATCACCTTCTGGACCATTATCGACGGAAAACGTGTAAAGAATACCCATAGAATCGTAAGTATCGAAGAGAGCGAAAATGGTGCAAAAAGCTATATCACACGAGGTGATAACAACTCTATCGACGACTCTGTACCGGTATATGCAAGCGACGTTATCGGTAAGTGGACAAATGTGAAACTGCCGGTATTCGGTAAAGCACTTGATTTCATACGTACAAAGACCGGCTTCTTCGTATGTATAGTTATTCCGATGGCGATATTCTTCCTGTTCGAGCTTTATAAGTTCATAGTAACACTTATCGAGGTAAAGCGCCCCGAAGAGCCTGAACTTGATGAAGAAGAGATAAAGCGCCGTGCTATCGAGGAGTACCTCGCGGCACAGAAGAAAGAAGATACTCCCGAAGCGGAGAAAGAAAAACCTGCGGAAACCGCTTCTGCAAAGGAGTTGGTTGAAACTGCTGTAAAGGAATCGGCAGACGAGGTCAAGGAAGAAAAAACTGAACCTGAAACAGCTGAACCTGAGACAGCTGAGGAAACTCCTGCTGAGGAAGAAAAAGCTGACGAATAAACAACTCCGCTGAGATTTGCGGCGGCGTGCATCACAGGCACGTAAATGGAGCATATTATGAATGGATTCTTGAAATGGTTTTTTGCATTCATGTCTGAAATGCTTAAAGGCTATGCCGAGATAGTAAAAGGTATAGGACGAGGTTTCAGGCAGATATTTGATATAAAAAATTACATAACTATCTTCAAAACTTATTCCACTGATTTCAGCGCTGTGAGCTGGATACTTGCTGTGCTCTCGATAATAATCGTTGTGGCGATATACGTTCTTATCCTTGCGATTATAATTCTCGCAATAAGAAAGTATCTCCGCTTCAGACATTCTATCGTAAGCAATGAGGACCTCCTTGAAGAGATATCACTCCTTCAGAGACAGGTTCTCAAAATGACGAAGGAAAAAGACGAGATAATGGCAATGAAGGTAGCACAGATGGGACTGCCTGCCGGTTCAGGAGCACTTTCGCTTGCTGACGGTCAGACTGCTTTTGAAGGCGGCGAAGGAGGCGGCGAAGCTGCCGCATCTGTCGGAACAGTCGAGGACGGTGTTGTTCAGACTACCGACTTCCGCTTCTCGAAACTCATCGAGGTCGATACCTTCTACAAGACCTATACTCCGCCCGAATATGATAACGAGATATCTCTTGAGGGCATAGTTGACAGATTCAGAAACTTTGCCTGCTCACGAATGCACCTGTACTATGAGCCGAAGACTATCCGCCTTTTCCTCGCGGGTATGGCTTCAACAAAGCTTATTATCCTACAGGGTATCTCCGGTACCGGTAAAACTTCACTTCCATATTCGTTCGGTAAGTTCTTACAGGTTGACACAACTATCGCATCGGTACAGCCTTCATGGCGTGACCGTACCGAGCTTTTCGGCTACTTCAACGAATTTACAAAAAACTTCAACGAGACAGAAGTATTAAAGCGTATCTACTCGTCAAACTACAACAATGATATCAATCTTATCCTCCTCGATGAGATGAATATCGCGCGTGTTGAGTACTACTTTGCGGAAATGCTCTCAATTCTCGAAATGCCTAACGCTGACGAGTGGGAGCTTGACATCGTTCCTAACGTGTGGAGTACCGACCCTGTCAAGCTCGACAAGGGTAAGATAGTTATCCCGCAGAATATATGGTATATCGGTACAGCGAACAACGATGACTCGACCTTCGCTATCTCCGATAAGGTTTACGACCGTGCTCAGCCTATCAACCTCGATTCAAAGGGCGTAGCTTTCGATGCACCTGACACTCCGCCGATGAACCTCGGCTTCGACCACCTCGACCAGCTTTTCCATGAAGCATTCGACAAGTACCCGATATCGCAGGAAAACCTCAAGAAGATACAGCAGCTCGACCTTTGGGTAATCGAGAAACTGCGTGTAGCTTTCGGTAACCGTATCCTCAAGCAGATGAACCTGTTTGTACCCGTATACGTAGCCTGCGGCGGTGACGAGCTCGACGGCATAGATTACGTACTTGCAACCAAGATATTCAGAAAGTTTGAGTCACTCAACCTCGCAATGCTCCGTGAAGAGCTCCGCGAACTTTGTGCGTACATGAACAAGGTATTCGGCAAGAACAAGATGAACGAATCTATTGCTTATCTTGAACGACTTCAGAAACTCTTCTGATACATACTATTCTGGCATCATAAGGCAGGTGAGAACAAGTGAAGGGTATATACGACGAATGGTATCGTGAATTTTCCGATTTTGTGGAAGCTTTTGACGACGACGAGGTATATGGCGCACTTGATTCTCTCATTCATTCAAGCCGCAATACCTTCGCTTTCAACAAGAAAATTATGGAGAAGGCGATCGACGTTTCATGGGTCGAGGCAATTGAAAACGGACTCGTCCATGTGGATAACTTCCTGAGAAATCCGCGCCGTACTATCGAAGACGTTGAAGAGGTGGTGCCTATTGCATTGTCAAGGAAAATAACCGTCGAATCGGTCAAACACCTTGCTCAGCATACCGACCTCATTCAGAGTATAGATAAGCGGTCAGGAAAAATCACACCTTCAAAAATACTCAACGTACACAAGGAAGAAAGTCTCCTGACGTATGAGAATAAATTCGTCAACACTCTTGTTGACAGGCTCTATATTTTCATAAATACCCGATACGAAAAGCTTGCACAGGTCGCACGCGATGAGGAGGTCTACTCCCTCGGATACGATACCGATATCGACGACGGTGCAGGCAGCAAGATGAAGATAGAGCTGAAAATTGAAACTATCGACAGTCTTGATACGTATGACGATAACGGCTATACGCTATGGCAGCGCGTTGAGAAGCTAAAAAAGGCGATAGAAGGTTACAAGGGGTCGGAGCTTTGTCAGACCCTCGGTAATACCTACATCCGTCCGCCTGTAATGCGTACCAACGCTATCATGAAAAATGTCGACCTCAAAGCCTGCCTGACACTATGGCAGTATATCGAAAGCTATGACAAGGTCGGCTACGAGATAAACGTGCAGAATACCGCGGTAAAGCCGCAGCAGGACTACGTAGAGGACTTCTACAAAATGGTCGTGCTGAATCTGCTGCTTTTCCGCTCATATATGAACACGGACAGTAAGGAAAAACTCGAAACGCTCAAAGAACAAAAGTCGAAAAAGCTTGCACCGAAGTTCCTGAAAAAATTTGATAAGGAACTCGCTGCCGATTACAGCGTTTCTGCGGAGGCAACTGCCGGATATATCGCTGCGGACGGCGATTTCAAGCTTGAAAAGAAACTGCCCGCTGACCTCAACCTCATGTTTGAGGCAATTAACGAGGTCATCGAAATAGAAACTGAATACATCAAGGAACTCGAAAAGCGGCGCAAGGAAGAAGAACGTCTGCGAATCGAGGAAGAGGAGCGCCGTCTCGAACAGCAGCGTATCGAGGAGGCAAGACAAGCCGAACTCGAACGTCAGCGCCTTGCAAAAGAGGAAGAGGAACGCCGCCTTCAGGAAATGCTCGAACAGAAGCGTGCCGAGCAGGAAGCCGAGGAACGGGAACGTCAGCGGCTTGAAGAGGAGCGTCTTGCCCGTCTTGAAGAGATACGCAAACGCGAAGAGGAAGCCCGCCTGAAACGCGAGGAAGAAGAACGTATCGCTGCCGAGCGAGAGCGTATCGAGCAGAATAAGAAGCTCGCACGTAATGAACTCGGTGAGGCTGAGGGTATCGGCGAGGAAGAACTCAACAAGGCTCCGGATACCGAAGAGCTCGAAAAAGAAGCCTACGAATCCGTTACCGAAGAGGAAATCGAGGCTGCAAAGGAAGCTATGGAGGAAACCGGCGAAGAGGAGTCCGAAAACATCGAAGACCCGAGAGCTGTTGCTGCCCGCATGAAACTCGAACAGCAGAAGCGCGAAAAGGAACGACTCGAAGCAGAACGTGCTCAGCGCCTGAAAGCAGAGCGTCAGCACTTCGAGAGCAAGCCGTTCAGGGAAATATACCGCGAATATTCGTGGAATCCCATTTACGTGCTCATGCGCCTGATAAGACATCTGCTCGCGGTAGTATTCGGCATTATCCCCGAGGATACAGACAATCCGCTGTATAAACAGATACTTGCTGATAAGAAGGCTGCCCTCGAACAGAAGGAGCGCGAAAAGGAAGAACGCGAGAAAATGGAGGTTTACTACCGCAAGTACGGCAAGTCCTTCAAGTATAATTTCATGCGCTTTATCAGCGATATGAAGTTCAAGCGCAAGAGACGCAAGGCTGACAAGAATAAGCCGCGTCCGCCGTATACTCCGCCGGTAAGAACTCCCGAGGAGCAGGCGGCTATCGACAAGGAGATGAAACGGCTCTACAGAGAGTACAGAGTACTCTTCGTTCACAAGGTCGTTCGTGCTGTAAAAACATGGAAACTCGAACGCAAACAGCTTGAGGAAAGTATCCGTGCAGGTGAGGAAGAAGCTAAGAAGTCTTCTGCACGCGATGCACAGAATAAGGTCGATGAAGAGGCTGATGATAACTCAAATACTATTGCGAATATCATTGTTTCTGTCATCTCTCTTATCATGGTCGGATTTATTGTGTTTATCATGGTAAGCTCGGCTAAGGGCAAGGCCGTTAACGTTTTCGGAAGCACTATGCTGAAGGTCGTTACCGGCAGTATGGAGCCTTCTATCAGTACAGGCGACTTCATCATTATCAAAAAGGTCGACCCCGATACACTTAAGGAAGGCGACGTTATTTCCTTCTATTCCGAGCAGAGCGACATTTACGGTAAGCTCATAACTCACAGAATTGCCGGCAAGACCGATGACGGCAGATTCATCACCCGCGGTGACGCTAATCCCGTCGATGACTCCGTTTCAGTTGACCCCGACAGAATAGTCGGAAAATATATCCGTAAGGCAAGATTCTTTATATGGGTCGATTCATTTACAGATGCGAAGAAGCTTATACTTCTCCTCGTCATGATACCTACGACACTCATCGCTCTGTATGAGATGAAGAGCATAGTAAAACTCGGAAGAGAAGTCGCGGAGAAGGAGAAGAAGTCTCCCGAAGAAAAACGCGAGGACGCTATGCGAAAGGCGATAGAGGCTGAAAAGAAACGACTCGAAGAAATAGGCTATAAGCCTGATGAAAAGGAGGATGCTCTTGAATCAGGAGAAGATAATGAAGAGGAGAATGATTAGAGCTATCGTTCTTTTCATACTCACATTCATAGCTTTGCTCGTTTTTATCGGACTGTATATCGACGAGACAAAACGTACTCAGGAAACATATATGAAGCAATATAAGGCAAACCTCGGTCACGTTTCCGAGGACATTGCCTCATATCTCGACGGCGAGGGAGATTTTGACCTGCGCTATACCCGTATCGTCAGCGATATGAGCAGTGCAAATTCGTTTGCATTCCTTATAAAGCGATTCGACGATGAGAAGGTCATCATAAACGAGGTCAATACCTGCGTTATGAAGTATCCGGAGCAGACTAAGGGTAAACTCGCCGAGCTGAAAACGTCGATAGACGATATCCTCAATGACCTCGACAAGGGGTATACGGAGGCAGATGAATTCGTCAAATCCTTTGATAAAAAAGGACACTGACGGGAAGGAGGAACCTATATGGGCGAAAAAAGACGTCTCAAAAAGGAAATTAAGCTCTGCATGAGCACTATCAAGGAGATAGAGAGAAAGCGTTCGCGTTCTCAGTCGGCGCTTGTTCAGGCGATCCTGCTTCAGGAACAGCCGGATGAAACTGATGTTGAATGGTTCAACAAGTATACCGGCGAGATCACTGCCTGCCGTAATCATATGATAGAATTGCAGAAAAAGCTGAATTCGATTAAATAAAGAAAAGCCATGGTCTGTATAGACCATGGCTTTTCTTTATCGGTACATTCCGGTGTACATCGGGGGTTCAGACGGTGCATTTATCGGCGAATCTTCGCGCGAGAGCTTGTTTACGACGAGGAATCCGAGTACTGTTACTACCACGTAGAATCCCAGGAATATGAGCGTGAAGAACCATGACTGCATGAACAGGCAGAAGTCGTAGAAGCCATGGATAAGCATCGGGAGTACCAGTGATATTACGAAGGCGGTAATGGTGAGTCCGACCTTTTTTGAACAGAATGCTTTTTTCGCGATACCGTAGTGATATCCCATGAATACGGCGAATATCATGTGTCCCGGAACCGACGTAAGCGCTCGGAGTATAGCCGTAGAGAAGCCACCCTGAAAGACGTAGAGTACGTTTTCGAGTGCCGCGAATCCAAGCGAGACCGATACAGCGTATACTACCGCATCGTAGGTGTAATTGAACTCCTTCGACCACCACGACGTCAGCAGAAGGACTATATATTTACAGCCTTCCTCGGCGAGGGCGACTATGAAAAAGCTTTCGATGAAGTTGAATACAGGACTGCCCTCGGTGAATACTATACCGAGCACCGCTCCGCCAATGAGTTCAAGTATTGCCGCAGGGATAGTGGTGAGTGCACCGCCTAAAGCCATCAGCAGAAGCAGTTTCATAGGTTCGGGTTCGACTTTGTCCTTTTTGCGTATATAGAAGAAAAGCAGTACAGCGGGAGCTAATGCCGCTGAAAGAAGGTATCTTGCTTTAAACATCATTTCCTCCCAAGCGATTTGCGCATTTCGGCATTGTTATTGTATTTGTTCTGCGCCTCTGTTAAAAGCTCAGGCTTTGACTTTATGTACGGGAACTCTCCCTTTTTGACAGAGGGGACATTGATATAGTAAAGGGTATCTCCCTCTGCGTCGGTGAGTTCGATGTGCATAGCCATACCGCTGAACTTATAATCGCCGCTGTTGAAATCAGCAGCTTTGTCATTTTCGGTGAAGATACACTTATCCGCAATATCGTACAAGACGTCTGTAGCTTTTGTAATATCGTCATAGGAGCGGACACTCATGTAGATACCGCTCTCAATGCCGTACCAGTCCTTGAAAGTATACTCAAAACCCGAATCGTCGAGTTTTTTTCTGACTTCTTCATCAGCGAGGAACTTTGAGCATTCGTAGCAGTCAGTGACGCTGTACTTTGCGCCGATGACGACTTCTCGGCTTCCTTTTCTGACAACGGTTTCAATACCGCTGCTGTCTTTGAAGGTATAGGCTTCAAGCGCAGTATCATCGGAGCTGAACTCACCTGTATAGGTGAAATCCGTTCCGTAACAGGTCTCCAGGTAGTTTTCAACATACTCTGGTGAAAAGGGGGCGGGCGCGTTATTATTTCCACAGCTGACGAGTGATGCAGATATGCTCAAAAGCGAAAGAAACATTATGTTTTTACTTTTTAACATAGTATCACCTGATAGCGGACTGGGTTAGAGTACGCTTAAAGAATCAGAATTCCATTTTTGCTTCGAGGAATGCTACGAGGTCGTCGATAGCGATACGCTCCTGCTGCATTGTATCACGGTCGCGGACAGTTACGCAGTTGTCCTTTTCGATAGTATCGAAGTCAACAGTGATGCAGAAGGGAGTACCAATCTCGTCCTCACGGCGGTATCTCTTACCGATAGTACCAGCCTCGTCAAAGTCTACCATGAACTTCTTTGAGAGCATCTCGTATACTTCCTCAGCTTTGGGAGTGAGCTTCTTCACGAGGGGAAGAACTGCACACTTGAAAGGAGCGAGAGCAGGGTGGAAACGCATAACTGTACGTGTCTCCTTCTTCTCATTGCCGTTCTTGTCAGTTGAAACGAGTTCTTCTTCGTCGTAAGCCTCGGTAACAACTGAGAGGAAGAGTCTCTCTACGCCGAGTGAAGGCTCGATAACGTAAGGAATGTACTTCTCGTTTGTCTCGGGGTCGAAGTATTCGAGCGACTTGCCGCTTGTGTTGATGTGCTGAGTGAGGTCGTAGTCTGTACGGTCAGCAACACCCCAGAGTTCGCCCCAGCCGAAGGGGAAGAGGTACTCGAAGTCTGTAGTAGCCTTTGAGTAGAAGCAAAGTTCCTCCTTGTCGTGGTCACGGAGACGGATATTCTCCTCTTTGAGACCGAGGCTGAGAAGGAAGTTCTTGCAGTAGCTTCTCCAGTAATCGAACCATTCGAGGTCAGTACCGGGTTTGCAGAAGAACTCAAGCTCCATCTGCTCGAACTCGCGCACGCGGAAAATGAAGTTTCCGGGAGTTATCTCGTTACGGAATGACTTACCTACCTGAGCAACACCGAAAGGTACCTTTTTACGTGTTGTTCTCTGGATATTAGCGAAGTTTACGAAGATACCCTGTGCAGTCTCAGGACGGAGATAAAGCTCAGCCTTGCTGTCCTCAGTAACACCCTGGAAGGTCTTGAACATGAGGTTGAACTGGCGGATATCTGTGAAATTCTGCTTGCCGCAGTTAGGGCACACTATGTTATGCTCCTTGATGTAGTCCATCATCTGCTCGTTGGACCAGCCTGCAACGTTAGTACCGTCGAAGTCCTCGATGAGGTTATCAGCACGGTGACGTGTCTTACATTCCTTGCAGTCCATGAGGGGGTCGGAGAATCCGCCGATATGACCGGAAGCTACCCATGTCTGGGGATTCATGAGGATAGCAGAATCGAGACCTACGTTGTATTTGTTCTCCTGAACGAACTTCTTCATCCATGCTCTCTTGATGTTGTTTTTCAGCTCAACGCCGAGCGGACCATAGTCCCATGTATTAGCGAGACCGCCGTAGATCTCGGAACCGGGATATACGAAACCCTTGGATTTACAAAGGTCAACGATCTTGTCCATAACTTTTTCGTTGTTTTTAAGCATTTGACTTACCTCTTTCAGACAAAATTATCATTTCTATTTTACATCATAAATGCAGAAAAGTCAATAGGCAATGAGCATATACAGGCGAATGTGTGCGCAGGGCATAGTACTTGCTATTTCGGGCAGGATATGGTATAATAAATGTATTCTCAATGACCGCTGTCTGACAGCGGTTGCCCGAACTTTATTCGGGGAGCGCAAATTAGGGATTTGCACGTAACATTTCTTTATGTCAGGCTCATTTTGCCATGAATGGCGAAACAAAGCAGACATTAATAAGAAAATAAGATTTTGCTTTGCACAGTAAAGGAGTATGAATATGACCGTACGTGAATTACAGGATAAGATAATACAGCTCAAAAAAGAGACAGATACCGCTATCCTCGCACACAGCTATCAGGCACGTGAGATAGTCGAAATTGCCGATTTTACCGGCGACAGCTACAAGCTCAGTGTCGACGCTACAAAGACCGACGCTAAGAACATCATCTTCTGCGGAGTTCATTTCATGGCTGAAACTGCGAAAATGCTCTCGCCCGAAAAGAGAGTTTTCCTCGCAAACAAGGACGCTGGATGTCCTATGGCTGAGCAGATGGACCGTGACCTCATCGCGCAGATACGCGAAAAAGAACCTGAACGTACAGTCGTTGCTTACATCAATACTACCGCATCGCTGAAAACGGTCTGTGACGTATGTGTCACATCTTCAAGTGCACTCCGTATCTTAAGGGCACTTGACACCGATAAGATACTCTTTATCCCTGACTGCAACCTCGGAAGCTGGGTACAGAAGCAGTGCCCCGAGAAGGATATCAAGCTTCTCAACGGCGGATGCCCGACTCATGCCGCTCTCACTGTTGCCGAGGTCAGAAAGGCTAAGGCTGAGCACCCCGATGCTCTCTTCCTTGTTCATCCTGAGTGCGTGCCTGCGGTCACTGAGCTTGCTGACTATGTTGGCTCTACAAGCGGTATCATGGACTTTGCAAAGAAGTCGGACAAGAAGGAGTTCATAATCGGCACTGAGACATCTATCGCTGAGCATTTGCAGTATGAATGTCCCGATAAGAAATTCTATCCCGTGACTAAGGATATCGTCTGCCGCAATATGAAGCTGACTACTCTTCCCGACGTTTACAATACTCTCCTCGGTATGGACAACGGTGAGGCTTTTGAAATGCTCATGAGCGATGAACTCATAGCCTCTGCAAGAAAATGTATCGACGAGATGATACGTCTCGGAGGCTGATATGACTGAACTCGTCGAAAAATTATATGATACCTGCGACCTCTCCGACATTGAGCTGAAGTCTCTTATTGAGTCCGACGACGAATCCGCCGCAAAGCTTCTGCGTGAACGTGCTGACGAAGTACGCATAAAAAGCTACGGCAGGAAGGTGTTCCTGCGCGGACTTATCGAAGTGTCGAGTTATTGCAGGAACGACTGCCTTTACTGCGGTATCCGCCGGAGCAATAAGTCTGCCGACCGCTACCGCCTTACACGTGAGCAGATAATGATGTGTGCCGAAAATGGCTATGAGCTTGGCTTCCGTACCTTTGTCATGCAGGGCGGTGAGGATCCGGCATTTACTGACGACTTTATGTGCAGTGTGATATCCGGACTGCGTGAGAAGTTCCCCGACTGCGCTATAACCCTTTCACTCGGCGAGAGAAGCCGCGAGAGCTATAAACGCATGAGGGAAGCCGGTGCTGACCGTTATCTTCTGCGGCATGAAGCTGCTGACGAGGCTTTGTACAGCAAGCTTCACCCTGCGGAGATGAGTCTTCAGCACCGTAAACAGTGCCTTTTTGACCTGCGTGACCTCGGCTATCAGGTCGGAGCAGGCTTTATGGTGGGAGCACCGTATCAGACTACGGATTCCCTTATCGCTGATTTGCGCTTTTTGCAGGAGCTGAAACCCCACATGATAGGGATAGGTCCGTTTGTACCGCACCACTGCACCCCTTTTGCTGAGGAAAAAGGCGGTACACTTCAGCTGACTCTGCGTCTGCTTGGTATACTGCGTCTGATGTTCCCGAAAGTGCTTCTTCCGGCAACTACCGCCCTCGGCACGATAGCTCCGAATGGGCGCGAGCTTGGACTTCAAACCGGCTGTAACGTGGTTATGCCGAACCTTTCACCTGTTGATGTGCGTAAAAAGTACGACCTTTACGATAATAAAATATGCACCGGCGAGGAAGCTGCGGAGTGCCGCAGCTGTCTGCAAAGACGTATAGAAGCCGCCGGATATGAGGTCGCCGTTGAGCGCGGCGATTGTATAAAATAAACGCCGGACAGAGGCAAAGCCTCTGCTTGGTTTTCAGGGGTACACCCTGAAAAGGAAAGGAGAAAAAATGCGAGTAAGATTTCATCTTCCCGATTTTTCGGGACGTTTCAAATTAAATCTGCTCTTTGCGGAAATGCTAAAAAATAAGCCTGAGTTTTTCCGTGAGGGTGTTGAGATTGCTTCATTCTACGGAGTTTTTCCACCTTCAATATGGAACGGCGGACGTACTCAGGGCGGAGTATGCGACAGCAATTTCGTCAAGCAGGTGCTCAAAGCCTTCAACGACCGCGGTATTCCGCTGAGATTTACTTTCACAAATCCGGTTCTTGAGAAAAAACACCTCGCCGACCCATTCTGCAATATGGTTATGAACCTTGCAAATAACGGCCTCAATGAGGCGATAGTAATGTCGCCGCTTTTAGAGGACTATATCCGCAAGAATTACCCTGATTACAAGCTCACAAGCTCGACCTGCAAGCGTATTACCGACCCCGATAAGCTCAATGAAGAACTCGGTAAGGACTACAGCATTGTTGTCGTTGACTATGACTTTAATAACAACTTCGAGGTGCTTGAGAAGCTTCCGCGCAAACAGGACTGTGAGCTTCTCGTAAATGCCTGCTGTGAACCCGGATGTCCGCGCAGAAGCGCTCACTATCGCTGTATAGGCGAACAGCAGATAGCGTACAACGAGCATATCAAAAAACACCCGGGTATGCCATTCAATCCCGATAAATTCGACCCTCAGCACTTCCGTGACTGTCCGTATTCTCAGCGCGGTATCTTTGAAATACGTGACCTGAGAACTCACATCTCTCCCGATGATATATGGGAAAAGTACGTGCCTATGGGATTTGAACAGTTTAAAATCGAGGGACGCACCGCGAGTGCACTCAATATCCTTGAAACATATATGTACTACATGGCTAAGCCGGAATGCCGCGACGAGGCGCGTTTCACTCTGCTGAAAGCTCTCGAAAACAGCGGTGCTCTCACTTACAGATAAGGAGCGGTTATGAAAGCACGTTTTCACCTGCCGGATTTCAGCAAACACTACGGCTTCAATATCATTTTTGCGGAAATGTTGCAGTATTGTCCCGAGTACTTCCGTGAGGGAGTGGAGATAGCTTCCGTATATGGTACGTTTCCACCTGCAATATGGAACGGAGGACGTTTTCAGTACGGCTACTGCAACAAGGACTTCATCAAAACTGTTATCAAGGCATTCAACGACCGCGGTATCCCACTGAGATTTACGTTTACAAATCCGCTTATTGAGAAAAAACACCTCGCCGACGATTTCTGCAACCTCATCATGCACCTCGCTGATAATGGCTTTAACGAGGTTATAGTTGCGTCGCCTGTCCTTGAGGACTATATCCGTACAAATTACCCGAATTATAAGCTCACAAGTTCGACCTGCAAACGTATCACTGAGCCGGATAAGCTTTACGATGAACTCGATAAGGATTACCACATAGTCGTTATCGACTATGACCTGAACAATAATTTCGAGGCTCTTGAAAAAATACGCGACAAGAAAAAATGCGAACTGCTTGTAAATGCCTGCTGTAACCCCGGCTGTAAGCTGAGGTCGGAGCATTACCGTGTTATCGGTGCTGAACAGTTTGCGTATGCCGAGCATTTGAGGAAGTTCCCTGACCGCGACTTCGATTTTACAAAGATACCGAAATATGCTGAGTATCAGAATGACGCGATATTCAACTGCCAGTGCATGAACAGAACTATCTTTCAGAGCAGTAAACTCGCAAACCACATTACTCCCGAGGCGATTTGGGAGAGGTACATTCCAATGGGCTTTGAACAGTTCAAGATAGAGGGCCGCACTATTGATATCTTTAACCTCATCGAACACTATATGTACTACATGATAAAGCCGGAATGCCGCGACGAAGCGCGTCTGCGCCTGTACATACAGCTTGCAAAGCGCGGAGTTATCAAAACGCAGTTCTGACTAAAATATGCAGAATTAATACAGTAAACGGGCGGATATGGGCACAGTCCTGTTTCCGCCCATGTGCTATACGACATTGAAAGGAGAGAAAAAATGAAAACTGCGGCTGTTTTCAGCGATAATATGGTTTTACAGCGCGGAATGAATGTCCGCGTTTTTGGTACTTGTGACAGTGATAAGCCGATATATGTGAGTATCCCCGAACTGAACATATCCGCGGAAGCTGTAATAAACAAAAAGCGCTGGGAGGCGGTTTTGCCGGCTTTGCCGCAGTACGATTGCTGTACCCTTGAGGTGACCTGCGGCGCGATAAGGAAAACTTTCCGCAATGTCGCAATTGGTGAAGTTTGGCTTGCGGGCGGACAGTCCAACATGGAGTTTGAGCTTCATAACGACAAAAACGGTGCTGAGGAACTAAGAAATTCCGCACGCGAGAACGTCCGCTATTACTATACTCCAAAGTGCGCAATGCTTGATGACGAGCTTATCCGCTCCGAATCAGTTTCACGCTGGGAGACCGCTTCCGAGACCAATTCTTCTGCATGGTCGGCGGCAGGCTGGTACTTTGCAAAGGAACTCAGCCGGAAGCTTGGGTGTGTAGTCGGAGTTTTAGGGTGTAACTGGGGAGGCACGTCCGCTTCTGCGTGGGTACCGCGTGAGGTACTCATGAATAATGCAAAGTTACGCGTGTACATAGACGAATATGACAAGGCAATTGCCGGAAAGTCCGACGAGCAGATGATAAGCGAGTACGACGAGTACAGCGTTTACCAGTACGGCTGGGAGAAGCGTACCGCTGAATGCTATGCCGAAAATCCGGATATTACGTGGAACGAGCTACAGGAAAAGTGCGGCGAGAACCGCTATCCGGGTCCGCCCGGAATCAAGAACCCCATGCGTCCCTGCGGACTTTATGACACAATGGTCAGCCGCATCTGTCCTTACACAGTGAGGGGAGTTTTGTGGTATCAGGGCGAGTCCGACGACCACCGCCCCGAGGTATACTACGACCTCATGTCCGCTCTTATCAGCCACTGGCGCAATATATGGCACAGCGACGAAATGACATTCCTGATAGTTCAGCTTCCGATGTTCCGTTACCGCGAAGACCCCGATACAAAGCGCTGGGCGTACATTCGAGAGGCACAGATGAAGCTCTTCCGGACAATTAAAAATACCGGTATAGCAGTCGTTCTCGACTGCGGCGAATTCAATAATATCCACCCTGCTGACAAGTCAGTGGTCGGTCACAGGCTTTATTTGCAGGCAATGAGCGAGGTCTACGGACTCATGGACCGCTCTGAAACTATGCCGCCGGTGCTTGGCACGTATGAAGTCCGCCGCGGCAACACTATGGTAGTATATCTCGACAACCCGAGCGGCGGATTGGAGGGAAATGACGGCTTAAAAGACGACTTTGAGCTTGCCGGTGCGGACGGAGTTTACTACTCCGCGGACAGCGTTGAGATTTTCGGCAATCAGATACATATCAGGTGCGAAAAGGTGAAGAGTCCGGTCAATGTCAGGTTCAAGTGGACTAATTACGCAGAAGCCGGACTTTTCGGCTCGAACGGCATACCGCTTGCACCGTTCAGGACGGACAGTTTTACCTTGGAGGATTAAATGATAAAGATGCATATTGCCGCGAGTAATGATATCGGGACTTGACAAATCAAGCCGAGATAGTATATAATGTAAGGGTATCAAAAGCGTAGCAGTCAGAGTAGCTTTTTTGCGGTCTTTCAGAGAGCGGACGGTCGGTGCAAGTTCCGCAGGCGGGAAAGGTGAAGTGCGGCTGTCAGCTCCGGCGGGGAAATAACAGTATCCTCCGGCGTATCCCGCGTTAAGGGTCAATGCCACAATTCGGAGTGGAATAGCGTAACTACGTCTCCTGTGTACCCCCACAGGAGACTTATTTTATTATGAGCAGGTGAAAATATGAGTACATTCAACGTTGAGCTCAAAAAAGTCGTTGACGACAGCTACGAGATAGAGGTCGGTCACGGTCTTGAGCAGAAACTCATCAGCGACATCAATGCCGGACTTGTTGGAAATATCAAAAAATTCGCAGTTGTTACTGACAGCACCGTAAAGGAGCTGTATGCGGAGAGAATCTGCGGTATGCTTGCCGAAAACGGCTATAAATGCGACCTCATCGTGTTCCCTGCGGGCGAGAAGAGCAAGACCCGTCAGACTAAGGAATTTATTGAGGACACCATGCTTGAAAAAGGCTATCGCCGTGATTGCTGTATTATCGCTGTCGGCGGCGGAGTTGTAACAGATATTGCAGGTTTCGTTGCAGGAACCTACGGCAGGGGAGTGCCTTTCATCAACTATGCGACTACTCTCCTTGCGGCGGCTGATGCATCTGTAGGCGGTAAAACTGCCGTAGATACGCCGCTTGCGACAAATCTGATAGGAATGTTCAATCAGCCGGAAAAGGTATATATCGACATTTCAGCGTGGAAAACTCTTCCGCAGAGACAGCTTTCAAGCGGTCTCGCTGAGACTATCAAGCACGCTTGTCTCGCAAGCAGTGACCTCTTCGATTACCTGTGCGAGAATATGGACGGGATTTTCAGTACGAATGACGAGGTGTGCGAGCACATCGCCGCTGAAAACTGCCGTATCAAGTACAGCGTAGTCATGAAAGATGAGCGCGAAAGCGGTCTGCGCGAGGTGCTGAATCTCGGCCACACGGTCGGCAGGGCTATTGAGACCGTCAGCGGTTATCAGCTATTGCACGGCGAGGCTGTTTCTATAGGACTTGTTGCTGAAGTCATGCTTGCAAAAAAGCTCGGTTACTGTTCAGACGAGGACGTTTCACGCGTGAAGAAGCTTCTTGAAATGGCGAAGCTACCAACGGCGATTCCCGATTATATCGACCGTGAGGCTCTGGTGAAGAAGCTTTACACCGATAAAAAGGTACGCGACGGCAAACTCAGATTCGTTTTGCAGGACGGTATCGGAAGAATCAAGGAATTCGACGGCGGACAGTATGCTCTCCCTGTTTCAGAGGACATGGCGAGAGAGATAATTATGTCAATTTAAGTGACAATAGGAGGAATATCATGCAGTTATATAATTCACTTACACACAAAAAAGAAGAGTTTATTCCGCGTGAAGCCGGCAAGGTTAGTATGTACACCTGCGGACCTACCGTTTACCATTTCGCACACATCGGTAACCTCAGAAGCTACATCATGGAGGATATTCTTGAAAAGTACCTGCGCTTCACAGGTCTTGACGTTAAGCGCGTTATGAATATCACCGACGTAGGTCACCTCACAAGTGACGGCGATACAGGCGACGATAAAATGCTTAAGGGCGCTAAGCGTGAGCATAAAACGGTCATGGAGATCGCGAAGTTCTATACCGACGCTTTCTTTGCTGACTGTGCCAAGCTCAATATAAAAACTCCTGATGTAGTCGTTCCTGCGACAACTTACATCGACGAGTTTATCCGCGTTATTTCGTCCCTTATGGATAAGGGCTACGCTTATGAAGCAGGCGGAAATATCTACTTTGATACCTCAAAGCTTGAAAAGTACTACGTCTTCAACGACTTCAAGGAGGAAGACCTCGCTGTCGGAGTTCGTGAAGGTGTTGAAGAGGACGGAAATAAGCGCAATAAGGCAGACTTTGTTCTTTGGTTCACCAAGTCGAAATTTGATGACCAGGAGCTTAAATGGGATAGTCCGTGGGGTGTTGGCTACCCTGGCTGGCATATCGAGTGCTCATGCATAAGCATGAAGAATCTCGGCGAGTACCTCGATATCCACTGCGGCGGTATCGACAACGCTTTCCCGCACCATACAAACGAAATCGCACAGTCTGAGGCTTATCTGGGACATAAATGGTGCAATTACTGGTTCCATGTTCTTCACCTCAACACAAACAGCGGAAAGATGAGTAAGTCGAGCGGCGAATTTCTCACAGTTTCACTTCTTGAGGAGAAAGGCTACGACCCGCTTGTTTACCGTTTCTTCTGCTTACAGTCTCACTACCGCAAGTCGCTTGTTTTCACATGGGAAAACCTCGACAATGCAAAGGTGACATTCGATAAGCTCATCGCTAAGATAGCTCCGCTTACTGCTGACAAGTCCGGCGACATCGACAGGGAAGAGTATGACCGCCTTATGCAGTGCTTCAATGACGCTCTCGGCAACGATATCAATACTGCTATGGGTATTACAGTTGTGTACGATGTACTCAAGTCAAAGGCTAACAATGCTACGAAACTCGCTCTTATCGGCGAATTTGACAAGGTGCTCGGTCTCGACCTCATCAAGAAGGCTGAGGAGAAGGCTTCTTCCGCCGGCAATGACAATGCCGACATTCCCGCAGAAGTAATGGAACTCGTTGAACAGCGTAAAGCGGCACGCAAGGAGAAGAATTTCGCACTTGCTGACGAACTCCGCGACAAAATCACGTCTCTCGGTTATGAGATAAAGGAAACTCGTCAGGGTACTGAGATAAACAAAATATAACAATTATAAAGGAGAAATTAGTTATGACAAATCAGGATATGGCTGTGGCTGGGGGATTTTTAGCGGCCTTTTTTATCATTTTTGGAATTATAATGCTGGTGGCTGTCATATTTGGAATTATCACTATAGTTGCCAAGTGGAAACTCTATGAGAAAGCAGGTGAGCCCGGCTGGTCGGCAATAGTACCGATATACAACGTTCTTCAGCTCGTTAAGATAGCAACAGGCGAATATCATCTCGGTATAGTATGGGTCATACTTATGGGAGTTAATACGATATGCTCGTCAATACAGGGTATTACTAATTTTATAGCAGAAACGAGTGACGGTGCAGGAGGCATGATCGCTTTGATCGGATTGCCGTTCTCACTCATTAGTTTGGTTGTATGTATCGGAGCGGCAGTCCTCGGAGGATATCTCAACTATATGTTTACTAAGTCCTACGGACAGAGCGATACTATGTGCGTGCTCTCGATATTCTTTGCACCGATAGTGTTCATGATAATGGCATTCGGCAACGATACTCAGTATATCGGACCCCAAGGACATCTCAGACTGTGGAAAAAGTAATAATTTACGGGCGCACAATTGACCATGGTTCTTAACGAAGAAAGAACAATATCAAACTGAATAGGAACAATAAATCCCGATACCAAACGTGTCGGGATTTACCTTTTTTTAAAGGTTCGAGTCCCGTCACAAGCTCCAGACAATAAACCACCAGAATACCGGATCTATGCCGATATTCAGGCGGCTTTCTTATATTTCGAATGCGTTTGAAGATTCGTATTTGCACTTCAAAATGCAGAAAAAATCACACAAATGCCATGAAAATCACACGGATTGTCACACGAAAGCTGCCCAGCTGGATTACAGAAATAGATACAAAACTTAAGATAATAATTATGCTGAAGGAGTGTTTGTGGCATACTCTAATGTAATCTGAGATAGCAGAACATCATAATCTGCACCATAAGGAAAGTCAATATTGTATTTTTCAAAATACGCTGCCAAAAACTTTCTTTTTGCAATTCCTGTACTTTTTTTTATACCGTTCGGGAATTTTTCTTTTATCAATGTCAAGCATTGATCTACTATTTGTGGCGCAAATTTTGGAATAGTTAATTGAGATTCGTTTATTTGATTATCTGATAGAGATATAGTAGTGCTATTGTCTTCAGATGTATCATAAGCTGCTATATATTTTTTTATCATAGAAAAGCCAACATCAAGAAAGTTAGTAAGATTGCTAAATTTGTTAGCAAATATTTTGTCGTTCTTAATAATAGATTCAATGTTTACAATTACATCAAAAGTCATACCTTCATACAGCGATCTTTGAATTAATCCATTGGTTATTAGATATTCATCAGCTTTTTCAAGAGACCAGAATATTTCGCTTGCAGCTTGAGGATTATGCAGGGTTAAAAATTTAAGGAAGGTTTGTTTATTACTATCAGATGCCATCAGCAATCCCTCCCAAAGTTTTTTTCTAAATGCAATGTTGTCTTGTTTGTATAGATTTGTCGCAGCTATGAAAATTTTAGGAACACGAGTTGATTCAAAATCTGAAATATATTTAAACATAACATTGGTTTGATAATTCAGTCCACTTGGACTTCGATAACTATCATCTATGGTGAATCCTTTGTTTTTAGCAAGATTCCGTAGAATTCTTGATAAAGATAGAAGCATTGAGTTCTTAGTTATATCACTTGTAATTATGAATTGGCATATATTGAGTAAAATAATTGCCTCAACTTCCTCGAACGGAACTAAACTAGGCATAATGTTTTTTCTCCAAAAAGATAAATTAAAATCAATAAATTGTATGTGCGAGCAAAATCCTATACATTATTTAATTATAGCATATTTCAACATATTGTGTCAAGCAATTCGCATTGTTTTAGCGGAATGTTGAAAATAGCTTTAACTAAACTTTTATTTTGCATTAATTCATTGATTTTGAACGGTGGTGTTTTTGTTATAAGCATATCGTCATATAAGGCGGTATGCAAACAATGTCCTCCTTGAAACTGAGATTCCGTGGGTGTATCACATAGCATTCGCCTATCCTCGCCTTGTACTTCTCTTTGAAGCGTTTGAGGGACTCGATAGAATACTTCTTCCCCGACTTGACTTCGATCGGGAACATCTTATACTTCAGTTTGCTGTTGTTGGAAATCAGGAAGTCGATCTCGATGTCGTTGCGGTGCTTCTCAGCGTTGTACTGCGTATAGAAATACAACTTGTGACCGTTCGCTGTCAGCATCTGAGCGATAGCGTTTTCATAGAGCATACCCTCGTTCATGTTCAGCTTGTCGCCGAGTATCTGCTTGTAGACCTCATCTTCGAGCAGTTCGTTCTCGTCAAAGGCGTGGCTGACGAGCAGTCCAGTGTCACCGAGATAGCATTTCACATAAGCTCTGTTCTCGTTTATAGAAAGCCCCACATTAGGATCATTACACAGGAAGCACTCATTGGATATCATCGAATCTGACAGCCAGAAGAACGTTTCCTCATACTGGTCTGCCTTGCTCCCTGCTGAAATATCATTGAAAACGACACGTTTTTCGTGCTGAGAAAGCAGACCGGGTATCTGATCGAATATGGTGAGGACTTTGCTCCTGTACTTACTGTCTATCTTCATAATGTCGCTGCGATAGAGTGCAAGAATATCACGCTTTTCGATATCAGCTTTGTCAAAGTCCTTCCTGCTTTCAAGAAACGCAATAACACTCTGCGGCATACCGCCCACAAGCATATACTGCTTGAACAGGAGCATCGCTTTGTGGTGCAGCTCATTTTCAAGAGGAACTCTATCAGCAAAGCACTTGCGGATATAACCACATATCTGCTCCTCACCCAAAGCATCGCAAAATTCCTCAAAATCCAGCGGATACATACTTAGGTGACGCTCCTCCGAGGGAATGACGATATCCTTGACATTCTCCTTGATAGAAATGAGCGAGCCTGTTTCGATATAGTCGTATCTGCCGTCAGCAACAAGGTACTTGATGCACTCTCTCGCCTTCGGGTACATCTGCACCTCGTCAAAGATGATAAGCGACTCACGCTCATACAGCTTCGCGCCGTAGTAGGTGGACAGCAGCATGAAGAACGTATCAAGATCGTTCATGTGCTTGGCGAAATAGTCCTTGACCTCATCAGGGCACTTGGCGAAGTCGATCAGGATGTAGCTCTTATATTCGTTTCTGCCGAATTCCTCACATATTGTTGACTTACCAATACGCCTTGCCCCCTCGATCAGATAGGCTTTTTTGCCGTTCAGCTCGTTTTTTAGGGTCAGCAGCTTGTCATACATTTTACGTTTCAGTATCATGATAACGCCTCTTTTCCATAATACGCAGGTTTTAGTTTGCTTGTAAGTTCCTGAATGCGCAGGTTTGCAATATACTCTAAATTCCATTATGCGCAGGTTTATGATAATTATACTATATGGAAGCGAAAAAGTCAAGTATCAACTAAAAACGCATTTTACGTAAAAATCTGTCAACTAATACGCACATTTACGTAAAACGCCCATATTTCAAGCCGCAAAAAAGCTCTCACAGCACAAAACTGTGAGAGCCTTATTATAACTATTCTATCGACTCAGACATACACGTTTACACGGATGTCACGCCAATTATGGAATTCACGCTTCTCAGACATAGCTCGGAAGTGTTCCTCTGCATCGCCCTGAAACAGCGTAAAATCGCCGATTTTGATATAGTCGTGAATTACTTGTTTTCGCTGATTGCAGCCTGTTAGTTAACCAAATACATCTCTCTGATATAAAAGTGTGTATTCTTTCCGTACTAGCAGTGAACTATGATACTACTATCAAAACAGAAATACTGGTTTATTCCTGGATGATAGATTATTAATGGTAAACTTATTAACAAAGATGCGACTCAAGATAACGAATATACCATAATAATTGTCCAGCTATATGCCTGAAAATCGTTACTATATGATGTCACTGAGCGGAGTTAACGGCAGAGTTATGATACGAAGCTATGATGAAGGAACATATAATGAACTTTGCAGTAATATAAGGTCTTGGTACGATGATCTTGCTATCGATGAACCAAGATACGGAAGGCGTTACTTCAAATTGTTCTATACATACAGCCGGTTATTGAAATACAGTACAGACAATAGGAAGCTTTCAGAACGCATAGAAAAAGAACTCAGTGGGCTTGCACCGAAGATAATGTATGCGATTTTGCATAATACTATTCTTCCTGATACAGTTGCGGCAAAAGCATTGGCGTATATCCGTTCTGATATGTACGGTGGAGATGATGGAAGGAAAACTGCACCTGTACCTGACATAGCGGCGTGTCAGTTACTAAAAGCATGGCTCAACAGAAAATATCGAATAGAAAAAAAGGAGGAATTAATTATCATGGAGAAACTCAACAAAGAGAGTCCGTCTGTTGCATATCAGACAGGTAGACTAATGGCAGTGTATGCCGCAATACAGTCAGCGGCATTAGGCGATGTCGGGGCAGGCGTTGTTGAACGATATTATACTTCTGCTTGTACCTCTCCTGCACTTGTGATGGGAAAACTTGCAACTATGTCACAGTACCATCTCTCTAAACTAAAAGGTGAACAACAGGGATTATATGTCTTTTTTAGCAAGCAACTTGAAGAGATATCCCGCAAAATAGGTGTATCTCTGCCTAAAGCATTTTCACTTAATGAACAATCAGAATTTGCTCTCGGATATTATTTCCAAAGAGCCGAGAGATCAACATCTAAAAAAATGGAGGAATAAACTATGGCTATCAATAACAGATATGAATTCATGTTTTACATTCAGTGTGTGAACGGAAATCCAAATGGTGATCCGGATATGGGAAATGCTCCGAGAATGGATCCGGAGGATATGCATGGATATATCACAGACGTTGCTATAAAAAGACGAATCCGCAACTATATACAGACTGCATTTGAAGGACAGGCTGGCATGAATATTATAATGCAGAATGCAACCAATATAAATAAAGCTATTGCGCGGGCAAAGGAAACGGCTGGGGTAGAGTTTGGCGCCAAGGATAAGGAAAGCATATACAAAGCAAGAAAGGAAGCCTGTTCATTATTCTATGATGTTCGAACTTTCGGAGCTGTTATGTCAACAGGACCTAATGCAGGCCAAGTGAGAGGACCGGTGCAGCTAACTTTTGCAAAGTCGGTTGATCCGATACTGCCACTGGATATTTCAATAACAAGAATGTGCGTTGCAGATGGCGATAAAGATAAAGGAAGTGAGTATTATGCAGAACTTGAAAATAATACTCCCGAAGATAAGCTCAGAACCATGGGACGCAAACAGTTCATATCGTATGGATTGTATGAAGCAAGAGGTTTTATTAGTGCGAATTTGGCGAACGAAACAGGCTTTGATGAAAACGATATGAAAGCGTTGTTCGAAGCTATACTGAATATGTATGAGCACGACCATTCAGCAAGCAAAGGAGAAATGTCAGTAATATCACCACTTATTGTTTTCAAACACGTTGGAACAGACTCTGACGAAAAGCAGCGTGAACGTCAGGCAAAACTTGGATGTGCAGCAGCACATAAGCTTTTTAATCTTGTTAAGATATCGAAGAAAAAGGATATTGAACTTGCAAGAGACTATCGAGATTATGACATTAAGATAGCTATGTCAAGAATTCCGGCTGGTGTTGAAGTAGGCTTTATGGAGGGACCATTTGATAAAATTATTTGGGGAAAGATTCCCGATTCAGATGAATGGCTAAGCGCTGACTGATACAGCGCAGACCTTTATCATACATACTGTAACGCATAGACCTGCGCAGTAAAAACAGATTATAATTTAAGCTGATAGCAGATTTTTCTGCATTTTGTGCAGCAATTCTACTGCGATTTGTGAATATAGCAACAAAATATTGATGATTTTAATTGCTGATTTGTGCTGAATTGCTGTCGCCCCTCGTGCAGGGGCGTGAATTGAAACCGATAATGTCGCGCTTGATGACAGTCACGGATAGTCGCCCCTCGTGCAGGGGCGTGAATTGAAACTG
>ONBA01000002.1:140808-143782 GCA_900315975.1 uncultured Ruminococcus sp.
CCCCTCGTGCAGGGGCGTGAATTGAAACATAGGGTGTTTCATCGTCGGTTGATGTAGCCGGTCGCCCCTCGTGCAGGGGCGTGAATTGAAACCTGAAGACACAACTAAAACAATACTAATGAAAGAGTCGCCCCTCGTGCAGGGGCGTGAATTGAAACAGAAAAATCGTCAAGATCAATATTTTCTGCGATGTTGCCCCTCGTGCAGGGGCGTGAATTGAAACGACGGTCTGCGGGTAGGTTCTCCGCGTATACGTCGTCGCCCCTCGTGCAGGGGCGTGAATTGAAAAATGGGCGGTAGACTGCCTAACACTATAAGCAGTAGCACCGCCAACAGAAACTAATACTAAAAGGAGCTTAATATGGAAGATGATAAACTTATACCTTTGTCATACATCTCACAGTATGATTATTGTAGACGGAGAGTTGGTCTACTTCTTCTTGAACAGCAGTGGGATGACAGCGTAGATACAGTTAAAGGTACAGCCGAACATAAGAATGTGCATAAAGGACATATTACACGGAGAGAAGTCAGTGTTATTACAGAAATGGAGGTGTATTCAAAAAAGTACAACATCATAGGAAAGTGCGATGCTGTTGAGGCATATGAGGATGAAGACGGCGTTTTTCTCAGTTTCTTAGGCAATAAGAGATATCGCTTATATCCTGTTGAATACAAACACGGAAAACTTCGTTCAGAGGAGGAATATGAATTACAGCTTTGTGCACAAGCTATGTGCATAGAAGAAATGTATTCATGCAATATAGAAACTGGAGCCATATTTTACATTAGTTCACATAGGCGAAAGGAAGTTGTATTCACAGAAAAAATGCGGCAGAAGGTTGAATCCATCGCTAAATGCCTTACATCTATGCTTGATTCATATGAAATTCCTTTATCTGAGTTTTCCTCTAAGTGTATAAAGTGTTCTTTGAAGGATATCTGCATGCCTGAGACAGATAAGTCTGTTGACCAATATATGAGAATAGTTAAAAGGGATTTAAGGAAGGAGGATTAACATGAAAAAGTTAGGGAATGTCCTTTATATTCTTACGGAAAATAGTTACTTGCACTGTGAGAATGGAACCATATCTGTCAAGATCGGAGGTACTGAAAAAGTAAGAATCCCTGCACATACGATCGAGTCTATTATTTGTCTCTGCAATACTGTTGTTTCTTCACCTTTTATCGGCTTTTGCGGAGAAAATGGAATATCCCTTTCTTTTCACTCTGATAACGGAAAATTCTACGGCAGAGTATATGGTCCGTTAAACGGAAATGTTCTTTTAAGAAGAAAGCAATACCAATATATTAACTCTGAGGAATCAGTCGATATAGTAAGAAATATCCTGAGCGGAAAACTCGTTAATAGTCGAAATCTTCTTATGAAATCAGCTCGTGGAGTTACAGATGATAAATCAGATATATTGAGAAAAGCCTCACAGTCATTGTCGGAACAAGCACAACTTCTTGAAAAATCCGATAATATAGAAAATATGCGTGGAATAGAAGGAGCGGCGGCATCGATATATTTTCAAGCATTTGATGCAATGCTTAAAAATGACGAAAATGAAATGAAGTTTGAACGGCGAAGTCGACGCCCACCTGAAAATCGTGTAAATGCTTTACTTTCGTTTACATATATGTTACTGAAAAATGATATGCAATCTGCGCTCGAATCAGTCGGCCTTGATCCAGCAGCCGGTTATCTCCATACGCTTCGTCCGGGGAGGCCGTCACTTGCTCTCGATATTATGGAGGAACTAAGATCACCGTTATGCGACCGATTGGTTATATCGCTAATAAACCTGAAACAGATAAAGGCTAAAGATTTTGAGACTGGTGAAGGAATATACAGACTTTCAGATGATTCACGAAAACTTGTTATAAAAGAATGGCAGCAAAGAAAAAAGGAAATTATTACACATCCATTTTTTAAAGAAAAAATACCGATAGGATTGATTCCATTTTGCCAGTCAATCTTACTCGCAAGATATCTCAGAGGGGATATAGATGGATATCCACCTTTTATCTGGAGGTAGTTAATATGATGATAATAGTTTCGTATGATGTTGATTTTTCAAATAGCGAAGGTGCAAAAAGATTGAGAAGAGTCTCAAAGATATGTCAACGTTATGGTGTAAGAGTTCAGAATTCTGTCTTCGAAGCGTTGGTAGATACTGTACAACTATCAGAACTAAAGACAGCTATAGCAGATGTTATAGATTTCGATGCAGATACAATACGTTTTTATAACCTTGGTAGTAAATGGGAAAACAAAATATCAACCATGGGAAATGATAAGGGATTCAAACAGGATGGAACGTTGATACTTTGAATAGTGCCGAGACTAGCATTGCATTAAAAACTATAATAAAAATCCCGAAAGCAGTCACCTAAAGACCGCTTTCGGGATCATTTCTTTTATTTAGTTTGCAGGAACTCTTTAAGCAGGAATGCACAGAAATACGGGAACGAATATACATTATCCGAATAGCCGACATTACCATTGAACAGCTTAACTCCGTATTTAATATCAGCATATTTATCGGAGTTTATCAGCGTTTTAAGGGACTTCGCTCTGCCATTCTCTGCCTTTACTTCAACAGGCACAAGTGAGTCTTTAGTACGCATGAAGAAATCCTGTTCAAGTGTGGAATCCTCACGGCGATAGTAATAGAGGTCGCAGCCGCTTTTAACAAGAGCTTCGCCCACGATGTTTTCATAGAGAGCGCCTTTATATACGCCAAGGTTTTTGTTTGCGCGGAGGTCGTCCTGAGCTTCGTCGTCAAGCATTGCCACCAGCAGACCGCTGTCTGCGAAATAGAGCTTGAACTTATCCTCATCGTAGTTGCCCTTTAGTGGCAACTCAGGGAAGTTTAGACAGTAACAGGGATTGACGATGCCAGCATCAACGAGCCAGTCTATACAGCCGCGGTAATCGCGAAAACGAGCTCCAGAGGCTACCTTTGAG
>ONBA01000067.1 GCA_900315975.1 uncultured Ruminococcus sp.
GGTCGATACCATAACAGGCACGGGCATTCGCCGTGATGATTATGGTGATTACTGCTGTGCTATGGGCGTATGGTATGGCTACTGCAATGACAGATTTTTGATCGAGCTTGAGAATGGCACTCAGTTCACTACGAAAATCTGCGACAGCAAGGGCTATGCCGACGATGGCGAGGGCAAGTATCACAACTTCGGCGGCAGCGGTAAGTGTATCGTGGAGTTTATCTACGATGACGGAAATCTTCCGTCCTGCGTGGCTTTCTCAGGCTCTTGGGGTTATTACAACTGGAACGGTCTTGATCTCGGAGCAAACATCAAATCAATCAAGAAAATCAACTACGGTGATCCCGTAGTGTACTAAGTGGAGGTAATCAAAATGAATGTAAAGAAGATCATCAAGGGTGTTATCGGACTCAGTGCTATTGGCGGTATTGCCTACGCTGCTTACAAGCTCGGTGAGAGCAACGGCGAGATGAACGAGAGGGTTCACGCTATGGCTGATGTCGGTGACGATGATTATAACTTCTGCAACTATGATGAGCCTGACGATGGCTGCATTGCCCCGGCGGACAGCGCAGAAAAGTAAAAGCACACTCCCGTGATTAGGAATGTGCTTTGGTAGATGTGTTATGCCGGAACGTTTTTCATTTCTTCTTCAAGCTCGTTGATCGCTTCAATAGGAAGTTTAGTGGCTTTTGCAATATCTTCCTTAGAAACTGTGCCTAACTGCAATAAATTATAGGCAATTCTGAGCTTTTCCTCGGTAATTCTTTCTTCCATTGCCTTGCACATATAATCCACTCCTTCCGGTGTTTCTTTGAAAAATCGGGTACGGTCAGCTAACGGTGATAACAACATTTCATCCGCCTTACTGCATCTGAAATCGTGTATCAGCTTGGCAAGATCGGATTCATCTTCCTGATTATCATATGCGCCGTTTATATAGAGAATATGCTCTCCGTCACCAAACGGCTCACCTGTTGCAAGGTTCATACGCTCTATCGGATAAACAGCTTTTCCTTTTCCGAAGAAATCATTTTCTGTAATGAATATCACATAAGTGTTGGGTAGCTTGTCAAACTGCTGCTTCTCCTTGAGATTATCAACGTCCATTGCGCTTGAATGGTATCTTGCCCTTTGGGGAGTTGCTCCCTTATCCTGCCTTTGTACCTCAATATCGTATTGCTGGTTTTCATCATCAACACCGAATACATCAAGGCAGATAGAACGTTCTCCGAAAAGATGCTGTAAATCGTACTGTGTTTCTTCTTTAGTGAGTTTCAGATCGGGTTTCCCGATAATAATACGAAGCACATACTGAGCAAGTTCAAGATTGTTTCTGAAAAGCTCACGCATGAAATCGTCGTCAAGGGGACGATATTTGGCAAGCTGTTCAAGGTTTTGCTGACGTTCTTCTTCGGGCGTAAGTATTGGTTTGATCTTAGCCAATGGTATGCACCTCTTATATAGTATTCTCGTTAAATACTATTATATCACATCTGCCCCCAAAAATCAATAACAAATTTATTACGAAAGGACGTGTTTTAGCATGATTTTGATCATCGGTGAAAAGCCGAGTGTTTCAAGAGCCATATCTGCCGTGGTCGGTGCTTCATCTGCACACAAAGGCTATACCGAGGGAAACGGCTATATTGTTTCTTGGTGTGTTGGTCACTTGGTCGGGCTGAAATATCCGAATGATTACGGCAACGGCTGGGACCAGAAGTGGAGCTTTTCACAGCTCCCTATGATACCCGACAAGTGGCAGTTTCAGGTTACTGACAGCACAAAGGCTCAGTACAATCTCCTGAAAAGCCTTATGAACAGGGATGATATTTCGGAGATCATCTGTGCAACCGACGCTGACCGTGAGGGCGAGTGCATTTTCCGCTATGTCTATAACATGGCGAACTGTAAAAAGCCCGTCAAGCGCCTGTGGGTTTCTTCTCTTGAGGAGTCGGCTATCCGCAAGGCTCTCACAACGATGAAGCCTATGTCCGCATACGATAATCTGTTCAATGCAGGCTATGCCCGTGCAAGGGCTGATTGGCTTGTGGGTATGAACGGTTCAAGACTGTTTTCCGTTCGCTATGGCGGTAAGCTCAACATCGGCAGAGTGCAGACACCTACACTTGCAATGATCGTTCAGCGTGATGCTGAGGTGGGTGGCTTTGTGAAGCAGAAGTATTACACGGCAGACCTCAACTGTGGTGAGTTCATTCTTTCTTCTGCAAGAATTGACGATGAAAATGTCGCTGAATCGCTCGTTTTTGCCTGCAACGGCAAGTCGGTCACTATCAGCTCGGTCAAGCGTGAGGTCAAGACAGACAAAGCTCCGAAGCTCTATGACCTGACTACGCTCCAAAGAGAAGCAAACAAGGCTTTCGGCTATACGGCACAGCAGACACTCGACTACACGCAGTCGCTCTATGAGGACAAGCTCGTCACTTATCCCCGTACCGACAGCCAGTATCTCAGCGATGATATGGCGCAGACAGCTCTCGATGTGGCAAAGCTCTGTGATACCTATTTCGGGTTCGGTATCTCGCATACTCCCGATATTTCAAAGGTCATCAACAACAGCAAAGTTTCAGGGCATCATGCGATCATACCCACAAGCGGTATCGCTACGGCTGACCTTTCTTCTCTGCCGTCGGGAGAAAAGAATGTCCTTACGCTGATCGCAACAAAGCTGATCTGTGCAACGGCTCCGGCGCACAAGTATGAAGCGGTCAAGCTCACGGGTATCTGCAACGGTACGGAGTTCACGACAACGGGCCGCACGGTGCTTGAAATGGGTTGGAAAGCCTATGCAAAGCAGTCCGACAAGAAGAATGAGGAAAAGTCTCTGCCTGCGGTTACTGAGGGACAGACCTTTACGGTAGCAGCAAGCAAGGGTGAACACTTCACTTCTCCGCCGAAGCCTTACACTGAGGACACACTTCTTTCCGCTATGGAGAGAGCTGGAAACGAGGACTATGACGAGGACACCAAAAAGAAGGGACTCGGCACTCCTGCCACAAGGGCGGCGACCATTGAAGCACTTGTGAAAAACGGCTATGTGGAGCGTGTTGGAAAACAGCTCAGGGCGACCGATAAGGGCAAGGAGCTTGTGACCGTTGTTCCCAATGAAGTGAAGTCCGCAAAGCTGACCGCAGAATGGGAGTCCAAGCTCCAGCAAATCGAACACGGCAGTCTGCCCGAAGCGGTCTTTATGTCGGGCATTACGCAGTTCATCACTGAAATGTGCGGTAAATACGGCTCTGTGGATAAGTCTGTTTCTCTTTCTGACGGCGGTAATGAGCCTGTCGGCAAATGCCCGAAGTGCGGTGCTGAGGTGGTCAAGGGTAGTCAAGGGACTTCTTGACGGCAAGTCCACAAGCTACACATCTAAGGGCAAAAAGACGATCGTCCGCCCTGAGATCGTGGAGAATCCGTATAACGGCAAGATGTACTATCAGTGGAAAACAGAAAGGGGTAACAAGAATGGATAACAAACAGCTTGCGGAAGTCGCAAAGATCCTCGGTGTCTCCGAGGACAGAAAAACAGCATGACAGCAGTTTTTGAGCAGATCGCTGTCAAGAACGATGAGGACAAAAAGGCTGTCTTTGAAGCACTTGACAATCTGTGGCAGAAAGGCGCCATTTACATAGAGCTGAGTGAAGTCGCTAAGTCCACGGGTATCACCATTGAAACGCTCCGCAGTCTTGACTATGAAACGCAGCAGACGATCGTCTATGAGTTCCTCATGGACAGCTCTCAGACCGCACGTTTCTATGACCTTGTGAACAAGGCACTTGCGGTCGCAGACCTCCCGAATGTTGCAAAGCTGACAGGTATTTCTATGAATGAGCTAAGAAAACTTCCTCGCCGTGTTCAGGAAAATATCTGCGGTGCTTATGCAATGGAATATGATCCTGACAGCACGAATGCTGACCTGATCGCTGCTCTCAGGGAGATGATCGAGCCATGAGTGAGCTGACATTTTCCTGCGGAGTTGACCTGAACAGTATCGACAATCAGCAGATGTTTCACCTTGAAACCAGCAAATCTGCCAATATAGCGATCGCTCTTGAACAGAGTGGTGTTCCGTTTTCCGCAAAATACAGCGACAGTGAGATCATCATTTTTTATGACGGGAGCTATCGTGAGGAATTCGAGGAGATCATCAGCAAAGCTCTCAGCGACAGGCATGATGTATTGGTGATCGAGCTGAAAGAATGTAGGAAAACTGATGATTATTCTGCTTTACTGCCGGAGATCGCAGAGGTGCTTCACACAACAGTCGGCACGCTGCAAGCAAAGCCTCTGGACATTCAGGAGCATTTATGCAAGGTGTATGTGGATTTCTGGCAGAGTGACAGTAAAACGCTCCGCCGTGAGCTTGACCGTATTGTTACGGTAAATAGTAGAAGCTATGACGAATTGCATGAGCATGAGAAACGTGTTCACGCTCCGTATCATTCGGAGCAGACAGAGCCTGCCGCTTATATTACAAGAGAAATGCAGAAGCAAGCTGCCGAGGAAGTCCGCCGTCAGCGCAGAGAAGCTGAAAAACGTGAACGGCAGCGTGAAACAGAAAGGAATTACAGATCATGAAGAAGTTTATCATCATCGGAAGTGCCGTTGTTACGGCTGTGACCGCAGCGGTTATCATCATCGTGAGAAAGAGAAAGTGAGGTAGCCTATGCCCGTACAGGATAATGACGATAAGAGAACCGCCGACCAGCCTGCGATCGATGCGGAGGAAGAACTGAGAAGAAAACAGGCGCAGGCTCAGGAACAGCAGCAGGAGGAGTCCGGCGCTCAGAAGTCGGGTAAGCTCCTGCCTATCCTGAACGCAAAGGCAGAGCATCATCAGAGCCGTATCGACTCCCTTGATGAGAAGATTGCCAATCAGACGGATAAGATCGACCGCAACAAGGCGAAGATCGAAGCACTGTCTGCAAAGGCTGATAAGCTCGAAGATACGAACCGTATGCTCAAAGCGACTATCGGAAATCTGCCCGGTATCGGTGCGATCATTGCCAATAACGAGAAGCGTATTCAGGCGATCCGTGAGGTCAAGATCCCGAAGCGGCAGGAAAAGATAGATCAGGGCTGGAAGAAGATCGACACCCTGACCGCAAAGCGTGACCGTATCGAACACAAGCTGAACCGTGTGATCGCTCTCAATGACACGATCAAGAGTTTTTCTATCGGTTTCAATAAGGAGCGCCATGAAGCCTTTGCCGATGCAATGACACGGCTGAACGGTGCAACGGTGGATTGCCTGTCTGACAAGAAAAATGCACTTGTTGCACAGAAAGACCAGCTTATGCAGACTTACAATGATCCTGCTACAAGTATGGCTGACAGGTTCAGAATCCAGCAGAAAATCAACGATGTCACCAAGCGTGTCACAGACCTTGAAAGCAAGATCGTGAAGCTGGCACGTCCTGAAACTCACTATGCAGAGCAGACCAATGACCAGCTTGATGCTTCGATGAAGTTGACGGGAGATAAGCTCGAAGAAATGGCTGACAGCGGAAACGTAACAATGCCTGCGCTTGCTGAGGAAACAGTCACAGCCGCACAGAAGGTCGAAACGCTTGACAGGTCAAAGGTCGCTGAACTTGCCGATCAGCTCGGTATCCAGCCGCTTTCCAATGCTGAAATGCAGGTGGAAGATGATTACAACATGATCGACGGTATTATCAACAACGGCAGCAAGGAGGACGTTGATAAGGCAAAGGAAAAGCTCCGTGAGGGTATCAGGAACATGGAGAGTATCGCCGGCAACGACTTTGTCCCGCAGGAAATGAGGGAGAATGCTGCGGCAGAGCTTACCAAAATGAAACAGCAGCTTTCTTTGCTTGACAGCTCTGATGAGGTGTTTGTTGAGAGCAGTCTTGCAACAATGCTCGATAACGGTACAGCGGAGCTTACAGATAACGGCGGTTTTAAGGTCAATGCGGATTACTATTTTGATCTGCCCAGAGATGAGCGTCATTATGAAACTTTGACCGAAGTACAGGCAATGGAGGTTATTTCCGCACTTACTGCATCGGCGGTCGATTTTTCCGCTATGTCTAAGGGCAATGATAAAGTCAGCCTTGTGGTTGCGGAAAAGGACGTGCCTGTCCTGAATGATATTATGCTTTCCGCTATCGGAAAAGTCGCCCGAACAGCAGCGGCAAAAGGAAACGCCGGAAAGGGCGAAAAGGGCAAGTATCAGACGATCAATCCCGAATACTATGCTTCACTTCCGAAAGATGAGCGCTTTACAACTGCCGAGCCTGCGAAAACGGCTCAGGCGATCACAGCGGAGCTTGAAAAGGCAGGTGTTCCGTTCTCAGCAGTGGTACGAAAGAATAATACTATCGCTATCACTGTAAGAAAAGAAAATGCTCCTGCATATAAGCGGATCGAGAGCGCTGTCAAAGCGACACTCGCTAAGGAGCGTGTACCGGTATCCCCTGCAAAAGTGCAAGCAAAACAGCAGCCGAAGCGTTCTGCACCTCAGCGTCAGGGTACGGCTTTTCTGTCACGAAGTGATATGCAGAAGGAAGCGCAGAGAGTCAGACAGCAGGGGAAAAAGCAGGATAAGCCTGCCCCTGCGAAAAAGAAAGACAATCAGGGGCTTGAATAAATGAGAATAACAGATGAACAGAAAGAAAGGGCGGCATTTGTCAATCTTCCTCAGTTCCTCATGGCTCACGGCTTTGATTTGAAGAAAGTCGGCAGAGAGTATGTGTGGAAGGATCACGATAGCCTGCACATCAAGGATAACGGTCCGGGTGAGCGTGGTGCTTGGTTCAGGTTCAGCGAGGACAAGGGCGGCGATAACATTGGATTCCTGCGTGAATACATGGGAATGTCCTTTGTTGATGCCGTTGAAGCTCTCACAGGTGAACACATCGACCGCACCTATACTCCGTCCCGCACATACCAAACGAAGCCCGTTCAGCAAACGGCAAGGGAGCTTTCCCTTGCCGAAGCTGACAATGCAAGGCGTGTGTTTGCGTACCTGTGCAAGACCAGAGGGCTTGACTATGATATGGTATCAGCTCTTGTCCGTGATGGAAGTATCGCTCAGGAAGAAAAGACAGGAAATGTCCTTTTCAAGTATTACGATACTGACGGAAAAGTGATCGGTGCTGAGAAAGTCGGCACATCGACTGACCACAAATTTAAGGGTATTGCAACAGGCTCGGCATCAGGACACGGCTTTGAAGTAGTCCGTGGCACGGGAGAAAAGGCTTTTTTCTTTGAGTCGGCTATTGATATGCTCTCCTATCTGCAAATGCACGATAAAGAACTGACCGATTGCAGGCTCGTTTCCATGATGGGCGTGAAGCCGAATATCGTGCTTGACACGATGCTCCGTCACAATATCTCCCCTGAGAATGTTTCCCTTTGCTCCGATAACGATACCGCAGGCAATGAATTTGCCCAGCGTTTGCAGGAGCAGTATCCCGACATGAAGCGTGTTATCACTCCCGATACATATAAAGACTGGAATGATATGCTTCGTGGTATCCCAAAAGCAGTA
>ONBA01000086.1 GCA_900315975.1 uncultured Ruminococcus sp.
CCAAAATCATAGTATTCGCCCATTTTCATTATCAATTATATCACTTTTTCTTTCATTTTTCAAGCGGGGTCTTAGGGGTGCAAAACCCTCTAACAAGCTGTTGTATTCAGGGTGGTCATTTTTCAAAATGTACCCCATGAATACCGTGCTTGCTGGGTTTGAAATCAATCTTTTATTTGATTTTCAAAGCCAGCGCATATTGTGAACTTGTGTACACAATATGCAGAGCTTGCTGGGTTCGATTTTGATATTCTTCCGACCGCTGAGGTCGGACAGATTTATTTTCATCGTTCCCGTGAAAATATTTCTGAGCGAACTCTCTTAGTCGCTCAGGCGCTCATCAGAGCGTTTGGAGTTATGCGACTTCGTGATAGAATCAAATTCCCCATAACAACTTGTCGAACGCAAAACTCATCTGGCACACCAAAGTTCATGCGCACTGCCAATAGACAAAGTAAGGTATTGCGCGCTATAATATTATCATCGGGTATCTTCCCGAAATCTGAAACGAACGGTGGTGATGATATGGCTGACATCGCAAAGAAGATTTCTAAGCTCGATGAGAAGATCGGCAAGCTGAAAGAGCGTATCAAGACCGACACGGCTGAGTGTGAAAAGCTGAGTGAGCAGAAGGCTCTGCTGATCTATCAGTCGCTGTGCAAACAGTATAGCTGTGAGGGACAGGCTCTTGCGGATATGATTGCAAGAGAACACGAGCAGGCGGCTACGTCCGGTGCTGATGATGAACCTGTGTCGGATAACAGCTATGCCGATGTTGCTGACGAGGAAGAAATGCTCGGTCAGACTTCTTTCTTTGAGAAGAATGATCCTTACTCGGATTAAATATATATCCGACAACAAAACGATTGTAGCCGTACCGTCCGAAACAATGTCCTACGCGCACAAATCAGAGACAAAAAGTTTGGGCGCAATACCTATGGACAAACCTCGGCGGTGCGCGCTATAATATTACTGTGCAGGCGTAACGTCCCTGCAACAAAAAGCCTATGCGTGTAGAGATAGATGATCGCAGGCGGAAAGGAGACAATTGAAAGAGAGAACAACATCTGCCGTAGATAGAGAGAAGGCAGGAAAGATGTTTGAGCTGAATGAGAAGTACAAGGACTTCCCTGAGCGTGTCTCGGAATATGAGATCGACGGGAAGAAGTACATCGTTCACAGCCGCTTCGTCGGAGAGAAAAATATCGACGAAGTGATCGGCAGGACTGAAGATGTCGGTATGGTACTGCTTTGATTTGAAAGGAGTTATAATGGCAAAGCAGACCATTTACAATGCAGGAATTTACGTCCGCCTCTCGCAGGAGGATATGAGAGCCGGCGAATCCCTGTCAATAGAAAACCAGAAACTTATCCTCACAAAGTATGTCAAGGAGCAAGGTTGGAATCTCGTTGATACCTATGTCGATGATGGTTGGAGCGGTACGGACTTCGACAGACCTGCGGTGCAGAGATTGCTGTCCGATGCTCAGTCGGGAAAAATCAATCTTATTATCTGCAAAGACCTCAGCCGCTTCGGTCGTAATTATATCGAGGTCGGCAGATATGTGGATTACATTTTTCCGAGTTACAATATCCGCTTCATCGCTCTCAACGATAATGTGGATACTGCAAGCAAGGATACCTCCGCACTTGATATGATGCCGATCGTGAATTTGTTCAACGAATGGCACGCAGCTTCTACGAGTAAGAAGATCAAGGCGGTTATCGAAGCAAATGCAAAGGCAGGCAAGTATCGCACGACCTGCGCTCCATTCGGGTACACAAAAGGCGATGATCCGAATCATCTGCCTGTGATCGATCCCGATGCCGCACCTATCGTCCGCAACATCTTTGAAATGAGGGCAAGCGGTATCAGTCCGCATCACATTGCTGATAAGCTCAATGAGGACGGTGTGCCGATCCCCTCGGATTACTACTATGCAAAACTCGGCAAGCCCAATCCTCGCCGTACAAGACATATGTGGAGTCCCGAAACTGTCAGGCAGATACTTCACAACTACACCTACCTCGGACATCTTGTTCAGCTCCGCACAAGAACGGTCAGCTATAAGAATCATAAGGTCATCAAGAACGATGAGGAGGACATGATCGTTGTAAAGAATACTCACGAGCCTATTGTTTCTCAGGAGCTTTGGGACAGGGTGCGTGAAATGGAGCAGTCGGTGTCGCAGGGCAAGCGTAACAGTAGTGGCTATGTTGCAAATCTCAGCGGACTTATTTATTGTCAGGATTGCGGAAACAAAGTCCGCCTTGCGTGGAACAACACCACGAACGGCAGTAAGAAAAAGCCGAGAAAGTATCTTCGCCACAATTACAACTGCACCTCTTACATGAAGTTTGGCAAGCGATATTGTCCCAGCCATTATATCAAAATGCAGGATATGGATGCTATTGTGCTTGAAGATATTCGTAGTCTCGCTCAGCTTGTTGTAGAGGACGAAGAAAAGGCAAAGGCGGAATTTCTCGCACGCAAGTCGAAGCACCACGAGGAGCAGTATTCCGTTGATACCAAGAAGCTCACTGAGGGCAGATTTCGCTTGCAGGAGCTTGACACGCTGATCCAGAACATCTACGAGGACAAAGTCCTCGGAAAGGTGTCAGAGGACGTAGCAATGAAGCTGATAGCGAAATATGAAGCAGAGCAGAAAGAGCTGTCCACAGAAGTTGCTGACCTTGAAGAAAAGTTCTCCATGATCAGGCAGGACGAAGAAGATGTTACTCTGTTCATGGAGCGCCTGAGGAAGTATACTGATGTGCAGGAGCTTACCCGTGAGATGTGCTTAGAGCTAATCGAGTATATCACCCTTGATGCCTATGTTGAGGGGCAGCCCCGTGAGATCTACATCTACTACAAACTGCTCGATGAACCGCTCAAGGACAAGAGAAGCCTGTTTTAAGGCGTATTTACGTTGTTTAACCACCATACGAAAGTGTGTTACTATTTGGCAAGGGGACTACTTTGAATGTATACTCACATATGTTTCAGAATGCACAGGCAAGGGTCTCGGAAGCAATGGACAAAGCTTTTGCATTTCTGCCTCAGGATGATAATACAGACTCAGAATAAGGCTTTGAAGGTAGAGTATAAGAATAAGCTCGCTGGCATCTGACAAAACAGACAGCGAGCTTATTTTTTTAGTAAAAGCTAAATGAATAATATTCACTATTATGCATTAGAGATAATGTAAAAAAACGAGGCTTATACGCTGATAAATTTGCGTAGCGTACAAATAGCGTACAAACTCATTTTTTAGGAAAAAAGAAAACCCACAAACGGCTATTTTAAGCCATCTGTGGGATTGTGAATTGGTGACCCGTACGGGAATTGAAAAAATCCCGAGCCTTTCAGCAGCTTTTAGTAAAATGCGAAAATGGCTGTATTTCGGCGATTTTTGAAGCTTCACTTTTAGCATCTTCAAGTGATTTTAAGCGTTTTTCAGTGCCAATAAGTGGTAAATAAGTGGTTGGATTGGCGCGTCTCTACCGGAAAAAATGACCAAAGCAGCTCTGATTATACGGGCAAATCCCGAACGGAGCTGCTGTTGTTTTATCGAAATGAACTGTCGCAAAATATGCGATAGTTGAAAGACAAATACATTGTATTTTAATTGTGAATGTGATATAATGAAGATGGTT
>ONBA01000011.1 GCA_900315975.1 uncultured Ruminococcus sp.
AATAACCTCAGAAACCTCGCCAGTAATCTTGTGACGAAATCGGTCACCGACTTCCACGATCTTGTGGCTCTGCTCCTCAGCCTTTTCCGCTTTGAGTGCAGCCCTCTCCGCTTTCTGTTCGGCAGAAAGATAAGTATCGTCTTTGAGCCGAGATTCTGTCATTGTTGCAACATTATACCACGAATGACGGAACTTTTCGCCGTTCTCAAAGCTGAATGTGATACCCTGAGAATTGTAATCAACGAGGGAGATCTTGCCCTCACCGCTGTGTCCGCCCGTGCCGTATTCCTTTTTCAGAAAATCGGCAAGCTGCTGGACAGTCGGGTGCTTTTCCTCATAGAAATCCTGCACACGAAGTTTTCCGTGAACAAAGCCTGTGCCACGGTCGATCTCTGCCGCTACCAACCTTGAAAGCGGTAGGTATCTACCAAGTTTCTACCCAAAATCTTCAATCGGGTAGAATTTTGAGTTTTACGAAATAGCGCAGTTTCCGAGCTTTGATGACCACTAAGGGATTGTAATGCCGAATAAGGTCATTTATAGCACAAAAAAATAAAAAATGCAAGAACTTTTTTCTCGAAATAAAAAAAGGCACTCAATGCCGGTACCGATTCAGGAGCGTACACCCAATAAAAGTGTTTTTTCTGAACCGGTACTGCATTGAGCACCTGATATTACGCTATAATATTACTTTTTCTTGTAAGTTACCCACTGGTAGCGAGCTACGAGAGGAGTTTTTCCGTCATAGTGATTGAGCCAGTCATCAACTGTAAGACCGGGCCAAGCATTCATCATGATCTTGCCGGGAGTCTTGGGAATATTATCAGTTGCACGGTAAACTTCCTTGCCATCGATGTACCATGCAATGTAATTTGGCTGCCAGTCGAAGCCGTATGTATGGTACTCAAGTGACGAATCGAAACCGAGGTCTATCATCTTCTCATGTTTGCCGACACCGTTTGTATAGTAGTTAAGCTGTACCTTAGTAGTGTCCTTGCCGAGGATCTCGATATCGATCTCGTCCCACGGATTCTTCTGTCCGTTAACGATATCAGTAGGACCTGTGTAGGTGAAGAACGAAGAAACAACGCCGTCATTCTTCATAGCCTGCATTGAAGTCTCATAATAGCCATAGTGGTAGAAATCATTTGTACGGAACTCGCCGCCTGAATACTGCGGATTCCAGTCAGGGTTAGAGTCATTTGTCCACTTCTTATCAACACTGAGTTCGAGGTGGTCACCCTTGATCTGAGCATTCTGCTTGTACCACCAGCAATCGAAAGGCTTACCGTTAGTCCAGCCGCTTGAAGCGAAGAAGTCGCCGGCATCACCTGTACGGAAGTCAGATATCATAGTTGCCGACTTGTCCATAGGTGTACCCTTATCAGGGATACCGCCGGGCTGTGAAGGCTGAGTTGTAGTTGTGGTAGTAGGCTGAGCAGTAGTAGTCTGAGTCGTAGTAGTGGTTACGGATTCAACCGGTCTTGTAACCGGGGAATCTGAGTTCATATATGACTCAGGGAGCTTAGAGATAATACCTGCGTCGAGTTTCTGAATTGAGAGTGCGTCGCGTCCTGTGATACCGTCGCCGTTATTGTAAACGTCAGCATTTATCTTTGCCTTGTCATCAAGATTATACTTATCCTTGTTTCCGAGGTACTGGAGAATTGCTACAGAGTCTGCAACAGTTACATTGCCGTCGAGGTTAGCGTCACCCCATACGATACCTGTAGGAGGGTCTACCTGAATAATGCCTGAAGAATCAGCTGTAAGAGCAATGAGATATGTGAGAGGAGAGTTCCAGTAGATAGTTATCTCGTTAGTAGAGTAGCTTCCGTCGTTGTCGACCCAGCGCTTAGCAGCAGGGAGGTCAGTACAGTAAGCCTTAGCAGCATCGTCCTCGATACTCTGGTCAACACCGCCGACTACCATTCCGGGCATTGCCTTATTCTTAGCAACAGACGGACGGTGGTGAGGATGCTCAGGGGATACAGTACCCCAGCCTGTTACGAAGCAGGTACCAAGCGGGTTAACACCGAGGAGGTAATCGAGCTGACGCTCAGCAGCGTCTTTATATTTAAACTTGCCTGTAAGCCTGTATGCGAGGTTGAGAACAATACCGTTATCAGCGATATTCATGTTGCTGCCCCAGTCATACTTGGTAAGTGAGCTGCCGTAGGGGTTAGCAGAAACAGTTTCGAGAAGGCTGTCAGCCTGAGTGATGATACCGGAAAGAGCAGCCTTGTATACATCAGAGTTCTTGTCTGCGCCCTTCATAGTAAGGATAGCGAGATTACCGTAATCGCCCATATCAGACCAGCCGAAGCCTGTCTTAGCGCCTATGCTCTCAGCAGCTGAGAGGTACTTGTTCTCGCCTGTAGCGCGGTAAAGCTGGCAAGCTGCCCAATAGCGCTCGTCCTTATCGTTCTTGAAGAAGTCGCCGTAATCGCCTGTAACGATATCGGAGGGATTAGTGAAGATAAAGTTCGGATTATCCGAAAGGAACGACCATGCCTTCTCAGCAGCAGCAAGACACTTGTTGGCAAAGCTGCTGTCAACGTCCTTGTAGCACTCATAAGCGAGAGCCATTGAAGCCGCAAAATCAGCAGTAGCAGGGGTAGAAACAGGAGTAACGATGAGTTCATCAGTCTCCTCCTCCGGCATTACGAAACCGGGGAAAGTAGCACATGACACCTTGTGGTATACACCGCCGTCGTTTCGCTGCATTTTGAGCATCCACTCAAGTTCAAAGCGTGCCTCATCGAGAACGTCAGCAGTACCGTTGCCGCTCTCAGCTATGCCAATGCTGTCGCCGAATAGTCCGGGATTGTCGATATAAGCGTAGAGGATATCCGCAACAGCCTTTGCACCCGGAACTACGTATCTGCCGTAGTCACCGGCATCGTGCCAGCCGCCGCTAACGTCGATAGTATCGTTTGTACCGTATATCTTAGCCTTGGTCGCATGGCAGGCACCGTGACCGAAAGTATCGTCCTTTACCTGAGTACCGCAGCGCTGGAGATAGAGCATTTTTACTGTATCGTCGAGAAGTCCGTCATAAACCTTGTCACGGATAACAAAGCTGTAAGAATTATCGAGTCCATCAACCTCAATGTGGTAAGAACCCGGAGTTCTGACGCTTGAAAAATCGCCTATCTGGTCTGTTTCATCGGCAGACGCATTTTTTATAGGAGCGCTGAGCGAACCTTTGAACACAACAGACTTGTCCGTATCGTTCACAACCTTGAACTCGGAAGAGTTTCCGCCCCTGACTACTACCATTTTAGAAGCGTCACTTCTGTATCCAACCTGATTTGTAATGATAGAAGCCTCTGTCTTGGTGTTGGTTGTATAGTTTACATTGCTGTCGTCGATGAGTTCGAGAGAAACATTATCGAGGTAGATAGTATGCTCAGGAAGATTTTCGTCAGCCTCCTGATTACCGCAGTTGAAGCAGAGCTTTGCCATGATGTCTGTATCTTTCTTCATGGTAAAAGTCTCGTCTACTGACTGAACAGTAGGACTGATAGTAAGTCCCTTCCATGTATAAGCCTGATATGTACCGCCGTTCTGCTGTATCATACTTTCAACATAACGTGTAGTAGTACATGAGATATCGTATTTAAGGCGGTAAACGCCGTTCTGATAAAGCGGGATTATGTCGTCATAGAAGAACTGTACCGAATAGTTCTTTTCGCCGACATTGCTGACTTTGAGTGCAAGTCTGCCGCTGTCTCCGGAAAGAGTGCACTTACCACCTGTCTCTTTGTAAGTACCCCAGCCCTTGACACCTGATGAAAAATCAGAATTACTGATAAGATTTCCGGCAGCAATTGAAGAAAAAGGAACCGCAGGCATTGCAGACGCCATAATAGTAACAGCAGCAACAGCTGCAAGACAGCGTCTTAAAGAATGTTTTTTCATCTGAAAACCCCTCTCGTAAAATAAAAGATTTAACGTTTAGCTACCCATAGTGCTGACAAGGTAGCATTGAACAATTTCATTATACCAAATCGCTGCAAATTTGTATACTATTTTTCTTACAAAAATGGTAATATTTTGATATCCCAAGTTGTGAAAATCCGTGAATCACAGCGTTTCACGGCGTATTTATCAAAATAATTCCATAATTTTAAAAAATCACAATATTATTCTTGACAATATATTTATAAAATGGTATAATACTTGTTATTATTTATTATCAAACAATGTAAGGAACACGCGGAAAGGTGCGTATTCCGGCAAATCCGAAGGATTCCCTTCAAAGAAAGGAGAGACTTATGTCATCAGTAATCGAAATCAAAAACGCAACAAAAGAATTCAAGGTTCTCAACCGCCGCGAAGGTCTAAAAGGCAGCCTTAAAGACCTCTTCTCGCGCGACTATAAGACAGTCCGTGCGGTCGACAACATCACCATGAACATCGCACAGGGAGAGATAGTAGGTTATCTCGGACCAAACGGTGCAGGCAAATCAACCACTATCAAGATGATGACAGGCGTACTTGAACCAACTTCCGGAACTATTCTCGTCAACGGCCGCGAACCCTACAAAAACCGCTCACGGAATGCACAGGAAATTGGCGTTGTATTCGGTCAGCGTTCACAGCTGTGGTGGGCACTTCCGCTCGTAGAATCGTTCAAGCTGCTGAAAGATATATATCAGATAGGCGATGAACAGTACGACAGCATCATGAAACTGTACGCTTCACTGGTCGATATCAAGCCTCTCCTGCATAAACCGGTAAGGCAGATGTCGCTCGGACAGCGTACACTCAGTGACATTCTCGCAGCATTTCTCCATGACCCTAAGATAGTATTTCTCGATGAACCTACTATCGGTCTCGACGTCTCAATGAAGTCGAAGATTCGTGAACTTATCCACGCTCTCAACAAGGAAAAGAATACTACTGTTATACTCACGACCCACGATATGGGTGACGTTGATGCACTCTGTGAGCGAATAGTAATCATCGACAAGGGTAAAATGCTCTACGATAACGATATCTGCCACCTCAAGCGCTTTTTCGGCTCATACAGAACACTGAAAATACGTATTGACGGCGACATGAAAAAGCAGTCGGAAGAAATCGCAAAGCAGCTTCCCGAGTTCAGGGTATCCGCCGACGACGAGTGGATATCAGTCCTTGTCGATGAGGAAAAGTCCGGTGTTATGGACGTTCTGACAAAGCTTCAGAAAAATTTCAGGATAAGCGATATGCAGCTTGAAGAGATATCCACCGAAGATGTCATTAAAAAGATATACGAGGAGGGAGTTAAATGAAGCTGAAAAAATACGTCTCCCTCACGCGTGCAGGAATCATGGAATCATTGCAGTTCCGTGCTTCGCTGTTCGTCATCGTGCTCGGAAATCTGCTGTATCTCACGGTCATCTACTTCCTGTGGAAAGCTATATATGCTTCTTCCGGAACTGACGTTGTTAACGGCATGACATTCTCCGACACGCTCATATACATAGTTCTCGCGACAGCACTTTTCAATTTCATGGAGATGTACACTGTATGGCAGATGGGCAGAACTATACAGTCAGGCGCGATAGTCCTCGACCTGCTGAAACCCATGCAGCCGCGCAGTTACCTGTTCTGGTCTTATTCCGGCAACTTCGTGGTCAACTTCTTCTCAACCTTTCTGCCGACCTTTATAGTCGTATGTGCAGTAACTCATGGGGCGGTGCCGCTCGGTATAAACCTGCTTTACTTCGTTGTATCGGTTGTAATGTCGATAATGATAAACTACAACATCGACTTCTTTGTCGGCACGATATGCATATACACTGAGTCGATATGGGGAATAAACATCATGAAACAGGTAATCGTACTCCTTCTCTCGGGTGCAACTATTCCTATAGCATTCTTCCCCGAACCGTTCAGGACTATAACAATGTACCTTCCCTTTCAGTCGATCTATAACGCACCGCTCACACTTCTGCTGAATAAAGACCCTGACCTCAAAAATGTCGCAGTAACGCTCGGAACTCAGCTTATATGGTGCGTTGCCACACTTGTGATAAGCAAGCTGTTCTGGAAGGTCTCGCTGAAGCGCATAACGGTGAATGGAGGCTGATATCATGAAAAGAAAAGGACTCTTATTCTATCTGCGGATATATTTCAAAATTCTCGCACAGGACCTCAAAAGCAAAATGAGTTACCGTGCCGACTTCATCATCTCGACAATCGGCATGATATTCACTAATATCGCCGGATTTGTAAGTTTCTGGATACTGTTCCGCAACTTCCCGAGTATAAACGGCTGGAACTACTATGAGATACTTTTCCTCTACGGATTCTCACTCGTATCGCTGACACCGGTGCAATGTCTGTTTGACAATAACTGGAGTCTGCGTCAGTACGTATATACAGGCGATTTCATCAAATACTGTTTCCGACCGATAAACCTGTTCTTCTACTTTCAGTCGGAGGTTTTTGACATAAAAGGTCTCGGACAATTCGCATTCGGCATAGCGACCCTTGCCTACTCATGGTCGAAACTGGGATTAGGGTTTACTCCGCTGATGCTGCTGAAAATGGTCATATTCCTGATAACAGCATCGCTTATAATGGTAGCATTACAGAATGCGGCAGCGGCAACGTGTTTCTGGATACAGAACTCGTTCTACATCCTCGACTTCGTGACAAAGTTCAAAGATTACGCGAAGTATCCGGTAACGATATTCAATCCGGTATTCAAGTTCATATTCACATTCCTTATGCCTATCGCATTCATCGCGTACTACCCCAGTCTCGTGATACTGCGTCCGGACGAAGTGCCGATACTTTCGTGGCTTTCGCCTTTTATCGGCTGTATCTTCTTCCTTCTCAGCTATAAATTCTGGATGTGGGGCGCATTGAAATACAGCGGAACAGGTTCATGAATATGTACACTTATAAACTTTATGAAATTCAGGGAGCGCACAGCGCTCCCGATTTTGTTAGTCTTACGTTACTGTGTTTGACTTACGCCGCATATTGTGGTAAAATAATAATATCTTTATTTAAAGGAGAGCATCATGAAAATAAACGATACTATCCACGGTTTTACCGTTACACGCATACAAAACGTTGACACAGTCAGTGGCGAACTCATCGAGATGACTCACGAAAAATCCGGAGCACGTCTCGCATGGCTGAAAACCAACGAAGAAAACAAGCTTTTCTCAGTCTCGTTCAAGACTATCCCGACCGACAACACAGGTGTATTCCATATCCTCGAACACTCCGTACTCGGCGGTTCTGAGCGTTTTCCTGTAAAGGAACCGTTCCTTTATATGCTGAAAAGCTCAATGAACACCTTCCTCAACGCGATGACATTCCCCGACAAAACGATGTTTCCGGTATCAAGCCGCAATGACAGAGACTTCATGAACCTTACAAAAGTCTATCTCGACGCGGTATTCAAGCCGCTGATATACACTGTTCCCGAAATCTTCTATCAGGAAGGTCACCACACTGAATGGCGCTCACGAGATGATTCTCCGTTCTATAAGGGAGTAGTTTTCAACGAGATGAAGGGTGTTATTTCGTCGATCTACAACCGTATAGAGTGCGAAATGATGGCAATGCTCTACCCCGATTCATGCTACAGATTTGAGTCCGGCGGACTTCCTGAAGCTATCCCCGACCTCACCTATGAGCAGTTCATCAATACCCACCGCAGATTCTATCACCCGTCTAATTCGTATTTTTACCTCGACGGAAATGTTGACATAGAAACTATCCTCGAACTCATCGACGGCGAGTACCTCTCTGCATACGACAAGAGCGGCGACGTTATCGACATAGCCGTGCAGAAACCGGTAACACCTGCCGAAAAGACCTGCCTCTACGAAATCGCTCCTGAAGAAGAAGAGGCAAAGCATACACACATCGCAGTCGGCAAGATAATGGCTTCATGGGACGAGCGCGACAAGATTTTTGCGTGCATGGCACTGAGTGAGGCACTCGCGGGCTCGAATGAAGCTCCTCTGAAACGCGCTCTCCTTGATACAGGCAAGTGCCTCGACGTTTCATTCGGCATCAACGAGGGCATAATGCAGCCTTTCGGCGCTCTCAAAATATTCAACACTGATATGGAACACGCAGTTAAGCTGCTTGAGACAGTCCGCTCAACAGCCGAAACTCTCGTAAAAAACGGCATCGGCAAGGACGCTCTCGCCGCAGCTATCAACAGGCTCGAATTCCGTTTCCGCGAAGGCGAAGAGCCGAAGGCACTTCTCCGCTGCATAAATGCAATGTCATCGTGGCTCTACGGCGGTGACCTGCTCATGTATATCGACTGTGACAGCGTATTCAGCTTCCTGCGTGAGCAGATAGAAACAGGCTACTACGAAAAGCTGCTTACAGAGTGGCTGCTCGACGATACAGGCAGAGCAACTCTTTACATGAAGCCCTCGCACACTTACGGCGAAGAGCTCAAAGCTAAGGAGCAGGAGCGCGTCAATGCTGAGCTTGCAGCAATGAGCGAAGACGAAAAGGAACAGCTCCTTGCACTCAACAGCAAGCTCGACGAGTGGCAGGCTGCACCCGATACAGCGGAGAATATAGCCAAACTCCCGACCCTCCCACTCTCCGAAGTAAGTCAGCAGCCCCTTAAATTCATCACTGAAAAGACAACCGAAAACGGTATCACTATCCTGCGTCACCCTGCCCACAATAAAGGTATATCATCGGTAAATCTCTATTTCACCATTGCCGACCTCAGCAAGCAGGAGCTTGAAGTACTCGCAATAATGTCCGACCTCATCTCAGAGCTGCCGACTGAAAACTGCTCCGGTGCAGAGCTTCAGCAGCGCATAACAGGTACACTCGGCGGATTCAGTGCAAATGTAGCGGTATACAGCCGAGAAGGTCAGCAGAAACTCTGCAAGCCGTATCTCGCAGTAAAGACAAGTTTCCTCGACTGCAACACCGATAATGCTCTCTCTCTTGTAGGTGAACTCCTTACCAAGACAGTTTTCAACAACCCCGAACAGATACGTGAAATTCTTCTTCAGATAGATGAGGACATGAAGCAGGATATCATTGCTAACGGACACCGTGTAGCTATGCGCCGTGCACGCAGCGGAATGTCAGCAGAATCAGGAATGAACGAACTGATAAACGGCTACGAAGCGTATAAGGCACTCCACGCGATAGCTAAGCCGTCCGATGATGAACTTGCAAAGCTGATCGCTGATATATCAGACCTTGCAAAGCGAATCTTCTGCAAGGCACGTCTCACCGCAGGAACAGTTTCCGCAGAGGAGCTTTCTCTCAAAACTCTTATGGATATGCTCCCCGAAGGAAGTGCACCTGAATCAGAGGAGATGGAGTTCAGGCTCGAAACTCCGAAACATCAGGGAATCATCATACCGTCCGGAGTATCCTACTCAGGAGCTGCACTTCCCGAATACGAAAATGATACCCCTATGTGGAGCGTTCTCTCGACGATTCTTTCATATGAGTACCTGTGGAATGAAGTCCGCGTAAAAGGCGGAGCATACGGCACAGGCTGCGGCTCAAACAGTCTCGGCGAGGTTGGATTCTACTCTTTCCGTGACCCGTCACCGTCAGGTGCTATTGCCGCATTTGAAGGTGCAGCAAACTTTCTGAAAGACTACTGCGGCAAGGATACCGATATCAGTTCCTATATTATAAGCAGTATCGCACAGAAAGAGCCGCTCATATCCGACCGCGCATACGGAAATATCGCTGACGAGATATACTTCCGCGGTATAACAGAGGAAAAGCGCAATGCAAACCACAAGCGAATGCTCTCACTCACTGCCGATGACCTGCTTAATGCAGTTTCTTCACTTGAAAAGAGCGGCAGAATCTGTGTAATCGGTTCAGCCGAAGCAATATCCGCCTGCGGCACTGACTTTGCTACCGAATCTGTATAAAACAAGTTTTCAAATATCCGGCACAGATAAAACAAATAATAAAAAATCGCACAGCCATAGGGTACTCCCCTTGCCGTGCGATTTTTCAATGATTTATCAATCACGATACATAAGGCGGATATCGGTAAGGGCGACACGGTTTCCGGTCAATACAGCGTAGACCGTTTTATTACCGTCGATAATAACAGTAGTGTTCTCAATAGCTATACCGAGGTTTTCGGTGCTTATTACTACCCTGCTGCCCTTTTTTGCAAAGTGTACCGAGCACTCCATGCCTTCTTTATTCATGCTCTTCCACTTATCCCAACCCGGAAAGCGATTGGTTTTCCGCATGAACAGGTCATTCTGTGCATATCTTTCATCAGTCGATACCTCACCGTTGAGCTTGATAAGTGCATACTCCTTATACCCTTTTCCGCCGACTTTTTTGTCCTCGGAATAAAACAGGATTATATACGGACAATGCCATACAAGATTTGCTGACGGCAGGCTCATTGTGTGAAATTCTATATCCAGACCATCTTTGACCTCAACGCTTTCGGTATACGCACTTCTTGCGTGTTCGACCTGAACATTCGGCAGGTCGGACTCAAGACGGTCAATATAGCTTATCTTGCTGACAATTTTACGTATACCGTCAGGCTCTGTCCTTTCGCCGGTTTGAGTAACAGTGATATTCCTCAAAGCACAGTTTTCACCGCTAAGGGAAATATAGGATTCACGCGAAACATCAGGGATAGCCATGACTACATCTACCGTGTGTGAACTGCTTACCATACGAATTGACAAATGGTCCTCATATCTTCCTGCCGTTATCTCATACTCGCCTGACGCTATTGCATCAGACTTATTCTCAGTTATCGTTACCTCCGTTTTTCTTGCATTGGTAGAAACTTCCCTTCCGTCAAACCACAATTCGCCGTACTCCACATAGTGATAGGCTTCAACTGTTTTCACCTCATTGTGCAAAAGTTTATCATATGAAGCAAATACGATAACAGATGGTGCAGAAAACTCCCCTGTCCCTGCTTTTTCACACGTAAAACGTATTTTGACGATATCGCGCTTGACCGGTATTCCGGCTGTAAAAGCATTTCTGTAGCCGATACAGTCAAGTTCACTTGCTATATCCGGTTCTGACTGCTTGTTCTGTTCTTTTCGTTCAGAGTCCATTATCTGAACCATTATATCGGAAAATTCGGGGTCAAAACGAAGTCCCGACTCCTTGATGAATTCCTCACGCACAGACTGATACGAACGATGCTTGCCGTTTCTCTCGCCGTCTATCATTGAATCATACGCATCGGCAACTGCGATAATTCGAGATATTTTGGGTATCTCTTCGCCTTTCAGACCGTCAGGATAACCTTTTCCGTCGTATCTTTCACAGCAGTAGCGTGCATTCTGACTGAGATACGGATACTCCGTGATACTTGAAAGTATCTCACCGCTTAATACCGGCTGCTGCTTTTTCAGACGAACCTCTTCGTCAGTCAGTCCGTCCGCCTTTTGAATCACCGTATCCGGAATACCCATCATTCCGACATCGTGAAGCAGGGCTGAGTAGTAGACTTTCTCACATTCTTCCTCATTCATTCCTGCGGCAGAAGCAATTTTTCTTGCAGTTTCAGCAACTCTTACAGGGTGCCCCTCGGAAAAAGGGTCTTTCTTCTCAACAGCAGTAACAAATGCAGTAACTGTCTGGTCGAAAACTCGTTTCATGCTTCCGCGCTCTCTCTGAAGATTTCCGACCTCTATCTCGTGTGTACGCTCAACTGCATCATTTACATCAAGATAGTTGAAAATATAAAGGAAAATCGATACAAGCACCATTGACATATTAACGATAGAAAGTCCGTAAGCAAATATCTGAATGATGCCTACTATTATAGGTACAAAGATATATAGTACCAGTGAGATATAGATAAGCCGGCTGAAAAATTTATTATACTGACGGATGACCGTAAACTGAATTATCGGCAGTAATACCGGAATTATATAGCAAATCAGGAATCCGGGTCCCCTGTGGTAATTATTCTGTCCGTCGAAATAATAGTACAGACCTGTGAACTGTGAAACAATAACGAGTCCCATACCAACAACAGCCCCTGCATTGACAATTTTCAGTCTTTTCGGAAGAGGCCGTGGTTTTGCCTCATCGTCAAGCAGGTCAATCAGGTAGAGATTGAAAACAAGAACAGTGGCAGATGTGATGAAGAAAACCATGAAGTTTGATATTCTCACCATATAAAACGCTGTACTGCTCTCGTCGCCCCTATAGAGATATGCCGCCCTGTCAAAACCGATAAGGCAGGAAGCGGTAAGCTCCATGAGTATCAGTATCCACTTTCTTCGCTTAGTGAGGAATCTTGTTACAAGCAGAAGAATCATCATAGTTGCACAAACCGCACAGAGTGCCAGCATAATATTCAATTGGTGCGCTTTTATCCAATTATACATTTGCAAAGCTCCTTCCATTACGGTAAAATGATTACGAACGATGTTCAGGTTCAAACTGACTGTAGTTTTTAAGAACTTCCTTGACAGCCGGAAGCGATTCCATAAACACCTCTACGCACTTAGGGTCAAACTGAGTACCAGCACCCTCTTTAATAATTTCAAGAGCTTTATCAAGCGGAAATGCCGGCTTGTAGACTCTCGGCGAAACAAGAGCGTCAAACACATCGGCTACAGCCATAATACGTGCGGCAAGCGGTATGACCTCGCCATGAAGTCCCTCAGGATAGCCTTTGCCGTCCCATCTTTCATGGTGATATGCCGCCATATTTCTTGCTTCCTTCAGGTAATTCTCACCCTCTACCGTACTGATAGCCTTTTCCATAATCTTTCTGCCGGCGGTAGTATGAGTTTTTATTACAGCGTACTCCTCGTCGGTCAGTTTACCGGGTTTATTCAGGACAGTATCGGGAATGTTTATCTTTCCTATATCATGCAGAGGTGCACTTCTTACAACGTCTGACATGAATTTATCAGTCAGCTTTTCAGGGTAATAACCCTTGCGTCTGAGTCCTTCAGCGATTATTCTGACGTAAGCCGACGTTTTCTGAACATGAGCACCGGTATCTGAATCGCGGTTTTCAACGAGGTCAGCCATAGTAATGATAAGACCGTCCTGCATTTTCGCAGTATTCTCTGAAAAATGCCGCAGACTGCGAAGCTGCTCAGTCTGATTCAGAGCCATATTGCAGATAGCGTTATAAAGCTTTTCGACCTCATCACCGGTATGAATATCTACAGCACGTATCTCTCTTACATAATCGTCAAGTTTCTCCTGATTATTGCCGGCTGAAACGAACTTTTCAACAGTTTCGACCATATCGTTTATAGGATACATGATATAAACACCGGTCAGCCACAAAGCGTATGCGAGTACCAGTATAATCAGGCTCGCCATGATAATGAATACACGAATCAGGAAAGTGCTCATGTAGTCAGCCATATATTCAAGCGAAACATCAGCGCAGGCATAACCTTTGCAGTTTCCTTCGGCATCCTTTATCGGGTTATACACCGTCAACACCCAGCCTGACACACTGTTGCTCTCGACAGGCTTTATTTTTTCACCTGCCATAAGCTTAGGCAGCTGAGAAAGAAAGGCTTCTTCAAATTCACTCCGGTAGCCGGGAGCATTTGCCGGAGTGTCGTCCGTATCGAGGTCAAAAGCATAGTAACAGCCGTCCTCACGTATCTGAATAATGTAAAGATACTTTACTCCAGCCGCATTTTCACGGATATGATAAAGCATATCTTCAGTTTCATTGTAACCTTCAACACTTCTTCCGTATCTTATGTAGTCATCTATTTTATCGGGGTCAACCACGTCAGCGGCAAATTCGACTGCCGCCGTAGCTATCTCTGTTTTTTCCTGTTTTGCATTTATGAAGTAAAGACGTACACCAGTCCAGCCCATGAGTAAGGTAAGCGTCAATGTGACTGTAAGAAGCATGAAAACCATTCTTCTGTTGAGTGAGAACCTGCTGTCGCCGCTTATGGAATCGAGTTTTTTCATTTTCTCGACTGAAAGCGGACGCTGTTTCCAACCGCTTTCCCTGATTTTTTTCTGTATATTCTTCGGTATAAAATGTATGCAGATAAGCACTACAGCAAGCGAAACTATCTTGTCCACAATATTGATAATAATACTGATTACCGTATTTATCAGCGGTTTAGAAGCATCAGCCAAACCTCCGAAGATGTCCATAAGTACATTCGCCGAGCCATTATGACCTTTTTCGAGGGCACCCCACTGTATCAGCGAACATAGTCCACCGTTCAAAAGTCCTGCTGTAACAACAAATACAGCACAGCTGCTGATTTTTCTGAACGATTTCTCCCTTACGAACCAAGCGGTATATATAGCGATAATAACATTCACGATTCCAAAGTAAATCGCATTGCTGTTAAATGTCAGGCAGAGAATATTCGATACAAATGCGACCACTATTCCCGGAAACGAACCGCCAACAGCCGCCACAAGCATAGTACCGACAGAATCGAAAATGCCGGTAAGTCCGCTGTGGTAGGAGATATATGATAATAAAACATTGATAACAATTCCAGCAAAAGCCAATATAGTACGGTATTTTGCACCTTTATCAAATCGGCGTCTGTAACGTTTCATTCATCTATCCTCCTTCAGGCAACACCTTATAAAGTATTCCTTGCAGTTTTCACATTAATATAACTGTATATAATATTATTATAGCATAAAAACGGTATCTTTTCAAGCTTCGGCGCATATTTTAGGAAAATTCACAATTCATACATATTTACAAGCAAAAAAACTCCCGCGATTTCTCACGGGAGTTTTTACCTTAATTACTTTACATAGCCGGAAAGTCCGGAAATGCCCTGTGACTTGACTGCGTTTGCGATAAGTCCTGCAATGACCTTCGCACCGCCTTCATTGAAGTGGGTCATATCTGTAGAACCCTGTACAGCACCTGCCATGTGATACGAAACAGCCTTGTTATATCCTACTGAATTGTAGTGATTTACCATTATGCCGTTTACGTCGATATACGGTACCTTGTACTTAGCGGCAAGCTTCTTGCAGGCATCACTGTAGTTTGTATAGCTTGCAGAGAACTTTCCGTTAGAGTAGGACTTTGCACTGAGTGTGCACGACATGAGTATGGGAGTTGCACCCTTTGCCTGAGTATCCTTGATGAACGATGTCATGTACCACTCGTATGAACCCGATGAAGGATTGTCAACATTTCCGCAGGTAGGAGCGTATCTGTCGGCATTTGCCTTGCCTGCATCGTTGATAGCGAACTGAATCATTACGAAGTCGCCCTTCTTGAGATTCTCAGTGATATATGCGAATCTGCCCTCGTCATAGTACTTCTTTGAGCTTCTTCCAGCCATTGCATAATTTGCAACAGTTACGTCGTCTGAGAAATAATCACCGAGGTAATAGCCCCAGCCCTGTATCGGACCGCCCTGCTGACTCTGCTTGCTTGCATTGTAGTACATACAAGTTGAATCACCTGCGAGGTATACTGTAGGCTTGCTTCCATCAACTGTCTGATGACCTGCATTCGGGTCATAAAGTTCTGCTATGGGTTCGTCTGTGAGTGTGAGATTGATATAATCGAAGTTAGGACCGCCCTCGCTTACTGCTGACTCGAATTTGATAGTATTCTGTCCGGCTTTGAGCGGAAGAACGATTCCGTACTCGTTCCAGTCGGTCCATGAACCTGTTCCCGGGAAAGACTGCTGCCAGTATGAAGAGGTATTGTCGTTTACATAAACATTAGTCTTGCGGTCAGCAGTTGAACCATTTGCGAAGCGGATATGTGTCATATAGTTTCCACTCTCACCAACGTTTACAGTGAAAGTGAGGTAACTTCCGACAGTGTTATTGAGGTTTACGTAACCTACATTCTGAGAATTACCCATGCCAGCGGAGGTCTTGGTGAATCCGGCATTTGTATCTTCAGCCCAGCCGTCGTTCCATACCTGGTCTACTGCATAGTAATAGGGAGACGTAGTTGTTGTGGTAGTGGTTGTAGTAGTTGTCGTGGTCTGGGTAGTTGTTGTAGTTGAATTTGTCGTAACGGCAGGAACAGTCGGAAGCTGTCTGAGACCTGCGTCCACCATCTGAATGAAGAGCGCATCGCTCGCTGTTATTCCGCTTACACCGTCAACGTCTGCATTTATCTTGCCGTCAGGCTCAAGCTGATACTTGTCTTTGTTGCCTATAGACTGGAGAATAGCAACTGCGTCCGCAACGGTTACATAACCATCGCAGTTAGCATCGCCGGGCTTATACCTTCCAACGGGAGCTGATTCTGTAGTTGTTACAGTTTCAGTAGTTGTAGTCGTGGGTACTGTCGTAGTAGTAGTCTCAACAGGCTTAGCCTTGACGAATACTGTGTAATTCATGCAGTTGTATTCAGTGCTGTTAGCTCCGAGAATCACCTGCTCACCTGCTGAGAAGTCCTTGCTGTAAAGAATGAATGACTCGCCGTTGCAAGAAACAGATGAACCTGTGTTAGTGTAAGAGCTGAGCCATGAAGGAGCTGAAACTCTGTTATCGAGCGCAACATAAACCGTAGAATCGCCGTTCACACTGAACTTAGCCTCGTTGCCGGCATAGTTCTTTGAACCGCAGGCTGTTATGATATGCTCTGTACCGTCGAGAATTGAAGGAACAGATGAAACTGTGTAATCTCTGTCGCCGAAGAATTTCATGCCGGATTTTGTATCCTCGATACCCCATGCTGAAACATTAGCACTGTCGAGGACAGTAAGTCCGGAAATAAACTTACCATCAAGCGGAAGATTTACAGCTTCCGCAGTCCATTTCTGACAAGCGTGACCGTTTGTCTCCCACTGCTGAACGTTTGCACCTGCACTTGTGAGTGCTCCTCCTACCTCAACTGCCGACTTGTCGCCGGAAACCCTGGTAAGTATCGTGAATGAACCGTCGGAATTGCGCTTAAATTTGTACTGCTGATTATTTCCGCCGGTAAAATTGTAGACTTCAACGTTCTGACCGTTTGCCGCCTTATTTTCAGCAATATCGAGTGCAAGTGAACTGTCGAGTGCAGATGTTATATAATAGTATCCGTCACCGGCAGATTTAAGCTTCCATGCGCTCTGCTTAGCAGGTGAATCCATTCCCTGCTGGTCAACGTTTGCACCGCTTTCAGCCTTGCCGTCAGCAACTTCCATATAAAGTCCGCTGTTTACGTTCTTGAACGAGTAGTAAACATTCTCGTTCATCTCGACTCCGGAATTTCCGCTGAAATCGTAGAGTGTCGACATTATTTCCGCAAGCTTGACCGCACCTTTTTTGCTCTGGTGGAGGTCATCGTTTGAACCGTTTGCCTGTATTGCGTAGTATGAAGCCATTCCGTCATATCCAACTGATACACCGAAATTCTGCCACGGAGTGAAGAGGTCGAGGACTTCTACATTCTGCTCACTTCCTACAGCATCAAGCTCACCGCCGAGCCATCTTCCTCCGAGAAGAGGACTGCGCTGAAGGTCACCGCGGCGTCCCTGCTGTTTAACGAGGAGTACCGTTATACCCTTTGCCTTAGCCTTTTCTACCATTGTCGTAACGACCTGATGATACTCTTCCTTAGTGGACTTGGCTGTATCGTTTATTCCAATCGCGATTATGTATATATCGCCCGGCTTGCCGTACTTTTCAACAGGTGCGAACTGTCCGCCGTTGTAGAATCCTATTGCAGTCTGACCGCTTGTCGCCTGATTTCGTACTTCCCAGTAGTTGCGGTCAACATAGTTGCCGAGGAACTGTCCCCAGCCGTGCTGAGAGGAGTCAGCACAGTTATAGTAGTTAGCGACAGTTGAGTCGCCGCATATCCATATAGTAGGCTTCATTTCGCCCGTTGTATTGAGCTGTTTGACTTCAAGTGCCGCTATCGACTGCTCACGCCCCGACATACCTTCTATCGCCTGAACATTGAGCTGTCCGTCCGTAACAGGTATCTGTATCGTCTCAACAGCATTGTTACCGGTGAGATTCATCATCTGAACCATGCCCTCGATACGTATCGTTGTACGCGGTGCATTACCGGTAGTTACGGTTATCTGATAAAGGCCCTTCGGCACATCAACATTAAACGTGTTACCGGTTCCGTAGTTGTTGAACTTTACCGCATCGCTGAGCGCTCCGCTTCCGCCGGCAGAGACGTTAGATACGTTTCCGGTCTGAGCAAAGCCGTATCCGCGCGAGGAATTGTAGCCGTCTGTCGCAGAAACTCCGGTATATCCGCTTGCCGTACCCTTTCCGCCGAAATCGAATTTCCAGTTTCCGGACGCGGCATTAGCGGTCAGCGCGCGCTCCGGCAAAGCAGTGCCGACACCCGCAAACGCTGAAAGCGAAAGCGCAAGCGAAGTCACCGCACTAAGCATTTTTTTAATTTTCATGATTACCCTCCATTCGTGAGTCAAGACGCACACGTTTTCATTGTTTTAATTATATCACAGAGCCTTAACAAAGTCAATAATAAATATGTGTATTATACACTCATTTTTATTACATTTTGCCCCATTATTTCTCCCTGATATACACTTTTATAGATATACAAAGTACATTAGCTGATTATTCTGCACATCAATCACATAATAATGCTCTTTTCTTGATTTTTCAACATTGATATGTTATTATAGTATAAAAAAGAAAGGAGCGGTTTTTATGTCGTCAGAATCTATACACACCGGACATCGTGAACGTCTAAGACAAAGACTGATGACATTCGGTGCAGATGCGCTATGTGAACACGAATTGCTCGAACTTATCCTGTTCTATGCCATTCCGCGAATCAACACCAATGATATCGCACACTGCCTTGTCAGCGAGTTCGGAACAGTCAACAATATCCTCAATGCTGAGCATTCCGAGCTTGAAAAAGTAAAAGGCGTAGGCAGTTCTACAGCCGACTTTATCCGTATTATGCATGATATGTGCGCCGATTATGAAACTCTGCCGCCGAACAATGAAAATCTCCCCGATTCGGCAAGTCTTTGCAATTACTTCACCGGATATTTTGAAAATGCCGCTCCTGACCTTTGCCTGCTTCTTAGTCTGAACAACGACCTTACCGTGGCTGAACGCACAAGCTTTTCAGCTTCAAGTATCATGAACGGCAATTCCGAGATAAAGCGCATTGCCGCTTCACTCCTGCGCAGTGGCTGTTCAAGGATAGCACTGGGGATAACTCACCCCGACCGTCCGCCGGTTCCGGACGAAGACGACTTCGCTATTGCACGTTTCATCGCTGAACGTCTCGAACCAATCGGCATTATCCTTGAAGACTGTGTCATTTGCGGCGGTAAAAAGTCTTTCTCCATGAAACAGAGCGGTGCATTCTCATTCAGGCGGTGATAGTATGAACGATATGAAAAAGCTCCTGAAAGAGCGTTATCTCGCCGGTGAAGAGCTAAGTGAGCGCGAAAAGCTGATACTGCTGCTGTCATACTCAGAACGCGGCAAAAAAGTTGAAGAGGTCGCAGATAGTATCCTCTCTGTATATGGAAGTATCCGTAATGCCGCAGATTCTGACCCTTTGCTGCTTATGCGTGACTGCAAAGCCGGTATACAGACTGCTGCACTGCTCTCCCTTATTCCGCAGCTCAGCCGCAAATGTGCAGTTACAAACTGCGGCAACATAATACTCAGCTCTTCAGCTGCCGCAAAACGCTTCTTCTCGGCATATCTGCAAAACAGTAACAAGGAAAAGACCGTCGCAGCAGCTGTTGACAAGCGTTTCCGCATTATCAGCACAGACGTCATAGCCGAAGGCGACCCTTCCTCAGTAAAGGTGTCTTTCCGCAGCATTGCAAGCTTTGCATTCCGTTATGAAGCCGACTACATCTTTATCGCGCACGTACACCCCTCCGGAAGTCCTGAACCGTCTGAAAAAGATATAAGCGCCACTCTAAACATGAGAGCGGCGCTCAGTGCAATTGATATCATACTCGCTGACCATATTATAACTTCTTCGGGCAAGAACGCAGTATCGCTCCGCGAACTGCTTCCGGACGGCTCTTTTCCGGCTGTTCCTGACTATTCTACCACGGATGCACAGTGATAGCCTGCTTCCCCAGTTCGCGGTAGCGCTGTTCTGAGACTGCCTTAGGGTACAGCACCTTTTCTCCGCTCTGCGGGTCGTGAAAGCAGTAGTTTTCATCGTCGTAGCCTATAAGAACAAGACAGTGCTCATTTGATATCCAAGTGAACGTTTCACCGGTATCAGTGATAGTCCATGTATTATTTTCTTCCGAATGAGTAGGCTCCATGTTTGTACTCGCCCATATCAGCACAGGCTCTCCGCGGTCTATGTACTCCATGCACAGGTCTTTCAGCGATATACCGCTGAGATTCGCCGCATCGTAGTATTCATGGGCAAGATATTTTCTCAGTCCCGCGAATATCGCTCCGCTGTAGCAGCCATAGCTGAAATTGAATATGTCATTCGGGTCGCCGATAAATACTTTATTTGGGTCATCGCCGAAATAAGTACCGGGGTTCATGAAATCTTCCGTGACACTTCCTGTGCCCACGTACCCCTGTTCTATAAGTTCAGCCGGAGAAATCTCAAAGCCGTAGTACGCAAGAAGCATTGACGCACACACAAGCTCACAGCCTGTCGGGTACTCCTCCTGCGAGAAGTACGGAACGTCAAGGCAGACCAATTCACCGGACCCAGTCCCCTCCGCCGGAAGCGATTCAGACTCTTCCGGCGAAACAGTCTCATCAGCAGGAACGTCTGTAACCGCCGATGTTACGGTCTCACTGCCGGAAGGAGCCTTGAATGTGGGTATCTCAGGAACTCCTGTAAATACGAATGTCGTAGTTTCCTCCGATACATCGGACGAAAGCTCCGGTTCATCATTCAGGCTGCACGAACAAAGCGTAAGCATTGCCGCTGCCGCCGCAAGTATTCTTTTCACATCTGACCCTCCTTGCACAAAAACATCTCTTCTATTATTCATTATTTTTCGGCAAATGTCAAGAGGAAATCACACATTATTAATCAAACACTGTTTTTTATCCGGCTTATCGCTCCCTTTTCAAGGCGCGATACCTGTGCCTGAGATATACCTATCTCATTTGCGACCTCAACCTGTGTTTTTCCCTTTAAAAAGCGCAGATACAGTATATTCCTCTCACGTTCACCGAGTTCCTTTATAGCGTCACGAATGGAAAGCTCGTCCATCCAGCTGTCAACATCGTTTTTGTCACCTATCTGGTCCATGATGTACATATTGTCGTCGGAATCAGAAAAAACCGGCTCATACAGCGATATCGGGTCGCTTATGCTTTCAAGTGCTATTACAACGTCCGCACGCTTTTCGCCTATATCAGCCGCTATCTCCTCTATAGTAGGCTCGCGCTGATTTTTAAGCATGAGACGTTCCTTCGCCTGTATCGCCTTATACGCAAGGTCACGCAGTGAACGGCTTACCTTCACCTGACTGCAATCACGGAGATGCCGGCGCAGTTCACCGGTTATCATGGGTACACAGTACGTAGAAAAACGCACCTCTTTAGATAGGTCGAAATTGTTTATCGCCTTGATAAGTCCGACTACACCTATCTGAAACAGGTCGTCAACCTCCTCGCCTCTGCCTGTGAACCGCTGTATAACACTGAGAACAAGTCTGAGATTGCCCTTTATCAGTTTATCACGAGCCTCCTTGCTTCCGGTCTCGCGAATCTCGCGCAGGAGACTGATTTTCTCTTCCTCTTTGAGAACGGTAAGTTCAGATGTGTTTATCCCTGAAATAACGACCTTGTTATATGCCACAATAATGTCCCCCTGAAAAATATTCTGGTATTATTATGGACAATATAAACTGTGGTAATCATCGGTAATTTTTGCCATTACCGCCTGATATCACCGCTTCTATACAAGTCAAAAGCCGCTCACTGAGCGGCTTCATTTACATATTTTATCAGGTCACCAAGACAAAGCTCGAAACAGCTTCCGTACCACACCTCGTCTGCGACCGGCAGTGTTGCTTTAATGCAGTCAGTCGTAAACTTTACAGACAGGTCGAGTGCCTGCGGCAGACTCTTTCCGAGTGCGACTGCTCCGGTGAATACACTTGCAAAAATGTCGCCTGTTCCGTGCATCTGCCTGTTTACGTGCTCGCCGAATGCGAAGCAGTATGTATCAGTTTCGGGGTCGTATGCGGCGGCACCCTGTTCCTTATCATTCCAGCGAACACCGGTAAGGACAGGATATCTGCACCCAAGCTCTGCAAGACGTTTCAGCATATCTTTCGTATTCGCTTCACTGTTATCCTCAGAATAGGGTATCCCAAGCAGAAAAGACGCTTCTGTAAGATTAGGGATAACGTAGTCAGCCTTTGAACAAAGCCGGCGCATTCCCTCTACAAGTTCACTCGTAAAGCCGGAATACAGCCTTCCCGCGTCACCCATTACGGGGTCGACAACGATGAAATTATCGGGTGTATTGAATTTGTCAAAGAAGTCAGATACTATCTCGACCTGTGCAGGCGAGCCGAGGTATCCGGTATATATCGCATCAAAACCGAGTCCGAGCTTTTTCCAGTGAGCGGTTATCTCCGGTATATCGCCGGTAAGGTCACGGAAGGTATACCCCTCGAATCCGCCTGTATGCGTGGAGAGAACGGCTGTTGGTATGACCGCTGTCTCTATGCCCATAGCAGATATTATAGGAAGCGCTACCGTAAGCGAACACTTTCCGAAACAAGATATATCCTGTATAGTAACTGCCCTTTTCATAAGCATCTCAACTTTCATGTTTATTTCTGCTCCAAAAGGTGCGAAGCAGGTATTACCATAAATACATTTTACTTCATTCGCCGCTCATTGTCAATACCGTACCTGAAATCTTACAAATAATCCCTGTGATTTTTCGCCGATTTATCACATTTCTCTATTGACTTTTCAAGTCTTTTACGATAAAATAGTAATGTATTGCTTACAATAACAATTACTGATTTGGAGTGTTGATTATATGAATAAAATATCTGAATTCATCAACGGACTGAAAAAGTCCACGAAGATAACTCTTCTCTCATGTGGAAGCTTTGTAGTTCTGACTTTGCTGATACTCGTATTTTTCATCGCCTTCCCAATAACTCCTTCCGAAAAGGTAATGTCCAATATCGGACGCGGCGAAAATATCTTCAAGCAGGGCGAGGAGATACAGACCTCTACTACAGTCGTGTCTGCCGCTTCATCACCTGTATCAAACACAACTACACAGACCGTAAGAACTACTGCTTCAAGACGTACTTCTGCAAAAACGCTCACAAGTGTCAACATAGTTATCACAACAGGCTCGGGATTTTCAATGAACGGACGTATCCCGACCGGCGAGATGCCTTACGGTGATAACACCGAAACCACACCTATTGAAGGTCAGACAGACCCTAACGGCGACAGACCATATAACCCATACGAACACGACCCGAATGGTCTCTTTACACCGCCTACGACTACTCCCAATAACGAGAATCCTACAAATCCCGATCCCGACCCCAATATCCAGCCTACTGACCCTGTAACTCCCGACCCCAACATCCAGCCGACCGACCCTGTAAATCCCGATCCCGGCAATGTAACTCCTGACCCCGGAAATGTAACTCCAGACGAAGGCGGAGAACAGACTCCGGCAGGAAACTAAAGTAAATTAAAAAATATACAAATCAATTACGCGGGCGGATATTATCCGCCCCTTCTTTTTAGGGTGATGATAATGTTAAACGATAAGGAAATAAACGCATTGCGCTACTATATCGGCGATGTTTCGGGCAATGACCCGTTTTTCAGTGACCCGAAGGCTTATGTGGTACTTAATTCGCTGTTTTTCCCCGGAATCGTCTCCGAAAAAGCGAGAGCCGCCGAGGGAAAGTTTCTAAATACGGCGATAATTGCCGATACAGAGCGGCTTACCGACTTTTTCAACAGTCTTTCATCAGTTTTCCGGAAAAGCGTTATCACGTCCGGAACCGTTACCTACAGGGTCGAACGCTTCTCGGACTACCTCCTCTGCCGCGATAATTCGCAAACAGTGTCGTTTACATCGACCTCGAAAAGCGGATTTCTCAGCAGTTACCGCGACCGTCTCGGCATTGCGCTCATGAAGTTTGACATTTCCGCCGGAAGCCGCTGTATCGACGTAGGAGCGGTTCTTCCCCACTATGCCAAACCAGAGGAATCAGAGATCCTGCTTCCTCCGTTTATGGATCTCAGCATTGATGAAATTGCTATGTCCGATGACGAACTCCTCATCACAGACAGTGCCGGCGTACCGCCAAAGGTATCGTGCACCGTCACAGCCGGCGATATTGCGCCGTATACCGGTGATGTACCTGTGCTTCCGCCCGGCGGGAGTTCCGCCGGAATCAGAGTTTATAATGCACTCAACGCCGGATCAAATCCCGATTCTGACGATATCACTGAGTATTCACTATGGAAAAAGGCACTCCGGCAGATACTTCATTCTCTGTTTACACAATAATAAAAGTACTTAGCTATTATCCCAAATCAGGAAACAAATGAATCCCCCTCAATTACATAAAATTGTAGGGGCGCACAGTGTGCGCCCCCTTTGGCGGTTTCGCAGGATACCGAATATGTACCGTAAATTTACGGCTCGGTAGCCCACAAATTCCGCTAAGGGAAGCACTCTAGTGTGCGCCCCTACAATTATTATGCATAAAGCAAAAAGGACGTTCCATACGGAACGCCCTTACATACACGATGTACAATTAGTTAGCTCTCTCGACCTTACCTGAACGCAGGCATCTTGAGCAAGCGTAGATATGACAAGGAGTACCCTTGACGATAGCCTTAACACGCTTTACATTAGGCTTCCATGTTCTGTTTGTACGTCTGTGTGAGTGGGAAACCTTGATACCGAAAGTAACTCCCTTTCCGCAGATATCACATTTTGCCATCAGGCTGCACCTCCTTAATTATTCATCATATCCTCCGGCGGAAATCATCGCCGAATTAGACAACATGAATATTGTATCACATATTGAAGAAAAAAGCAAGTCTTTTTTTAAAAAAAACCTAATTTTTTTTATTCGACCGTAAAATTCTATTTTAGACTTGAAAAATTTGTGCATTTGTTGTATAATAAATAATGTGTAACTTTGTAAGGACAGTTATGCGCTTATATTAGATTAAAACAATTACAGAGGTGCTTATGAACAATACCGAACTTTTAGAAAAGTTTTTTAAATATTTCTCGCGTGTACTTATGCTCCTGCTCGTCATGCCTATGACGAACTCCGCACGCGGTCTTGTTGCCAAATGGAACGGCGACGATACCTCCGAGCGTGAGGGACGCATAACCCTTTCACCGATGTCGCACCTTGACCCTATCGGTGCACTCATGATATTCCTCATCGGTTTCGGCTGGTCAAAGCCTATGCCTATAAACTATAACCGGATGACTAACATCAGAAGAGGTATCGTGACCGTGGCTCTTGCCGGTCCCGTTTCACACTTCCTCACGGCTATAGTATGCAAGCTTATTCCGTGCCTGCTTCTGATGATACCGTCCGTATATCACAGCTACAGCAATATTGTTACTTTATCAAAAAGCCCTTATAATGTGCTTCTGACTGCGCTTAGAGGCACTGTTTCCGTGACAGAATTCACTCCGCTTCATGCGTTTTTTCTTGTACTCGCTATCATATCGAATATCAACGTTTGTCTCGGAGTTATCAATATACTCCCGCTTCCTCCTCTTGATGGATTTCAGGTGCTCAACCAGTTCGCAGGAGCAAAGTTCCACAACTGGTACTACGCAAACTATATGCAGATAAACAGAATATCTACCATCATAATCTTTGCACTTTTCTTCATCGGCGACCTCACAAGAGGTCTTATCGACCCGCTCGGCTGGCTTATAGGTTTGATCGATGGCTTGTTAAGTCTCCCGTTCGTTCTGATATTCCCCCACCTGATCGGCTGATATGGAGACTATCAATTACAAGCTCGACGTGTACGAGGGTCCTCTTGATGTACTGCTTGCGCTGATAACCAAGCACAAGCTCAATATCTGCGATATCGAGATATCAAAGCTGCTCGAACAGTATCTCCTGTTCATAGAAGAAGCACATAAGCAGGACCTCGAACTTGCAGGCGAATTCCTCGAAATGGCGGCAAGACTTATCTATATCAAGACCGCCGCGCTCCTTCCGCGACCGGAAGAAGCTGAACAAATGAAAAAAGAACTTGAGGGTGCACTCATTGAGCTTTCCCTCTGCAAAGCTGCTGCAAAAACGCTTGCTGAGCGCAATATCGGCAGCGATATATTCGTCCGTCAGCCTATGAAGATAAAGGCGGATATGACCTATACGCTCGTGCATGAGCCGGAAAGGCTCGTTCTCGCGTACAGCGTCGTTTCCAATAAAAAGCTCCGCCCTGATACTCAGAAGCTGCACATCGAAAACAAGATAAACTCAGTCGTAAAGCGCAAGATAGTGCCTGTTCTCACTAAGGTAGTGCATATCCTGCGTGAACTCTATACCACCGGCGAAGTCTATATGGACAAGCTCTATGAAGGTGTTACAGACCGCTCGGCAAGAGTTGCGACTTTCCTCGCTGTCCTTGAACTTACACGATTCGGACGTATCACTATCAGTGAGGACAATACTATCATCTTCTTCAAGGGAGAAATGGAAAGAGAGGGCCGCAAAAAGTGGAAATCAAAGAGAAACTCGGAGCAATAGAGGCTATACTCTTTGCAAGCGGCGAGCCGGTCGAGATGTACCGTCTCTCTCAGGCAAGCGGCATCGACGTCGGCACTATCCCGTCAATGATAAAGCTGCTGAATGAACGCTACGACGGCTGCGGCAGCGGTATCTGCATAAAAAAGCTCGACAGCAGCTATCAGATGTGCACCCGTGAGGAGTTTGCTCCGCACATTCGCATGGCTCTCGAAACTAAAAAGAATACTCCGCTCTCTAATGCCGGTATGGAGGCGCTCACTATTATCGCCTATAATCAGCCTGTATCAAAGAGCTTCGTCGAAAACGTCAGAGGTGTCGACAGCTCGTCAGTAGTCAACAACCTCGTCGAAAAGGGACTCGTCGAAGAAGCCGGACGTCTCGACGTCCCCGGCAAGCCTATAGTATACAGGACTACTCCGGTTTTTCTGCGTACATTCGGTCTCAGCTCTATCGCTGACCTTCCGCCTCTCGCCGGACATGAAAACGTAGTTGTCGATGAGGAACAGCTTCCGCTTGATATTGCTGATGAGGATACGGAGTCAGTCGGACTTACAGAATAATACGAAAGGAGCGGCATGAATGATAGTTCTGAAAATTCTGCTGTGGATAATTCTTGCCGTTCTTGGCATCATATTGCTGATACTGTTCCTGCCGGTAAGGGCAGAAGCCGCATTTATCGGCAACAAGCTGACATATAAGCTGAAATATTCGTTTCTGCTTCTCTACGACTCCGATAAACGCGGACTTATCGCGTGGTATCTCAGGCGCAAAAAGCAAAAAGACGACGAAGTCGATAAGGACGACGATTCGTTCGATGACGACACATCGGTAAGTGATGATACTTCCGATAGCGCCGACCTCAGTGCAGATGATGTTCCCGATATGACAGCGGAGGAGGAAAATGCTCCTGAAACTGACATTGATTCTGCTGCTGAAACTGATGCCCCCACACCTTCCGAGGACAATGTCGCCGAAACTCTCGCTGACGATATCCCCGAAGAAAAACCTGAAAAAGACAAAAAGAAGAAGAAAAAGAAAAAAGAAAAGGAAGAAATCGTCTTCCCCGATACACTTATTGACAAAGCAGACTTCATACTCGATATATGGCGTGCCGCTGACCGCCCGATACTCCGGATTTTCAAAGGCATAAAACTGCATGAACTCTATATCGACTTCATCATCGCAAACGAAGACGCTTACAAATGTGCACTCAACTACGGCAGAATAAGCGGTGCTGTTTATAATTTGCTCGGCTGGATGGGAGTCCTTTTCAATGTAAAACTCAAAACCGTCGATATCAACGCTGGTTTTGGACTTGAAAATTCCCGATGGGACGCTGCCGGTAAACTGTGTGTACGTCCGATAACCGCGGTTATTGCAGGACTTTCGCTCCTGATAACATATTTGTTCAGATATTTCATTCCTTATAAATTACAGGAAAGAAAACTAAAAAAACAAGCCATTAGGCAAAAGTGAGGTTTTAAACATGGATTCAAGAAAAACACCCGTAAATGAAATACTCGGCATCTCTATCGACAAGATAAGAGAAATGGCTGACGTTAACTCAATTATTGGCGAGCCTATCACCCTTGCCGACGGTACTACGATTATCCCGATATCTAAGGTTTCATACGGTTTCGCTTCAGGCGGCTCTGACCTTCCGTCCAAATACGATAAGGACCTCTTCGGCGGCGGTGCAGGTGCAGGAGTAAGCATCAAACCCGAGGGTTTCCTCGTTATCAACCCTGCCGGCGAGGCTAAGATGATAACTATGGAATCAGCTAACGACCCCATCAGCAGCGCTGTAAGCGCTGTCCCTGCTATCGTTGAGAAGGTGCAGGACTTCATCGCTAAGAAAAAAGGCGGCAGCTCTGAAGAGGGCGACGTTACTTTCAACGACTGAAAACCAGTATAATCCTTTTTTTCAGTGCATAACCTATACTGAATAACGATTCGGAGGTATGTACATGAAAAAGACTGTTCCAGTAATTGCCGCGGTCCTGCTTATGGCAGGACTGCGTTTTCCTGCCGCTCATGCGGCTGATGAGCCGGAGGTTTCCGCTAAGGCGGCGGTAGTAGTCTCTGCCGATACAGGCGAGGTAGTCTATTCCCGTAACAGCGGTGAAAAGCTCCCTATGGCAAGCACTACCAAGATAATGACTACTCTGCTATGCCTCGAAAGCGGCGGACTCGATGTACCGTTTGTCGTCGACAGCGACGCTATTCACGTTGAAGGTTCGTCAATGGGTTTGCAGGAGGGCGATATCGTCACAAAACGTGCACTCTGCTGCGGTATGCTGCTGCCGTCCGGCAACGACGCCGCTAATGCGGCGGCTGTACGTATTTCCGGCAGTATCAGCAAGTTTGCAGACCTTATGAATGACCGCGCTCAGCAAATAGGACTGTCAAAAACATATTTCGTGACCCCTTCCGGTCTTGAAGGAGAAGGGCACGGCTCATCTGCATATGATATGGCTGTCCTCGCCTCGGAAGCTCTGCGGAATGAGACATTCCGCGACATCTGCTCATGTGAGACAATGAAGGTCGAATTCGGTAATCCGCCCTATCCGCGGTGGCTGAAGAATACCAACAAGCTCCTGTCCATGTACGGCGGCACATACGGTGTCAAGACCGGTTTCACTGATGAAGCAGGCAGATGCCTTGTGTCAGCGTGTGAGCGCGATGACAAAAATCTCGTCTGCGTAACACTCAATGACCGCAATGACTGGAACGACCACATGGCTATGTATGACTACGCTTTCGGTAAGGTCAATACATTTCAGCCTGATATTCCGCCTGATATCGAGCTTCCGCTCGCCGGCGGACTAAATGATACCATAAAAGCAACGGCGCAGGAGCTTCCGGCTCCGGTAACGGCAGTCAGCGAAAACGAACTCAGCTACACCGTCATCTCGCCGCCTTTCATATATGCCCCTGTTAAAAAGGGCGACAAACTCGCGGAGCTAAGCATAGTCTGCCGCGGTCGGGAGATAAGACGTGTTCCGCTGTATTCAGCGGAGGACGCCGCACATAAGGAGGCTCCCGCAAAAAAGAAGAAGAAATCGCTATTTTCCGGAAAGTGAAGGAGATAAAGTGGAAAAAATAAGAATTCAGAAAATGATTGCCGACAGCGGCTACTGCTCTCGCCGTAAGGCTGAGGAGCTTATATCAAGAGGAAAAGTTAAACTCAACGGTCACCCTGTTAAGCTCGGCGACAAGTGCGGATTCAAAGACCTTATCACCGTCGATGGTGAACGAATCTATATGCCGCGCAAAAAGAACTTCATTTACATAATGATGAACAAGCCGCGCGGCTATGTTACCACCGTTTCCGACGAACTCGACCGCCGCTGTGTTATGGACCTCCTTGAAGACGTCGAGGAGCGCGTTTACCCTGTAGGCAGACTCGACCGCAATTCCGAGGGTCTGCTTCTGTTCACGAACGACGGCGAATTCGCAAACAGTATAATGCACCCCAGCAGACATATCTCAAAGACTTACAGAGTTACCGTCCGCCCCGATATCAACGATGACCAGCTCGTTCAGCTCTCGGAGGGTATCGAGATAGACGGCAGAAAAACTATGCCGGCAACTGTCGTAGTTAAGGACAAAACTCCCGGCAGAGTTGTCATGCTCATTACCATAAAAGAAGGCAGAAACCGTCAGATTCGTAAGATGTGCGAGGCTGTGGGTCTTGAAGTTGCAAGACTCCGCCGCGTAAGCATCGGTCCGCTCAGACTTGGTATGCTCAAACCCGGCACCTGGCGTGAGCTGACTGCTGAGGAGCTTCGCGCTCTCAGGACCGCTATCGGAAAGGTCGGCTGATATGCTCGAAATACAGGAAAAATTCGATTCCGCCGGCTATGAATCAGTCGTAGCCGCCGCAGGAGTCAATAACGTTCATATAACAGAAGCTCTCGACGCAGACTCCCCTATCGGCTTTATTGCCTATGCTTACGAGGCTGAACGCACCATCGTCTACGATTACGACGACGGCGGCGACCTCCTTCTCTGCGACGGTCTCGTCCGCTCTGTCATGTTCAAAAGCGTACTCAAAGGCATCGAGACTATGGTATTTCAGCTTCCCGACAAGACCAGATACGAAAGTCTCGTCAAGCTCCGCTTCCTCGAAAGCGGCTCAGACACCTGTAAAAACCTCGACGGCTTCATGAATGCCTGCGAACACTGTAATAATAAGTAAATACACTTGTAAGAAAGGAGCGATTTGAAATGCCGATTCGCATATCATCGGAACTTCCGGCGTTCAAAACGCTTGGAGAAGAAAACATCTTCGTAATGTCAAAGGAAAGAGCTGAACATCAGGACATACGTCCGCTGAAAGTGCTCATTCTCAACATTATGCCCAAGAAAATCGAAACAGAGTGTCAGCTTCTGCGACTGCTCAGTAATACCCCTATTCAAGTTGATATCGAGCTTTTGCAGATGGCTTCACACGTTTCAAGAAATACATCACGTCACCACCTCGAAGCCTTCTACAAAACATTCGACGAGATAAAAGACCGCAGATACGACGGTATGATAGTTACCGGTGCACCTGTTGAACTCCTCGAATATGAACAGGTGGACTACTGGAATGAGATAACCGAGATTTTTGAGTGGTCAAAGACTCACGTTTTCTCCACTATCTACATCTGCTGGGCGGCTCAGGCTGGTCTGTACTACCACTTCGGTGTACCGAAATATCCTCTTGAAAAGAAAATGTTCGGCATTTTCCCACACAAGGTCGAAATCGAAAACCGCCAGCTTCTCAGGGGATTTGACGACGTATTCTACGTTCCTCACAGCAGAAACACCGAGGTGCGCCGCGAAGATATCGAAAAAGTTGAACAGCTTGAGATACTCACCTCGTCTGATATTTCAGGTGTACACATCGTCGCTAACAAGAACGGCAGACAGTACTTCATAACCGGTCACTCCGAATACGACCGCGATACTATCGCCGCTGAGTTCTTCCGCGACAAAGAAAAGGGTATCGACATTCAGGTGCCATACAACTATTTCCCGAATGACGACCCTGAACAAACTCCTGTTTTCTCTTGGCGCTGTACCGCTAACCTCATGTTCTCAAACTGGCTGAATTACTGCGTTTATCAGAAAACGCCCTATAATCTCGACGAACTTGAGATAAGAAGCTGGACCTGGGAAACGAATTTCTGACATACAGAAAAGGATGTGAATCTATATGTTCGGCAACAGAGAAACTATTGACGAATCATCATGCAGTATGATAGACGAATCGCATTATGAGGTAATCGACGATATCAAAGAAGAAAAGCGTAAGGGCACTCATGCCGGTCATCTGTGCGATGAGGGAACTTTTCATGAACGCTATGATAAATGGACAGGCAGTACATATAACCGTACTCCGCGCAGTACCGCCTATCCGAGTCCGGATAGCAAGCAAACTATGGAGTACCCTCAGCCAACTCAGCAGATGTCCGCTCCCGCACAACAACAGCCACGTATGCAGACTACTGTCATGAACGGCAGAACATATGAAAGACCTGCCGGACCTGATACTAAGAATCCGGTTTCAGGCAAAGCTTTAGCAATATTCCTGGTACTCTTTTTATTTGGTATTATGCTGCTTTGCAGCGGCTCTCCGATAACCCTGATAATTGCTATATTCATGGGTGTAATGATAATGAAAGCGTCAGCGAAGGGTCCGGATACGGAAACTGACAAAAAGGTCAATGCACTGACTGCACTTGCTGTAGTACTGATAATCTTTTCAGCCATATTCTCATGTACAGGATTAGCACTGTTAAAGAATTTCGGTGAGCTTTTCAATGAAATAAAGGAGACTTAAATGGACTACCAGTATAATAACAATTTTCAACAATACAATATGATGCAGAAGCCGCCTAAAAAGTCTATTGCTCTTGCACTCACCGGTTTTATCATCAGTCTTACAACTATGCTGATGTGCTGTTGTACACTTTTTCCGGCAGTGTCGGTATTTCTTTTCATAGTTTCACTTTTTGCTATGATAATGTGTATAGTGTCGCTGTGCACTAAAAAAGGCGGAAAGGGATTCGCTATCGCGGGTATACTGATATCAGCGATGATGTGTGTGGTATACCTCCTGTCATTCACGGTATTCAAGGGGGTTAACGATGATATGGTCGCTTTTTCGCGCAATCCGCAGAAGTACATTGACGATTATCACGAAACCGGTGAAATTCCTGAAGAATTCTCTGAGTATACCGACCCTAAGTACGATGCATTCTGGAAAGCCTCCGGTTATGACGGATTTGAGGAATTCTACAAGCAATTCATTGAACAGTACGACACACAGGGTTTCTCCTCTTACTCATATGGCAACAACAATGATGATGACGAAAGCAGTGAATCTTCAACCGAATCAACCACCCTTCCTGATAATTACGGCGAAGACCCCATCACTATCTGACATATGAACATATAACAAAAACCGTTACCGGAATTATCCGGTAACGGTTTTAATTTTTAGAACACTATAATCGGGATTCTTTTGAAGTATCTGAGGAGTGTTTCTTTTCCGCCTGTTGACTTGTACGAGTAGTATTCAAGTACATCTGAAGCGTCCTTTGCGTCAACCTTGCCATCAAAGTTAACATCGGAAAGTCTTGCAGATTCAGCCTTCATTTCACTTCCGCCTGTCGCTCTTGCTGCAAACTCAGAAAGTATTGCTGATGCATCGCTTGAATTTATCGACTTATCGCCATTTGCATCACCAATCTCAAATGTACGCTTGAAGTGCATTGCCCTGCCCTCTTCTATGTAGCATATGAGGTCTTCACCGTCGTGTAATATATCATACTTCTTTCCGTCATCAAGAGAAACGCTTATCTTATTATTAGCTGCTGCCTGCCATACAAATCCGACTCTCTTTGAACCGTCTCCTGAAATATCAGCACCTGTATTGTATCTGTCAATTATGAGGATATGAGCGCTGTCAATGGGAAGTCCGCTTGAAATTCCGCGGTTAGATGTCTTGTATGCTATCCAGTTTCCTGCATAATCGTCAACGTTCACTTCATTAGTAGTTGTTGTTGTTACTGCTGTGGTTGAAGATGTAGTTGATGTAGTGGTTGTAGGCTTTGCTGTTGTTGATGTAGTGGTTGTGGGCTTTGCTGTTGTTGATGTTGTGGTCGTTGTTGTAGGCTTCGCTGTTGTTGATGTTGTAGTAGTTGTTGTAGGCTTCGCAGTTGTTGATGTTGTAGTAGTTGTTGTGGGCTTTGCCGTTGTTGATGTTGTGGTGGTAGTGGTGGTTGTATTAGTTGTGGTGGTTGTGATAGTTTCAACATTTTTAGCTGTGTCTGCTGTTACCTTGTTATATGTTGCAAGTGCAGCTGCCGGATACTTCGACTTTTCAGGAAGTGACTCAAAAGTCTTTACGATAAGGTCACCGCTTCCCTTCTTTGTACCGATAGTATCGATAATTTTTGAAGCAATAGCTATATTTCCCGCCTGATTCGGGTGGATATCCAATTTAATGCGATCATTCTGAATATTTGTGAAATACCAGCCATACTCAACATCAGGCGACTCAAATGAAGTAAAATCCTCATAAACGTCTGCCATCTTTATTCCTTCAACCTTTGAAAGCTGATTTCTGAACGAAACAGTAACATCTCTGAATACAGGAACAAGGAGATTGAGTGCTTTCTGTGAATTCGCTGAATATGTTTTCTTAAAGTAAGATGGTTCAAACTGTGTAGGATTATATATGGACTGAACTATTATCTCTGCATCAGGATTTATATTCTTTATCTCTGTTACAGCTGCGACAATTCCTGTACCCTCACTGTCAGCGATGATATTCTTCTCAATTATGCATTGATAGTTCTTCTTGTTAGGGTTATCAGTTGTCATTGTAAGGTTTGCACGTATCTTGTTGACCTCGCGATTAAGCGCCATAAGATTACCGCTATCAGCAGAGTACGCTCTTAACGCTTCTTTGTCGAGAGAGTTCATAACATCTGACAATGAAGCAGATTCAAACTGGGCAGCTGTTGCACCTTCAACAAGCAGATTGTTTTTCTCGCAAAAAGTGAGAAGTGCAGGTATCGCATATCTCATCATATCATTTCCGCCTATGGAAATTACAACATCGTCAGCCTCTTCAAGTGCCTTTTTCATATCACCTGAAGGCGACTTGAGAAGTGCGAGAAGGTCTTTAGTAGTATCACCCGCATGAGCGAAATTGCTTACACTTCCTCCGTAGTAGTCAGCGAGAAGTTCACCGTAATTGTGGTCACTTCCGGAGAGTCCGTAACCTGACGCAATGCTGTCACCGAGAACTACGATTTTGTTTCCGTCAGTTTTTGAAGATGCAGAGTTTGTATCAGCTGCTGAAACTGTCGGGACTGCTGTCATAGAAGCAGCCATTACCGCAGCCGTTACTGCAGAAAAGAGTTTCTTCATTTTTCTTATCCTCCTTAAATCATGTGCGGGAAACCGCTTGTTGTAATTATAACACATTTCATACTGATTTGCAACACGTTTGTGAAAAACTTCCTATACAAATTTAACAAAAAACTTTTGTATAAAAAAACAAAAACGGGCTAAGGGTAGCCCCCTTTGGCGGTTTCGCAGGATACCGAATATGTACCGTAAATTTACGGCTCGGTAGCCCACAAATTCCGCTAAGGGAAGCACTCTAAGTATAGCCCGTTAGTGTCAGTGAGTTGTGGTAGTAGTAGTATCTACTGATGTTGAAGTGCCTGTATTTGTGTCAGTACCTGTTGTGGTTACCTCTGTTGTACCATTTCGTACCTCCGGCGGAAGCACCGCATCAGGCTTTGAACCCCTGATACCGTAGCACTCCTGATATGCAAGAAGAATATCGCGTATCATGTACTTAGAATACTCACCGCCTTCTATAACACCTGCAAATGCGACTTCGGGGTCATCTGCGGGAGCAAATCCGATGAATACGGAATTCTGCTTGTTTTTATCGTTCATATCGGTCTGCGGAGTACCTGTCTTTATAGCAACATCGTATCCGAGGTCAGTAAGCTGATAGGGCGCCGGACAATTTCTTGCCGCGTCCATCATACCGCCGATAATGTAGTCATAAACATCGTCGTGGTTTATCGTTATCTGTTCAGCGACCTTTGGCTCGGTCTTTTTCACAAGCTCATTTGAGCCGAATGAGTAAAGGCTGTCAACAAGATAAGGCTGATAACGGGTACCCCTGTTTGCAATAGTTGCGGCAACATTTGCAAGCTGTAACGGAGTAAAGCCGCAGTCCTGGTTACCGATACCTGCCTGAATAACGTAACCGATGTACCATTCCTGACCGCGCTCGGCGAATGTCTCTGGGTTACAGAGGAAGCCGGGAGCGTCGCCCGTTTCAATTCCGGTACTGCTTCCAAGACCGTAAAGCTGTGCATATTTGGTGATGTTGTCGATTCCGAGCTGACGCGCAACTTCGTAGAAGTAAACGTTGCACGAGACCTCGATAGCACGGCGGACTGAGATTGTGCCATGCTGACCTGTACACTGGAAGTGTCCGCCGTAGAAATCGTAGAATCTGTTGCAGACAAAAGATGTGTTGCCGGTAATTACTCCCTCATTCAGACCTGCCGTAGCAGTTATGGTCTTGAAGGTCGAACCCGGGAGGTACTGTCCCCATGTACAGCGGTTGAACATAGGTGCATTTTCTGCCGCAAGGAGTGCGTCATAGTTATCTACCATATCTTTGAGATTGTACGTAGGAGCGGTCGCCATGCCCTTTACAGCACCTGTTTTTGCGTCAAGCACAACGAGTGCACCCTTGTTTACCTTGTTTCCGTTATAGGTAGGGCGGTCTTTCAGGAACTTATCAAGTATACCCTGAAGCTTGACCTGATATGCACCGTCGACTGTGAGCTTTACACTCTGTCCGGGAACAGGTTCTTTTTTAGTTCTGATATCAGCAACAGCTCCGTCGAGTACAGTTATCTCCTCAGTACCTGCTTCACCGCGGAGTTCACGCTCCATTGCAAGCTCGATTCCGCTCTTGCCGACTTCATCGTCCATTGCGTAGCCTTTGTTTTTGAGGTCGTCGTACTCCTCAGCGTAGATAGGTCCGATAGTACCTATCTCATGCGGAAGAATGTCTCCGCGGACTATCTCACGTTCAGCGGAGTCTACCGCTTCGATACCGCGGCAGATATTTCCGAGTTCTTTCAGCTCGATAACAGTTTCCTCGTCGACTCCCTTTGCAATCACAAGATTAATGCTGTAGGAGAAGTCGCGTGCAAGCATCTGATAACGCATTCCTGCTATGATACGCTGTTCATCGGGGGTGTAGGTATCTGCTATCTTGTTATCGGAAATCAGCTTGTCTATGCAGTTTTCAGCCGATGCATAAACATTCAGATTCAGCTTTTCTATAACTTCAGAAACGTCTTCCTCGGTATAAACATAAGGTCTGTCGTGTGTTATGGGGAGTTCCTCCTCAATTTTACAGCTGTGCTTTTCGAGGGCACGGTATATTTCGAGGAGAACACGGTTTCCCTCCTGTAAGTCCTCAGGGAAGAATGCTTTTTGCAGTACAATATCTGTACGGCTCGCATTGCCGATTATTCTGTTGCCGTTAAAATCGAGTATCTCCCCTCGTGTCGGCACTATCTCACGCTCATAAATAATCGCATCACTCGCATACTTATTCGGTGCGACGATATCGTCTCCGCCCACAATCTGAATCTTCATCAGTCTCATGGAGGCAAGTGTACCAAGCACGATTACAAGCGCGATTATAATAATGGATTTAATTGTATCCGAAACTGTTTTCAAATACTTCTCTCCTTTCTCTGATGACAATGACAGCACCGCACAAGGAGTGTGCTGAATCTGCAAGCATTTCAGAAACTTCAAGGTGTTGCCTGAGAATTTAAACGAATATAAGGGCGGATACTATCCGCCCCCTGCGATTTTATATTTACTGTCGGTAACAATAAGCGAAAGCAGACTCCGCCATTGTAAAAACTATGTCCTTGTGAATCAGCTTGTGCGGATAGCCTCTTCGATAGTCAGGTGTTCACGCGGCATGAGGAAATGGTTTATCAGCTTGAATATCAGATAGACCACTACCGATGCGATAATTGTAAATACCCATATCTTCATGGTGTGATGATAGAAGATGTGCTTGACATCGTCGTAACCCCACATTTCAAAATAAAACTTGTAATCAAGCCAGCATTGCAGGAATGAAACGAGTGCTGATATCCATAGATAGTTGATGAATTTATTGCGCAGATAAAGCTCGAATACAAGCGTTACCGCAACGCAGAATACAGTGAGCAGTACCGCATTATAGCCGAAAAGTCTGCCGCACGCCATATCTGTCAGGAATCCGCATACCGCTCCTGTGACCGCCGATGCCATTACATCGTTGCCGATTGCTATACATAATGCGGCAGGAACAAGAAGTACAGGCTTTGTATAGGTGCCTGATGTCATTATCGTGAAAAACAACAGTATCAGCACATAGTACAGTACCCATCTGACTATAGTTTTCGTGTAGAGGATACGCTTCTCACGAGTTGTTTTTATCCTCATCAGCGCCCTCCTTTTTGCCGTCAAAGTCAAGGATAACGAATACTGAACCGAGTCGGGTTATATCGGCACAAGGCTCAATTTCGGCGCAGGCGGTGAGACCGTTAGCCTCAAAGCCGATGCTTTTAACTGTGCCTATTGCGTAATCCTTTGGAAACAGTCCGCTGTTTCCGGAAGTTATGATAAGGTCGCCCTCCTTGAGTCCGTGAGTGGTATTGAGGTGGGTGAGCTTTGTTGTACCCTTTTCCGCTGTGAGTACCGCTCCCTCGACGATTCCGAAGTCGGTGTTAGTAGATGAACACACAGCCGCTATCGAAAGGTCAGGAGAAAGGATAGTGCGGACAGTCGAGGTCTTTTCCGAAACCTCTATTGTTATGCCGACTACTCCCTCGGGTGTGATTACCGGACAATACGGCTTTATACCGTCCTCAGAACCGCGGTCGATAGTGAAGCCGCGGAATGGGTCGTTTGCGATATATCCGAGCACTTCCGCCGACTGTGAGTAAACATTGTCGGGGTGTTCCTCTTTGATGACAACAAGCTTACGGAGGTCTTCAACCTCTTTTTGGAGGTCATCATAATTAGTGAGCTGCTGATTCAGCTCACCTATCTGCTTTTTAAGCCGCTGATTCTCGTCATAATATGAATCAGCATTTGAGATACGGTCAACAGTTTTTTCAAGCTTCATTGATATACCGTTGCTCACGTACCTGAAAGGCTTTGTTGCTGTATTCACGAAGGAAGCGCCGGAAAGGGAATATCCGCCTTTCGTTACGGCATATATCATTATGCCGATAAGAAATGCGAGAAAAGCAAGCAGAACCTTGAATCTGGTGCTTTTAAGAAATTCGCGCATTGACAGCCTCCTTAATAATACTTGATATTATCGGTAAGAGCGTCCTGATAATCGCTGATATTTTCGAGTATCTTACCCGTACCCTCTGCAACGCAGTCGAGCGGATATTCTGCGATATATACCGGCATACCGGTCTCGCGGTTGATGAGTCGGTCGAGACCTCTCAGCAGTGCACCGCCGCCTGCGAGTGTAATACCGTGGTCGATGATGTCAGCAGAAAGCTCGGGCGGAGTTTCCTCAAGAGTAGCCTTTATCGCGTCGATAACTCTTGCAAGCGGATCAACGAGAGCATCGCGTATTTCAGCGGAGTTGACAGTGACGTTTTCCGGCAGTCCGTTGAGGATATTTCTGCCCTTTATCTCCATAGTGTCCTCTTTTTCACTCGGGAAGGCTGAACCTATCTCTATCTTGATATTTTCCGCAGTTCTCTCGCCGATGAGGAGATTATACTTTTTCTTGATGTAGTTGATGATAGAGGTATCGAATTCGTCTCCGGCACATCTTATCGAGCGTGAAGCAACGATTCCGCCGAGGGAAACTACTGCGACCTCACTCGTGCCGCCGCCGATATCAACTATCATACTGCCGGCAGGGTCGTTAGTCGGCAGACCTGCACCTATAGCCGCCGCCATAGGCTCTTCAATGATCAGGACGTTGTTAGCTCCTGCTTTTTTACAGGATTCCCTTACTGCACGGCGCTCAACGGCTGTAACACCGGAGGGAATGCATATAATAACGTTAGCTTTTGTGAGTATAGTACCCTTGAGTGCCTTCTTGATAAACTCCTGAAGCATCGTTGTCGCAATATCGAAATCAGCGATAACACCGTCCTTCAGCGGACGCACTGCAACGATAGAACCGGGAGTTCTTCCGATAACATCTTTAGCTTCCATACCCACGTAACGAGTCTTGTCAGTTCTTGTATTGACGGCTACGACCGAGGGTTCTCTTATTATAATACCCTTTCCGCGGACATACACAAGGGTATTCGCGGTACCGAGGTCAATGCCGATATCTTTAGTAAACATTTTGCAGCTCCTTAAAACTTGATTTTTCTGTATCCTTATTATTATAACACCAAACCGCCAAATAGACAATATTTTTCGCAGAGAAATTCTGCCTCTGCAAAATTTTGTAAAATTTCGGATATGTCAGCAGTCCGGCTAAGATGAAAACTGTATATTATTTTCCTGCAAAAAGTTTTGGAGCTGTGTTATAGTATACAATAATTGAAATGATGATGAGCAGTATCTGCGCAATGCTCACTGTAAGGCTAACACCGAATGTGAGACGGAATATGTCGATATCAAGGAATGTACCCGGCTCGAATGCGAATGTCTTTGAGTAATTGAGCCAGCTGAGTCCGGGGGTATTTCCAACAAGTCCGCCGAAGAATCCGCCGAGGACTATTGATGTGATGATGAGAAATGACATATACAGAACTTTTTTCATGGTGATATCTCCTTTTCTTTTATTTACACTTTATACCTGTTGAGCCGAATCCACCCTCGCCTCTTTCTGTTTCGGCGAGGACCTCCCCTACTTCTACTTCCGGGAAGAGGACTTTTGTCGGGATAAGCTGTGCTATCCTCATGCCGTTTTCGACTGTAAACGGCTGTTTTCCGTGGTTTATAAGCGGTATGAACCACTCGCCGCGGTAATCAGTGTCGATTACCCCTACGCAGTTAGCGAGAGCTATACCGTGCTTTGAAGCGAGTCCCGAGCGGGGATATATCAGCAATGCAACGTCGTCGCAGTCACTCATAGCCGTCAGCCCCGTCGGTATCATTTTTATCTCGCCGCATTCAAGTGTTACCGGTGCTTCAAGGCAGGCACATATATCCATTCCGGCACTGCATTTCGTCGCACGAGACGGTATTACGGCATTTTCGCTTAGCTTTTTGAAGGTGAGTTTCATTATTCTATACCTCTGTAGTAAAGTCCGCGGGTGATGTTTCCCGACGGCCTGACCCCGTTTATCGCGTCAACGGTCTGCTGAGAGTTCTCGTTATTCAGCAGTATTACGCCGAATCCGGCACCTTTTATCTCTCCGAGCCTGTCATGCATATAAAGCACATCGGAATTGAGAATCTCAACGTACTCCTTTGAGCACGCAACAGGCAACTCTCTGCCTGTACGGTCAATGAGTCTGCCGGTGCAGTTTTTGCATCCGACCTCATTCTTTATCGGACAGTTGCGTGTCAGCATGAGCGGAAGTCTGCCATATAGAACTGTTCCGAGCGGCAGAACTGTTTTAACATCTGCAAGCTGTTCAAGAGTTGCCTCAACGGAAAAGACACAGTCCTCTAAGCCGATATTATGCAGATATTCGGCACTGTAGGAATTGTACACATTCAGCGTAAAGCTTCCGTGAAGGCGGAAACCGAATTCCTTTCCGAGTGCGATATGGTCAGGGGTGTGACAAAGCAAACGCTCTGCACCTGCTTGCTTTACACTCGCAAGCATTTCTTTGACAGTGTCTTCATCGGCAATAAATCGCGGCGGAGAGACTATTACCTTCTCCGCGGGAACACGGCTTAACAGCTCATCGCTGATAATATCCACCGGCACCGCAACAAATTCGGACTTTTCCGCCGCGGCGACAGCCTGTTCGGCAGTCCGGCAGAATGTCCTTAGCGGCAGCACTCCCTCTCGCGGTTTACGCTTTATGCAAGGCAGCTCCGGCATTGCTCCGGAAACTGTATAATGCGGTGTATAATGCGATATTACGGCTTCTGTAAGCTTTCCTGCAAGCTGTCGGCGGAGTTCATTCAGTTTGCCGGCAGGAACGAAGAGTCCGTCATCAATGTCGGCGGTGAGCTTTCCGAGCCTGAAAACCGTGTCGCCGAGCTTTGAAAACTGCTTTTCAAGCATTGCTGTATCAGTCGGGCGATTCTGCGCTGTATCGGGGATATCCCCCTCAGCATCGGCGGTTATCCCGCCGCAGACCGCCTTTACACGTATCGGCTTGCCTGACTTCATCACAGCGTGAATCTCTATAGTATGGACCTGCCGCTCACTGCGGTAAAGCTCATGTATCTGCGGGATAAGGATTCTCGCAGCAGTTACATCGTCCTTCTCGCGGACTCCGAACATATCCTGTCTTCTTCCGGTAAAATAGCCGTCAGTGAATCCGCTGCGTGAGAAGATACCCCTCAGCAGCTGCATATCCGGCTCACCGCCGTCAAGTGCGGTTTTCAGCTCGTTCACAGCCGATGCAACGTACTCGGGACGTTTCATGCGTCCCTCTATTTTCAGCGAATCTATGCCAATTTCCTTTACCTCGTCCGCTCTTTCAAGGAGTGAGAGGTCTTTAAGTGAAAGTGCTGCACGGCTCTTATTTCCGACCGCCGAAAAAGGCAGTCTGCAAGCCTGTCCGCAGCATCCGCGGTTAGCTGAACGTGAGCCTATCATCGCCGACATATAGCACTGTCCCGATACCGACATACAGAGTGCCCCGTGAACGAAAGCCTCTATCTCAATATCTTCACGGCACATTCTTTCAAGTACCGAACGGTCGAGTTCACGTGCCGGAACCGCCCTGACATAGCCAAGTTCACGAAGCAGACGGACTCCCGCTGCCGTGTGAACCGACATCTGAGTTGAAGCGTGAAGCACAGCGTCAGGAACAGCTTTGCGGATTATCTCCGCGGCACCCCAGTCCTGCACGATATAGCCGTCTACGCCCATTTCCGAGGTCAGCATTATGTGCCTGCGGAAATCGTCGGCTTCGTCGTCGGAAATTATCGTATTGACCGCAAGGTAGAGCTTCGCACCGTAGCTGTGACACAGCCGCAGAGCGTCCGCGAGTTCCTCGTCTGAAAAATTCGCGGCACTGCTTCTCGCGGAAAAACGCTTGCTTCCGGCATAAACCGCATCAGCGCCGGAACGCAGTGCTGCGGAGAGAGTTTCAGGACTTCCCGCAGGCGCAAGTATTTCCGGAGATTTCGTCATATGCTGTCGCTGAGCTGTCTTAGCTTGACCATATTCTCAAGCTGTACTATCTTAGCCTTGAGTGCCTCTATCTCCTTGACTGCCGCATCGCGCTCTATACGGTTCTTTCCGGCTTCATCAACATATTCCTTTGTCTGTGTACGGATATCGTCGAGACGCTTGTTTGACTTGTTGAGGTCGTCAAGCAGACTGAGTGCGACCATTATAGAAGCTGTGTAGGGCGATGAGCCGCTTCCCGAGTTCATAAGCTCGTTAATACGGGATTCAAGCGCTCTTGCAAGCGAGAAAACGTAATTAGGAGATTCTGAAGTCTTGAGCTTATACTCTTTTCCGCATATGATTACTTTAACGTCGTTAAGCATTTTTATCTTCCTTTCTTAGCTATACATTAATAATATCTTTTAAGACCGATAACTTTACCGAGTATCTCGCACTCGTCAAGTATTATCGGTTCCATTGTGTCATTTTCAGGCTGAAGCCGGTAGTACCCCTTCTCCTTATAGAAACGCTTTACCGTAGCGTCCTCGCCGTCAACGAAAGCAACTACGATATCGCCGTTTTCAGCGTATTCCGTCCTCTGCACGATAACTATGTCACCGTCGAGTATTCCCGCATTTATCATACTCTCTCCGCGTATCCTGAGTGCGAAAAGGTCATTCGGGTCACAACCGGGAGCTTCAAATCCGAGGTAACCGGTGATGTCCTGAACAGCCGTAATCGGCTGTCCTGCGGTTACTGTACCCATTATCGGGACTGATGCAGTAGTACTGTTCGGCAGGCGGAGAGAACGGTTCAGGCTGTCGGATTTTTCGATAAGTCCCTCGTCTACAAGGGCATTGATGTAACGGTGAGCCGTAGAAGTAGACTTGAATCCTGCCGCATCCATTATCTCACGGACAGACGGTGATATTCCTTCGCTCAGACGGCTCTTTATGAAGTTAAAAACTTCAAGTTCCTTTTCCTTGGACATATTATTTCTCCTCCGAAAGTTGTTTCAGTATCATCTTAGCTATCTTGTATGCATCACCGCATCCGAGTGTTATTACGAGGTCGCCGGACTGTGCGTGCTCGCATACGTAATCGCATACCTGCTGGAAATTAGCGTATTTGCGCTCATCTGTCCACTCTGCCGACTCGTCCTGCGGGAACCATATGCAGTCAGGGATTTTTTCTGCGAGGTGACGTGTGAAAATGCCATAAGTGTTCTTTTCACGGCTTCCCATTATATCCGTGAGGACTGCGTGGTCGGGTATCTGAAGCACACGTGCAAAGTCGTCGAGAAGAAGCTTTGTACGGCTGAATGTGAACGGCTGGAATATCGCCCATACATGACCGAAATCCATACCCTTTGCCGCTGTCAGTACTGCTTCAAGCTCTGTCGGGTGATGAGCGTAGTCGTCAACAACGGTTATTCCCTTTTCAAAGCCAAGCTTCTCAAAGCGGCGCTTAGCTCCGCGGAATTCATCGAGTCCCTTCTGTATAGCCGCGAAGTCGGCTCCGACATATCTTGCCGCCGCAATTGCCGCAAGTGAGTTGAGTACGTTGTGTATTCCGGCAACGTGGAGAGTTATGGTACCGAGCTTTTCTCCGCGGTACATAGCGTCATAAGTCGTCAGCAGACCATTTCCCTGCTTTACATTTTCGGGATAGTAGTCACACGAACTGTCCTTGCCGAATGTAATTATCTCCTTACCTGTGATTCCCTCAAGCGACTTCATTGAGTTCGCATCGGAACCGTTTATTATGATGCACCTGGACGTGTTTTCGTTGAATTTGTGGAACGACTTGATGATATTCTCAAGTGTGCCAAAGTAGTCGAGGTGGTCAGCGTCGATATTGAGAATAACCGATATATCGGGGAAAAACTTGAGAAAGTGGTCCTCAAACTCGCACGACTCGCAAACGAGTATATCGCTTGTGCCGGACTTTCCGCTTCCGCCGATACATGGGAGTTTTCCGCCGATATATGCTGAAAGGTCGATTCCGGCGGTGAAGAGTATCTGTGTTATCATAGAAGTTGTTGAGGTCTTGCCGTGAGTACCCGAAACGCAAATCGCGTTATCGTACCAGCTTGTCACGATTCCGAGTAGGTCTGCACGCTCAAGCACCGGTACTCCGCTCGCCTTTGCCGCCATAAGTTCGGGATTGTCAGCCATTATAGCCGCTGTATGCACGATAAGGTCCGCGCCCTCGATATTCTCAGCACGCTGTCCGATAAATACCGGTATTCCCATGCTTCTTACAGCGTCGAGGGTCTCAGTCTCGTTATTATCGGAACCTGTGAGATAATACCCCTGACCGTGAAGTATCTGCGCAAGCGGGTACATTCCCGAACCGCCGATACCTATAAAGTGTATGTGCTTTTTGCCTTCTAAGATATTCAAGATACTCTTATCCAAAATATATCACCTTTTCTTATATGAGTTGAGCCAGTTCTGTCTGCAAACTGACATAATATACCTATTTTATTATTGTAACATATTCCGTGTGATTTTTCAATAGCAAATTTAAATAAATGTTCGTTTGGTTTAATTTGTCACCGCTTTCTCACTTTCAAGGGTTACATCAATAAATATTTTTTTAATTATTTCAAATAAGTATTGCATTTTTTAGATTAATGAGTTATAATATAGTGCAGACGTATGCTTCGATGTATAAACAATAGTAAAATTCGTTTATCAATCTGACGTAATATATTACATAGCAAAGGAGGTAAAAACATGGAGATTACAGACGTAAAGATCAGGAAGATCATGTCGGAAGGAAGACTGCGTGCAGTCGTATCGGTTACGATAGATGATATGTTTGCCGTACATGACATCAAGGTCGTTCAGGGTGACGAAAGGCTGTTTGTGGCTATGCCCAGCAGAAAAGATGAAAATGGTATCTTCCGTGATATCGTTCATCCTATTTCACCTTCAGCAAGAAAGCTTTTTGAGGAAAGTATACTCGATGCTTACGAGAGACAAAAGGCTGTTATTGCCGCAGAAGAGGCTTCTGACGGCGAATCGGAAGAGTCAGGCACAACAGAAGAATGACATAAAAAAGCATCCTTACGGATGCTTTTTTCATTATATCAGTCTATGCCAAGCATTTTTGCGGCTTTGAGAAGTATTATCTGTGTTTTTCCGTCGCGGATAGTTCCGTCCATTACAAGTCTGACAGCATCGGAAAGCGGCATTTTCTCAACGTCAAGGAACTCATCAGGGTCGAGTGACTGCTTATCATAGGAAAGTCCCCTTGCAAGGTACATATATGTTATCTCGGTATTGTATGCAGGGGTCGGAAGCATCTCTCCGAGAAATGTATACTCTGTACAGGTACAGCCTGTCTCTTCGAGGAGTTCACGTCTGCCGCACTCTGCATGATCCTCGCCCTTTTCAAGCTTTCCGGCAGGTGCTTCGAGTGTAACTGTGCGGAACGGATAACGGAACTGCTTTACAAGAAAGACCTCGTTGTTTTCATTTACAGGAAGTACACATACTCCTCCGTGATGAAGCAGTACATCGCGTATTGCTTCTTTGCCGTTTTCGAGTTCAACAGTATCGTGGGTTATAGTGAAAATCGGACCCTCATAAATAGTCTCGCTTCTGAGCGTTTTTTCATCAAGATGCATTGTATTTTCCTCCTAAGTATATCTCACTTTTTTATAAAGCTTCGTGTGTATATTTCCGACGCTTTCACCTTTTCAAGTGAAGCATAGTCATAGCTGTGAGTGAACTTCCTGAATCTGCGCTTTTTGTCAGTTACGCGCATTATCAGCAGGTAGGCTATGAATACTGCAAGACTTGCTACCGATATATAGAATCCGCCGCGCAGTCCGGGAGTTTCATAGTGAAACTCTATCTCATTCGCACCCTCATCAGCCTTTACTGCCATAAATCCGTATGAGACCTTTTCAACGTCAGCAGGTCTGCCGTTTACAGTTGCGGTCCAGCCCTCGCTGTACGGCACACTGAAAAATACAAGCTGTGGCTTTTTCAGTGTTATTTCCGACCTGAATCCGTGCGAATCATATGAAAAGCTGTCGGAACAGTTTTTCTGCTTCTCACGGCAGACAGCGACATAGCTGTCTCTTGAAAAAGTCGTAGGAAGGGTCGATGGCATTTCATCGAGAATGCCGCCGTATTTTTTTATCTGTTCATCATTGAGAACAAGTGCTTTTATCAGCATTTTCTCGCGTGAACCCTTGAGTAAGCCTGACGCTTCAGTTTCAGACATATAGGTGTCATAGCCGAATCCCATAGGTATATAGAGTTCATTCTCGTACACCTCAAAATTCTTCCCCGATCCAACATATTTAAATCCGGGAAGATAGTCCCTGACATCGACCTTTGACGCATTTATACCGTCTTTTCCGCTTTTCTCAGAAATGTCCGTCTCCGACTTTTGTGACAACTCTTCAAGCGAGTAGCCTTTAGTTATTTCACGGTAGAAGTACTTCGTCGAAAGCAGTCCGCGGAGTGTGTAGTGAGTTACGTCGGGACGGCTTGCAACGTCGCGCTGTATGCCGATATTGTCGTAAAACTCCATTATTGACGTACTTACTACACTCTGAAATGCCCTCATACTGGGAAGCCCCCAAAGCATAGGATAGTTGTCGCAGTCCTCCGAAATATCGACGCGGAAGAAGTTGTCCTCAGACACTTCCTCATGAACATTTTCTCTGCCGTTTATTGCAGAGTCGATGTACACCCGCGCATCTTTCGGGGAATTCGCTCCGTAGATAACGACTGCAAGAATACATATGACACTCGCGACTGCTGTACTGTATACCGCTAAATTGCCGAACGGCTGTCCCCTTTTTCTGCGTTTGAGTATGTAAACGGCAAATATCAGGAATCCGACCGCTATTGCCATCTGAAGCCAGAAATAGCCGATATCATACGGAAAACCGAACCACTTCGTCTTGCCGTCCACTTTCTCGGGTATGAACGATATCGCACCGAAAAATGCAAGCATGAATATCGTCAGCTTTACTGCCGGACGGAAGTCAGCTTCCTCATCGTCGAGTGACTTTGCGGTCATCATTGCAAAAATGAGTATCGGCATGAAAAACCACCGTGCATAGTAAGCGGCATTGAACGTATAAAAGCCGGAGTTGAGTATCGGCACGAATGCACAGAGTATGCATATAAGTGACACCTTAACCGACCAGTGTCTGCGGTGTGTGCGGATAAACGTTATGACGCCAAGCATCGCAAACAGCGGGAAGTATCCTCCGACTGACGACCATTTCGCATTTTCGCTCTTGAAAAGGTTAGGTCTTGCAGGTGCATCTGCCGGCATGAAAAAGGTCTGTATCACGCGTATCACACGTGAGCGCTCGTTGTAGAGTATCATATTCTGACCGTAAAGGCGCTCGTTTATGCGGTAATTTCCGAGTATCGCGATTGCCGACGGCAAAAGCACTATGCAGGCAAGTCCGCCGCCGATAACAGCTTCAAACAGCAGTCCGAAGAACTTTTTCCACGTTGCACTGAAATCCTTACAAGGCACTCTAACGAGAAAATATATCACGAGGAACACTGCTTCTCCGGTAAAGAAGTAGTAGTTGAGTGCACCCATTACAGCCGTTATCAGTGCAAACCAGCCTCGCCGGCGATTGTTTATATTCTCCTCCATCGCTATCAGCATGAGCGGGAAAAGTGCTGTCACGTCCTGAAAGTGATTGAAGAAGATGTTGAATATCTGAAAGCCTGAAAATGCATAAAGCAGTGCACCTACCAGCGATGCTTCCTTACTCCTGACAAAACGTCTTATATAGCAGTATGCAGTCAGTGATGCGAGACCGTGTTTCAGTGCGAGCAGAAACGGTATCGCATACGTTACAAGTCCGCGCGGAAGAAGTACCGACAGCCAGAAAAACGGACTTGCCGCAAGGTAAAATGAGTACGATGTCAGCCAGTCAGAACCGAGGTCCGTGAACCAGTTCCAGCCGAACTGTCCGTTCCGTACTGCATCGTTTGAGAGATTGTAAAACGGTATCTGCTGTGCATTGAAATCGCCGTAATATATGAAGTATCCCCTGTCGCACAGCATTACCGGCAGAAGGGACAGCAAAAGTACAAAAAATCCGAGCAGGAATGCCGTAAGGTAGCGTTCCTTCGTATATCGGGTGTATCTTAGTTCCTGAGTTTTCATAATAGCCTCCGCATTACAAACATAACAGGATTATTATACCACACTTATCATAATATTGCAAACCTGATTTTCTTCGTGACTTTGTATGTATACACAGTAACACCTTTGCCGCATCTGCAATATAATGAAATGACGGGAACGATTCCCGTCTAAAGCAAAGGAGGAAATATCATGGCAGCATTCTATAATCAGGCAACTCTTTCCTATAACGGCAGCGTTGCAGTTTCAAATATTACCACAGGCGAAATTATCGAGACCCTTTCCGCTACTAAGGAAGCAGTCACCGACACCTATACAACAGGTTCGGATACCGTTTTCGCGGTCAGTCTCGTCAACAGCGGAAGTGCCGACTTCGTCGGTCTCACTCTCACTGATAACCTCGGCGAATACTCCTACGGTGACCCCGCCGCAGAAGCAGTTCCCCTCACCTACAGAGAAGGTTCTGTAAAGTATTATATCAACGGTGTTCAGCAGGCTGAACCTACTGTTTCCGCAACTGAACCGCTCACAATAACCGGTTTAACAGTTCCGGCAGGCGGAAGCACAATGATACTCTACGAAGCTTCCGTGAACAGATTCGCTCCGTACGGCGACGATGCTTCTATCACTAATACTGTTGAAGTATCCGGTGCAGCAAGAGCAGTCCTCGCAACTGCAAGCACAACTATAACTCCCGAAAGCGGCGCTTCTCTCACTATTGCTAAGTCTCTTTCACCGGCTGAGGTCGCTGAAAACGGCGAGGTGACCTACACCTTCATCATTCAGAACAGCGGAAGTGTCCCTGTTACAGCTGATGACAGCGTCGTCTTCACTGATGTTTTCGACCCTGTTCTCGATATCACTTCCGTTACCTTCAACGGCACAGAATGGTCTGAGGGCACTAACTATAACTACGTTCCTGCTACCGGCACTTTCACTGTCCCCGAAGGACAGATAACAGTTCCCGCTGCTGAATATACTCAGAACCCTGACACAGGTGAATGGAGTATTCAGCCCGGCGCTGCGGTACTCGTAATAACCGGCAACATCACTGTTCAGTAACAGCACAAAAGCGGCTCAAATGAGCCGCTTTTTATTTTCATTGCGATAAAGGTCACCGCGTATTTATCATTCGCTGACTGCTGCCTTGAGAGCTTCAACACGGTCAGTCTTTTCCCATGCAACGCCGAGGTCTTCACGTCCCATGTGACCATATGCTGCAAGCTGTCTGTACTGAGGCTTTCTGAGGTCAAGCATCTTGATGATAGCAGAAGGTCTGAGGTCGAATACCTTTGATACTGCTTCTGAAAGCTTGTTCTCGTCTGCCTTGCCTGTTCCGAATGTGTCAACAAGGATAGAGATAGGCTTAGCTACACCGATTGCATATGAAAGCTGTACCTCACACTTATCTGCAAGTCCTGCTGCAACGATGTTCTTAGCGATGTATCTTGCTGCGTATGCGGCACTGCGGTCAACCTTTGTCGGGTCCTTACCGCTGAAAGCTCCGCCGCCGTGACGCGAGTATCCACCGTATGTATCAACGATTATCTTGCGTCCTGTAAGTCCGCTGTCACCCTGAGGTCCGCCGACTACGAAACGTCCTGTAGGATTGATGTATATCTTTGTATTCTCGTCCATAAGCTCTGCCGGGATTATCTCGCGGATAACTGTCTCTTCGATGTCTCTGCGGAGCTGCTCAAGCGAGATATCAGCTGAATGCTGTGATGACACTACAACTGCGTCAACACGTACCGGCTTGTCGTCGTGGTACTCTATAGTTACCTGTGTCTTGCCGTCGGGACGGAGATAACGGAGTGTGCCGTCCTTTCTTACCTCTGTAAGACGGAGCGCGAGCTTATGCGCGAGCGAAATAGGAAGCGGCATGAGTTCGGGAGTCTCGTTGCAGGCATATCCGAACATGATACCCTGGTCGCCGGCACCGTTTGAAAGTCCGTCGCTGTCATTGTTCTGCTCTCTGTACTCGAAAGCTTCGTTTACACCCATTGCTATGTCAAGTGACTGCTCGTCGATTGATGTAAGTACAGAGCAGGTGTGAGCGTCAAAGCCGTATTTTGCTCTGTCGTAACCGATGTCGGAAACTACATTGCGTACTATCTTAGGAATATCAACGATTGCCTTGGTCGATATCTCGCCCATGCAGAGTACCATACCTGTTGTTACAACTGTCTCGCAGGCAACTCGTGACATTTCGTCCTGCTCAAGCATTGCGTCAAGGATTGCATCAGATATCTGATCACAGATCTTATCGGGATGTCCTTCAGTAACAGATTCCGATGTGAAAAATACTTTTTTCATTTTATGACCTCCAAAATTTTTGAGTTCCTTATCAAAAAACGCACGCCCCTTCGGACGTGCGTACTGAACAATGTTCAAACTCCTCATCTTCCGGTTATACCGCAGGATTTAGCACCTTGAATGTCAGGTTGCCGGGCTTCACAGGACCTGTTTCCTCCGCCTCTCTTGATAAGGTTATGTTATTATTATACTACACTGATAAGATATTGTCAATAGGTATCGAAAAATGTTATAGCGAGTTAGACAAACCATATGTCTATGAATTGTTGAATCTCACAGTAATTATTAACCAAGTATTAACACTATACAAAATCAATTGACATTAACTATATAAAAATGTATGATAAATATATAATAAACATATTGCAAAGGAGTTGTAAAAATGAAAGCTCGCAAGTTTATTTCTTCACTCACAGCAGCAGTTATTGCTTTTTCAGCTGTACCTATGGCTGCATCCGCTGCTGATTATCCTGATGGACAGAAAGGTTATGGTACAGCTGCTGATGCTACTGTAAAGCCTGTTCTCACTATCTCTGTTGATGGAAAGGGCAACGAAGTTGTTTACAACGATGCTGCTGATATCGCTGGCAAGACAATAACTTGCACACTTGATGTTTCTGGTGCTAACAAGCTCTATGCATCGACTGGTCTTCACGTTTTCTATGATAGCAGACTCAAGCTTGTTCCTGATGAGGATGATATCCTTGCAGTAGCTGGTTCTGCAATTGACAAGCTCATGGCTGATGTTCCTACAGCTGATCCTACAGCTCCTGAGGGATTCTCGGGTGTATTCCTTGCTACTGCTGGTAGTCAGGACTTAGGTAAGGACGGTACAATGTGGGCATTCACCTTCAAGGTTCCTGCTGATGCTAAGAAGGGTGATGTATTCCCGATTGACATCATCTACAGAAACGAGAGCGCTGAGGATCTTTTCTGCAACAAGGCTGTTGACGAGACAGGCTGCAACATGCAGGCTTACACATTCGTAAAGGGTATCTACAACACAAAGTACAATCCCTTTGTTGCTTCTAAAGCAAACGTAGCTAAGGTCGCTGCTCTTGCTAATATCGATACAGGAATGGACGCTTATATTGCTATATCTGATGTTGCTTCCACTACAACTACCACAACATCTTCAACTCCAACAACAACAACACACACGCAAACTAATCTTGAAATAGAAAAATGTGAAACAATAGTCGCTGTAGGAAGCCAATGGAAAATAAATGCCAACCAAACAGATCTTACATATGAATCCAGTGACAAAGACGTAGTTGTTGTTTCAAAATCAGGAATTGTCACAGCAAAAAAAGCAGGTACTGCATTCATTTTTATTACTAACAAAAATGAAGATACTACCGTACTAAAAGTTACTGTTGTTCCCAAACTTATAACCGCTCAAAAGTACGGCGATGCCAATCTTGATGGAAATGTATCCGTTGCAGATGCAGTAGCTATTATGCAGTTCCTCGGAAACAAGGATAAATACAATCTTTCCGAAGATGCAAGGGCAAATGCAGATGTTTACAACACCGGCGATGGACTGACAGGTATGGACGCTCTCACGATCCAAAAGGTCGATGCCCGACTCCTCAAAGCAGAAGATCTTCCGATACTATTAAAGTAACAAACTACAAGGGCAGATAAGATTTTATCTGCCCTGATTTTTTATAATACCATAAACCGTAAAATATTATGACATATTGTATGTGACTTCTTGCATAACACAGCACAAAATATCAGTTATCAAGTATTATTAATCATTGTTTTATGCCGGTAAGTGGTATATAATACAGATAGTGGAAACACTGGGGAAATCAGAATGTGAATTGGTCACATTCAAAACTATCATTATATTTTTTTGTTTTGGAGGGTCAGACCTATGAGAAATTCATTTGGAAAAAAAGCTGCAGCAGCAGCGGCATCGGCAGTTATGTCGGTCACAGCTATCACTGGCACATTATCAAACATCTTTATACCAAACCTCTCTGATATGGCGGTTACTGCCGCCGCAGCTGAAAGCAGCGTAAAGGTGCTTTCAGCTGTTGGATATGGCGAAGGTATGTACGCAACCTGGTCATCAGTTTCCGGAGCATCCGGCTACAACGTTTACGTTGACGGCAACAAGATTGACTCCATGCTGATAAGACAGTATGCAGGTTTCATGAGAGCTGACGCTCTCGGTCTCAAGGCAGGAAGCCATACTATGAAGATAGTTCCTATTATAAATGGAAAGGAAGATTCCTCAAAGGCAGCTGAGTCAAAGGTAAACACAAAGGCTCACGACAGATCAGGATTCGGCTTCAAAAACGGTACCGCTTCCGGTGCTTACAATGAGGACGGCACACTCAAGAGCAATGCAACTGTTGTGTACGTTACAAATGCAAACAAGGACACTGTCACTGTTTCTCTCCCTGATAAAAAAGGCAATGCCGCTACTCTTACCGGCGTTCAGAATATCATTCTCGGACTGAAAGGCAATACCAAGTGCGGACCCGTTTGTATCCGCCTTATCGGTAACATCACCGACCCCGCTGTACTCACAAAGGGCGACCTCTATGTTGATACTGCCACCTGCGGTCTTACAATTGAGGGAATCGGCAATGATACCACATTTAATGGCTTCGGACTCGTTCTCAAAAACACTTCAAACTGCGAGATAAGAAATATCGGCTTCATGAACTGCAACAGCTCAGAAGGCGACGACTGCGGTCTCCAGCAAGGCAACAACCACATCTGGGTACATAACTGCGATTTCTTCTACGGCGACGCAGGAAGCGACGCTGACCAGAAAAAGGGCGACGGTGCCCTTGATACTAAAAAGTCCACCTACGTTACCCACTCCTACAATCACTTCTGGGATAACGGTAAATGCAATCTTCAGGGCATGAAGGACGAAACTACGAGCAACTACATCACTTACCACCACAACTGGTATGACCACTCTGATTCACGCCACCCACGAATCAGAACCTGCTCAGTACACTGCTATAACAACTACTTCGATGGCAATGCCAAGTACGGCGTAGGTGTTACACTCGGTGCTTCATGCTTTGTTGAGAGCAATTATTTCAGAAACTGCAAGTCTCCTATGCTCAGTTCCATGCAGGGTACTGATATCGCTAACGGTACTGCTTCCGCTACATTCTCAGGTGAAAACGGCGGTATCATCAAGGCTTTCGGCAACTACATGACAGGTCAGAAAGGTTATGTTACATATCAGCAGAACAATTCCGACTTCGATGCTTATGCCGCATCTTCAAGAAATGAAGCTGTTCCCGCTTCCGTAAAGACAAAGCAGGGCGGTACATCTTACAACAATTTCGATACAGACTCAAATATCATGTACAGCTACACTCCCGACAAGGCAGAGGACGTTCCCGGAATCGTTACTGCTAATGCAGGACGTGTTGACGGCGGCGACTTCAAGTGGCAGTTCAACAACTCCGTTGACGACACAAGCGACGCTGTAAACGACGCTCTCAAGAGTGCGCTCGTTTCATACAAGGACAAGATAACCGCTATCGGAAGCGGTTTCAAGGAGGACAATACTCCCGCTCCAACTACAACAACTCTGGCTCCTGTTACTACTCAGCCTGTTGTTACCACTGTTACAACAACTTCCGCTCAGCCGGCTGTAACTACTGCCCCCTCAACAAACCCGACCGTTAACGGCAACGCTCCTTTCACAGGAAGCAACGTCATCTACGCTTCACCCAACGGCGGAGGCGACGGTAAGTCTGTCAGCTCACCTACTGACGTTCTCACTGCAATAAAGAATGTGCCGGCAGGAGGTTACATCTACCTCCTCGAGGGTACTTACAAGTATACAAGCACTATCCTCATCGAAGAGAACAACTCCGGTACAGCAGGCAATTACAAGACTATTGCCGCTTATCCCGGTGCAAAGGTAAAGTTCGACTTCACAGGTCAGGCTGTTGACGCTTCTGCAAGAGGTTTCGTCCTCGACGGTGCTTACTGGCACTTCTACGGCTTTGAGGTCGCTAATGCCGGCGATAATGGTATGCTCCTCTCCGGCGACAACAATATCATAGAGATGATGGTATTCAACGGCAATCAGGACACAGGTCTCCAGATATCACGTCTCAACGGCTCTTATACAAACATCACACAGTGGCCGACTAACAACCTCGTAAAAAACTGCACTTCCAAGAATAACTGCGATGACGCTACTATGGAAAATGCCGACGGCTTTGCCGCTAAACTCACCTGCGGCGAGGGCAATGTATTCGACGGCTGTATGGCTTACAACAACTCCGACGACGGTTGGGACCTCTATGCTAAGGAAGCTACCGGTCCTATCGGCACAGTAACAATCAAAAACTGTGTTGCTTTCCGCAACGGCTTCACTGAGAGCGGCAAGGGTTACGGCGATTGCGACGGTAACGGCTTCAAGCTCGGCGGCGGCGGAGTAGGTACTCGTCACAAAGTTGAAAACTGTCTCGCTTTCGAGAACCTCAACTGCGGATTCACCGACAACAATAATCCGAAATTCGGTGATATGAAGGACTGCACCGCTTACAACAACGGTATCGGCGGCAAAGGCAAGGGCAACTACTTCGTTTACAGATGTGCTGCTGACGCTACTCTAACAAACCTTATGTCCTACTACAACACAGGCAAGGTCTCAAAGACTAACGCTCCCGGTATCAAACTTGCTACCGATAAATTCGTCGGCAAGATGACAAATTCTATCCAGTTCAACAATAACGGCAGCTACTACTTCAACAAGAATCAGGTAGACATGACAAGCGGTGCTAAAATCGGCGATGTCGTTAAGCCTGCTGACTCTGACTTCATGAAGCTTGATGTTCCTGCAATGGGTACAGATTTCCACACTGCATGGAGAAAGGCTGACGGCTCACCTGCTCCTGCCGGATTTGCTGAGACAAACGGTACATACAAGTCACTCGGCTACCACATGGCATCAGGAATCTCTCAGGCAAACGCTCCCGCAGTTTATACTGACGGTCAGGCACCTCAGCCCGAAACTTCAACAACAACAACAACAACAACAACAACAACAACAACAACAACAACTACAACAACAACTACAACAACAACAACTACAACAACAACAACTACAACAACTACTACTGAAACTACAACTACATCAACTCCTGCTCCCGACAAGCATAAGCTCGGTGACGCTAACCTCGACGGAAACGTTACAGTATCAGATGCAGTTGCTATCCTTCAGTACATCGGCAATAAGGATAAGTACCACCTCGACCAGACTGCACTCGATAATGCAGATGTTTACAACAGAGGCGACGGTGTAACTCCCAGAGATGCACTCTCTATCCAGAAGCTTGACGCAGGTCTTATCGCAGAGCTCCCGGAATCGTAAGATTTCGGTCCTAAAATATAATGATATTATGGAAACGGGACTCATATGAGTCCCGTTTCCATTTATTATTTCATCAGAATTTTATCTCATCAACTGTCTCTATACCGTCAATCGACGCTGAAATAAACTTGTCATCTGCAAGTGCATAAACATAGTCTCCGATATACATTGCTCGTCTGAATCCTTGATTATATCCGAGGATTTCGTCATTGCCGCAATCTATATCACCCAGTTTTACGAATTCTCCATTCTCGTATGAATAGAACACATACTTTATATCACAAGTATCTTCTTCATAATCATACCAACTTACAGGGAAGCCGATAATGTTCTTTTCGGGCGCTATGAGAAGTGCCTTACGCTCATAGACTGCCTGCGATGTGAGCCAGCCGTCTTCCGGACGGTGAAGCGCTTCAAATCCCACTTCCTTGAGGTCATAAGGGTCGGAATTGTCGAACATTACAAGCTTTATACCGTTCTCTACTGCGTTTGAATCCGCGTCAACTCCGAAGCCGAGGAGAAGTCCGTCGTCCCACTTCTGCATATATGTGCTGTAACCGTTTATCTTGAACTTGTCAGTTATGAACGGGTCAGCAGGGTCGCTGATATCAATTGCAAACAGGGGGTCAGTCTGTTCATAGGTCACAACATAACCCATGTCGCCGTTGAAGTTAACAGACTTTATATTCTCGTCTGAACCGAATCCGGTAACGCTTCCCACCGTATTCATGTCCATATCAAGTACATAAACACTGTTGCTGTGTTCATGTTTCGTGTATTCATTTGTTCCGAATAATGTCGAGAAGAATGAAGTTCTGTCCTCCCACTTGTTGATAGTTGCCGCAACACGGAAGTAACCGCCGTACTCGCTCATTGAAAACTGATCGAGTACCATACCCTCAACTGTTCCGGACGCTTCGGGAGTGATATTTCCCTCGCTTATTGCGATACGTGTGATATCAGTATCCTCCCAGCCGCAAGCCGCATAAATATTGTCCGCAGAGCTGTAAATATTTCCGCTGAAACCAGCAAGTGCCTTTGAATCAACTACATCGAAGCTTCCGCTTTCGTTGAGGTCGATACCGCTGATAACGGTGTAGTTGAGAATATTTATCGGCTGTACATCATCGTCCGGCATGAGAATATCCTCAGCAGGCAGACACTCTACCTCGTCGCCTACTCCGCAGGCAGGAATATATCTTGTGATATCATCCTCGTCCTCAACCGTGTCAAACACCTCGGTGCTATAGCTTGAAATCAGGTACATATAGCCGTCGGGAGCTATTCTTACGTCGTTATAGTAACCGTCCTGATAGTATGTTCCTATAAGCTTCGGGGACTCTCCCTTGCTATAAACGGATACGAATGTACAATCCACATTTTCAGGAGTTTCCTCGGTATCCTCTTCGTCTTTGAACTCGTACCACGGCTCTTCTTCATCGCAACAACCGTAGTATGCATACGAACCTACATGACCTACGACTTCTATCATGTCGTTATAGATGTACATATCATAGACTAAAACCTCAAGGTCGTCCCTGTCAAAACCACTAAGGTCGGGAGAAAGGTCGATCGTTTTTTTACCCGTGAATCTGCCGTCCTTTACTGAGGCAATATTCATTATCGGAGAAGAATAATTATAGCTGCTATATGGCTTATCTTCATCATTGTTGTAATCGAAATGGTTGTAGACGTAGTAGATGTTTTTGCCGTCGGTTTTGGCTATATCAGCTTCGAGAACATTTTCCTCCTGATTGAATGTATCAGAGTAGTCATCTCCGCCTGCTCCCATACCCGAAACGTCTTCATTTGCTGTCGAATTGACTGCATCTTCTGTTTCCTCCTCATCAGCAAATGATTCAGCCGATCCCTGAAGTATCGCTCCGTCGGTCTTAGCGCCAAATTCACGCGTTTCCTTCTTGTAGTCTTCGGAAGCTTTTTTCATGAGAGCGTATATCTCACTATAGTTCTCCGCGCCGACCATGTACGCTTTCTTCTCTTCAGGCTTACTTTCGGCTGAAGGCTTTTTTTCGCTTTCCTTAGTCGTAACCGCTGAGCTTCCGCCGCCCTTGACGGTCTGACGTTTCATAAGGTGAGTTGCACCTGCATAAGAGCCTGCAATAACTGCGCAGGCAGCCGCTCCGGCAGCTACTCTGCCGACTACTGATATGCCGCTTCTCTTCTTAGGCGAAGCTTTTTCATCGAGCATTTTCTTCATATTTTCGGGGCTGAGCTGCTCCGGTACCTTTTCATTGCTGAGCATTTCTTTCAGCTTCTTATCATTATCGTTCATAATGCATTTCCTTTCTGTATTATGTATCAGACATTTCCGGTAAGTTCAAGCCGCAGCCGCTCTTTTATCCTCGCAAGACGTGAACGCACTGTTGCAGGTTTGAGTCCGCACAGTCCGGCTATCTCATCTCCGGTATAGCCTCCGAGTGCCGACATTGAAAGTATCAGCCGCGACTGTGGGTCGAGTTTTTCGACAGCCTCTTTCAGCTCGATATTCTCATAGCCGAAGTCTTTTTCCGGCAGGATATCCTCATTCAGCTCCGCGGTATCGTTGAAATATTCACGCTGTTTCTGCTTTATCTTTGCTGAGAGTATCTTCATTATCCAGCCGCGGAACGCTTTTTCGTCCCTTAACTTGCTTATGCTGCAAAATGCGTCGAGCACGGTCTCACTGACCGCATCGCACGCGTCGTGTGAACTTCTTAAACAGTATAATGCAATGTGATACAAGTCTTCATATACCAACGAGTACAGCCTTGCAAATGCAGCAGTATCTCCGCCGCGTGCAAGCTTTACATCTCTGGAGAAGTCATTCATACGGGATCCCTCCTTAGAACCGATTCACCCATAAAGTGTTTTACAGAATGGAATTTGTTGCATCGCAAAACAAAAATTGGCTATATGTACAAATAGCGCTTTTCGTATTTGGTACATATAGCCAAAGAATATACATAAAATGAAGGAACGACAAATAGTCGTCCGCCTGTCACGCTGCTGCGTGTCAGGAAAAACAGTTATGAATTAGCTCTTCCGAGGAATGCTGCACCGATGATTCCTGCATCGTTGCCGAGTTCTGCAATAACTATCTTGGTATTCTTGGGGGAATTGCGTGTGTAAACTTCCTTTGCAACAAGCTCCTTCATAGGAAGAAGAAGCGGGTCGCCCTCATTGCAAACTCCGCCGCCGATGCAGAGAATATCCGGCTGGAAGATGTTGATAGTATTAGTGATTCCAGCTGCGAGGTACTTTATGTACTTGTCAACTACTGCCTTAGCGTAGATATCGCCTGCTCTCATGCAGTCGAAAGATGTACGTGCTGTTACCTTGCCCTTTTCCTCTGCCATTTTGTTCATGAGACTTTCGGGGTGCTCTGCCATTGCTTCCTTTGACATACGGATAAGTCCTGTTGCAGATGAATATGCCTCAAAACAGCCCTTGCGTCCGCACGAACACTGTGCACCGTCAACCTCAACTACTGTGTGACCTATCTCAGCACCTGCAAAGTTTGAGCCCGCATATATCTTGCCGTCGATGATGATACCACCGCCTACACCGGTACCGAGTGTTATACATACTGCATTCTTTGCGCCCTTTGCTGCACCTGCTACGTACTCGCCGTATGCTGCTGCATTAGCATCGTTCTCGATGTATACAGGAGTATCCTTTCTGCCTATTGCCTCTGTGATATACTTCACCATAGGTGTATCCTTGAATCCGAGGTTGTTTGAATACTCGATTATGCCTGTTGAGCTGTTTGCGATACCGGGGGTGCCTATTCCTATCCACTCGATATCATCAAATGTGAGACCTGCATTCTCTACAGCCTGCTGTGCCATTTTAGCCATATCAGCGGCAATTTCCTTCTCAGGACGAGGGCAGTTTGTCTTTGTGCTTGCCTTAGCGATTATCTTATAGTCACCGTCAACAACTCCGGCAACGATGTTTGTTCCTCCAAGGTCGATACCTACATAGTATTTCATTTTTTAATTTCCTCCTTTAGTTTCCTTCGTAAGAATAATACTGCATTTGCCTTTTATATCGCACGTATCTGCCCCTGCCGGAACAAATACGCTTGAGCCTTTTTTAATGTGTATGATACTCTCTCCGCCATAGACGATATCAGCTTCACCGTCAAGCACGAGAATATGGCAGAATGTATCTGCAAAACCAACTGTAAGTCCGCGGAAGATGTCATACTTTTCAGTCGAGAAATAACTGCACTCAGCAAGCGGAGTTCTCCACATACCTGCCATGTTTACCTGCTTAGGCTGACCGTATGCTGCCTTCGGCGGCTCAGTTGCAGTAACGTCGAGAGCCTTGTCTACGTGAAGCTCACGCGGTTTGCCGTCAGCACCGACTCTGCCGTGGTCATATACGCGGTAAGTAGTGTTGGAATTCTGCTGTATCTCGGCTATGAGGATACCCTTGCCTATCGCGTGAAGAGTTCCTGCTTCGATAAAGAAAACGTCACCTTTTTTTACAGGCACTCTGTTTACGTATTCAAGCAGAGTATTATTCTCTATCGACTTGCGGAAGTCCTCTTTTGATATCTTGTCCCTGAATCCATAAATAAGGGTAGCTCCGGGTTCACAGTCAACGATGTACCACATCTCTGTCTTACCGTATTCTCCCTCTACGCGCAGTGCATACTCGTCATTCGGGTGCACCTGCACTGAGAGGTCGTCACGCGCGTCTATGAGCTTGATAAGCACAGGGAAATTCGCAAATCTGCCGCAGTTTTTTCCGAGTGCTTCGGGATGGGATTCAAGAAATTCCGGCAGTGTCATACCTGCGAATTCGCCGTCCTTGATAACGCTCATGCCGTCTTTGTGACAGCTTAGTTCCCAACTTTCAGCGAGTCTGTCGAGGTCGCTCTGCTTGCCGTAGAATTCACGCAGTTTTGTTCCTCCCCAGATATAGTCTTTTATGGGTGGGATAAGTTCAAATGGTCTCATGTAAACCTCCGTTTCATTCGTCTGAACGCGGATTGGTGTATTCAGCGAAGTCCTCTTCGCTTCCGCAGTAGACGTTCATATCAATGTATTTTTCGTCGCCGTAGTATCCGTCAAGTTCACCGTGGTCATCATACTGCCAAAAAGTCCAGTCGGCAAATTCAGGCTCAGCCTGCGTACTTCTTATCCACAGCGGATAGTCTTTGCATATCTTCCTGACATATCTGTAATACACCGGCATCGTCGTATATATCACCGGTTTTTCACCATAGTAATCTTCAAGCTCTTCAAGCAGTGGGATAAGTACCTCCTCTGCTTCAGCTTTCGTAGGCTTGTGGTATATCTTGTCCGCGTAGTATTCAATGTCTACCACAGGCGGCATATCTATGCTTTCGCGTGGAACAGTATTGATAAAATTCTGTGCCTGAGTGTGACCGCTGCTGTCAAAGCTGAAAAAGTGATAGCACGAACGCTTTATGCCCGTTTCAGCCGATTTGGCGATATTCTTCCTTACGCAGTCATCAACATGACCGCTGCCCTCGGTCGCTTTTATGAATGCGAAGCGTATGCCTTGCTTTTCGAGGATAGCCCAGTCGATATCTCCCTGATACGCTGAAACGTCAACTCCCATAATCGGGAAACGTTTCCGGTTGACAACGGCTGTAGACAATGCTGTTGAAACAGTCACCGCAGCCGCAGTCATCAACGCTCCTGCAACCATAAATGCGGGTATTTTTTTATTCTTCATATGTGAATCAAACTCCCGTGCCGCAAACATGATATTCAAATGCAGCACATACATTTATATAATACCCTATTTTTGAAAAATAGTCAATGTTTTTCGCAATAAAAAATCTCCCCTCACCCATTATTTTGAGTAAGGAGAGATGTTTTGTCAATTCATTCAGATAATTTCCGATACTCGATGATATCGCCTGTGCCGCCTGTCGATGAATATGAATAATATGCCAGAAGCAGCGAGGCATCAGAAGAATCTATTTTTCCGTCTTCGTTTACATCTGCGGCTTTTTCATCTTCTGAGGAGAGTCCGGAATCCACACCGACTGCAAGTTTCGAGTAGACCGTAAGTATATCAGATGCATCTGATGCGTTAACGCTGCTGTCACCGTTAACGTCACCGCATATCATTTTTTCTCCATCCTGCGCCTCGAATCTGTAACCGTACTTTTCAGCGTATTTCTCCGCCGACGAACCATACTGACCATATATCACCCCGTCATACTCCGCTGAGTTGTCCACGCCGGAATACGAATTGCTGATGGTATTGTTCTGGTCATAAATAGAACACTCCGGATTCTGTATCGTCACCGATTTCAGTGAACTGCAATCGTGAAATGCCATTTTCTCAATACTCATAACGCTATCAGGAATGTAAACCGTTACGAGTTCATCACAGTCGTTGAAAGCCATACTCTCTATAGTAACAACTCCGCCGTCCTCCATTGAAACAGCCGTAAGTTCGGTACAGCTGTCAAACGCACAGCTTCCCACCTTCTTCACGCTTGACGGAATCGTCACCGATTTAAGCGTGAAGCATTTGCTGAATGCATTAGGACCTATCGCAGTTACAGGAACCCCATTTATATTATCAGGCACTACCATATCACCTACAACATCGCGTGAACAACCGGTTATAGTTGCATGGTCTGATACTATCTCATACGTAAACGAACCTTCAGTAACGCTTGTTGAACCATTACTGCTTCCGCAGGATGACAGACTGAATAAAGGCATAAACAATGCCGATGTTAAGAATATCGCTAATTTTCTTTTCAAAGTCCGTCACTCCTTCCGCCAACCCATATGATAATAATATTATACCATTATCAATATAAATAGTCAACGGAATGACCGATTTTTTCCAGTTATCACAAAAAATACGTGTGTTATTTAAGCATATTTACAAGTTTCACGTTATGTAAAGGCGGTATTCCACCGCCTTATTTTACCCCTCTATCTGCCGTGCAAGAAACTGTGAAGCTGCCGATATCAGACTCTTCTGCAAGTCCGATACCTCTGCCCTTTCGTCAGTTGCCATAAATGCTACCGCTCCAGAAACATCTCCCGCAGTTATTATCGGGAGTGCCGCTATTGCATTGCGGTTTACTTCCTCTATCGGTATAAATTTTTCGCTCCTGCCGCGGCAGTAAAAGTGTCCCCTGCTCTCCATAAGGTCTTCAAGCTGACGTGTAACACGTCTTCCTGCATACTCCCTCTTCGGCACTCCTGCCGATGCAACTACGTGGTCTTTATCAGTGATTACTACCGGACACCCTGCTGTCTTATACATGACCTCCGCCACGTATCCGGCATTCTCACTCATATCGCTAATTGCCGAATATTTGCGGAATATCACCTCTCCTTCACTGTTTGTGTATATCTCTAACGGGTCGCCCTCGCGGATACGCATGGTACGGCGTATTTCCTTCGGTATCACTACACGCCCTAGGTCGTCTATTCGTCTTACTATTCCTGTTGCTTTCATAAAAAATAACCTCCCAAAATCATTTTTGACTTTGTGAGGTTAGTATTTCCGGAATATTTTTGATTATGCGCATCACGTCCACTACATATATGAATATGTCGCCCCAAAATGAACACTTTCGTCGCATGAAGTGAACAGTAACTCAAAATGATTGCGAAAATCATCAATTTCACGATAGAATAGTGTTACACGCAAAAGCGTGAATACTATTGAAGGAGGTCATTGAAATGACCAATTATCGTGAGATCCTGAGGCTCAGCTGTCTCGGGCTTAACAAAGCACAGATCGCAGGTGCTTGCGGATGTTCAAGAACTACAGTGATCAAGGTTCTGAACATTGCTGCTGCACAAGGATTGAGTTATCCACTGCCTGATGGAATGTCAGACAAGCAGCTTGCGGATACGCTCTTTCCTGCAAATGCAGCAAAACCGGAGTACAAGATGCCCGACTATGAGTATGTGGCACATGAAATGCAGAAAAGCGGAGTTACACTTAATCTGCTACTACAACACCCAGAGGATCAACAGCTTTAATGCAGGCGGCCTCCCACCTGTGGCACTAAGAACTTCAAAACAGATCTCTCATCACGCCGCCTGATATCTGCCTATCCAAGATTTTGGGTATTCTCCGACTGCACATTTCTTGACAATTCCATACTTTCAAAAATCTTCGGATAAAAGATAACGAATTCAAAATGCTGTCATGTGATTTCAAACTGAAAAGAGGAATTATCTATGCTTTTGAGTGCTTGTATGGCAATGATAATTAGGACCGCATATAACTGCACTACCATCACGAGATGCAGCAACCTCTTCTTCAAACACTTTCCAATCCTTATTTATAGACGGATTATCCAACACACCAAGATCAGTTAACTTGAAGATTGCGGCCACAATCTGAATTTGTGCCGGATTATTTATGATCGGTGCAATAACCTGGTTTATTGCTACTCCATGAGAATTAAGAGCAAACTGTAAAGGCATGATACA
>ONBA01000031.1 GCA_900315975.1 uncultured Ruminococcus sp.
GTTATCATTTATATTTCCTCCAAAGTTATCTTGTCACACATTGTGAATATGATTCTGACCGCAGCACGCCAATGCGGATGCGTTGCTGTGAAGACCGGAAGGCTCTTACACTATACATATAGGTCTGATATGATTATATCACAACATTGCGTGATTGTCAATCTGGTGTGACGGTCAGCGTGGAAAAGTGAATATAGCAATTTAATCCCCCTCATCAGGTAGAAAGCAATGTTCCTGCTTGGTGAGGGGGATTTTTTGTTTTATGTGAAAGCTTTAATTCTATCGCTTAATTCCTCAAGCACTTTGTATGTAAAGTGAACTTGTCCATAGTCTTTTTGAACGTCCGTATCGTGCTGTAATGGATTGCAGTGGTTCTTGGCATCATATAATTCCTCGATAAAGTCTCTGGGAAGTAGCGCACAACTCTTGCAAACAGTAATGTTGTCATCAAGCTTTTCCTTGATAAATGAGTCACCTTTCCAGTGAGTTATAATACACTTTACACCCTTTTCTAGGCCTATGCGGATGTCATGAAGTGCATAGCCAAATTCACCGTTCTTCATTTGCCCATGGGCTTTCTTCAGAATATCCTCGATTTTCTGAAGTTCTTCATTGTAGTAATCAAAGGATTTTCCACCGCGATCTAAGCCCTCGGAATTATATCCAGACTTGTAGTATCCCTGGCGGTCTTTTCCGGAACGGTCATAGCCATCTCTGTCAAAGCCATTCCTGTTATACCCTTCTCGGTCAACTCCAAATCTGTTAAAGCCCGATTTGTCGAAGCCCTCGTGATCATACCCTTCGCAATCGAAGCCATCCCTGTCAAATCCTTTTCGATCAAAGCCGTCCTTGTCGTAGCCGTCACGACCATACCCATCTTTGTCGAATCCATGTTTGTTATAACCGTCTTTATCGTAAAGAAGATTATTATATACATATGTTCCGCCAGCCGCAAGAGCAGCCACTGCCAAACCAATTAACGTTTTATTAATCATGAGATCTCCTTTCTGTGAATACGGAACTCACTTTCTACCCGGTTTAAACTTCGCACTGTAAGCCTTTACATCATCATCGTCAATAAGCCAGCCATATTTCTGAAGAAATGCCAGCTTTTGATCATCGGTGTCGAAATGCTCTTCTTCACGCTTCCCAGGAATTCGCTCGTTTTCCTTGCCGTTAAAGAAGCGTTCTGATTGACCTTGGCGATAAGATACAGGGATACCGTCTTTAATATATTTCCCGCAGAAAACACTTTTGTATCCACGGTATTCTCTCTCATCACCGACCATACCATCAAGAATACCACTTGCAAGCTTGGCAAGAAGCCCTTTTTCTTCCGCTGTTCTGCTCATGCCGCACATACTCCTTTCATGTAGTTATCAACCCAAGTTTGACCTTCTTGGAGAATGATACCCATTTCACGGGCGGCAGCTAGTTTCTCAGGAGAAGCATGCCAGCCCTCGTGGAGATTGCGAATGTGTCTGCGTACTTCTTGTGGTACACATGGGTCAGTACTCAATAGTAATGCTGGAGTTTCTGTGGGAATCTCAGTTGCTGTTGCGGTAACGGCATCAGATATTCTCTCTGCCGTCGGCTCTACAGCGCCTTTGAGGGATGCCCACAAAGCCTTTAGCGTGTCCTTGTTCTTGATGCCAAGTACCAACGCTATCAACGCAGCGATACCGATTCCGGCAAGTATCAACTGCTTTTTGTGGGCTTTGATCCACTGAATCATCTGGTTCTGCTCTTTCATACTATGCGTCCTCCTTTTCGCATTCGTGCCTCTCGTCCAAGGCAAGGTGGAAGGTTTACAAGCATAGTATAGCACGCTTTTTACGATTTGTCGTCCACAGTTTGTGAACTTTTGAGTCCTAGTGCTTCTCGTGATAATAATATGTAACGAGCTGCATAATAATTCTTTACTGAAATCAAGTTATTAAGCATTTCCGCTCCGACTCTACGATTGAATTCGGGAGTCAATTCATTACGTACAAGATTTAAGACATACTGTAAGGCTAAATAATAGTCAGCTAAATCTGACCATTGCTGCGACATTTTTAGGATGTACTTATATTCATCAAGTTTTTCTTGAAATTCCTCATCATCAAACATCTCCAACAGTTCTTTACTATCTTTTTCAAAACTGGGATCAGCGTCATCTATTATTTTTTGTGCATTACTATCTTTTTTTGCAATTTGAATTAAGATTGCAGGTGGATTAGCAATAATGGATGGAATATCCTTAATCATTAGAGTGAGTAAAAATGTTAACGATAGAAAATTACCAGCAGATTCGACTTTAGCATTTTTATCTTCTTCGGCTTCCAAATACCCTTCAATGCAGATATCAAGCTTGTCGATGTTGTCAAAACTACACTTTTTTAATTCATCGTAAATCTCAATGTGTGCGTTGTAGGCTTTCCGGAAAGATTCATTTCTCATTGCTGTAGCTGAGGTAATAATAGGAAAAACCTCGTCTATTCTTCTAAAGAATGTAGTATTATCAATTGTTAGTTTTTCAATGCTAGAAAAGTCTTGATGTATAAGTTCTTCAACTGTGACCATGAAATGCCTAGCAATCGCCGACAATATAGCTTCTTCTGGCTCTCGGATTCCGTTTTCGTAATTCGAAACGGCGTTCTTACTAAGAAGGTCACCATTTTTTCCGATATAGCCAAGAGCGAATGCCAATTCTTCCTGCGTTTCACCATGTGCTTTTCGTAAATACCGGATATTGGATCCTAATCGTTTAAGATCATACATGATTGCACCTCCATTCTTCGCTTTCATCCACATCCGTGGCAACATTTCCACACGCTCAGCCCTACAACTTAATCGCAATATCTGATTAGCGCATTTTCTACGATTTTACGCCATTTTCAACACCCGACAACATTTTGACGCACTACCAAAAGCCAATTATCATTTTGACGCACTAACCTCAGTGTGCAGAAATGTTGTCAGGCGTTTTTAGTTCGTAGATGTTTTTCCAAATACAGTAAAAAGCCGGTTTGGGTTGACTTCGCAATTTGGATATATGCCTTAAAAGTGCGCTGTGATTATGAGTAGCGGGGGATATGTTCAATGCTCTTATCGCTACGGGGAAACATAGCTGAAATAACGCCAAAGCATCGAGTTCATTTATGAATATAAAATCAAGAAAAATGCTGGGCATAAATCATATTCAACTGCGCAGCGATCTCATCAAAGGGTTTATTTAGATCAAGAGTATGCACTCCAATCTGGTTTCCACTCATCTGGTAAGTATTGTCGGGCTGGATTTCTTCCTCCGTTCGTGCGTAAAGCAGCATTCCGGATACCTTATGTTCCGCAGCGCCGTAAGAAGCGTCTTTGTTTTTTACATAGGTGAAAATCTGGTACATATTCGCTGAATGAATAGTTTGCGCATCAAAATAGGTTTGTAGCGTCCTTTTATAATACTTAGCATCGATAATTAAAACCGTATTGTCTGACTTACGAGTAAGCATTATATCGCTTTGCATAGTAGGAAGCATGGTGCGAAAGCCATCGTCAACAATCCACGGTATCTGAGTGGCGCTGACTTCGATGTCATGATAATGCTTGCTATAGTATTCGAGGATGAACTTTTCATAAAGTCGATTCATACGCTGCTCGTCAATAAATGAATTCAATCTGTATTCGCCTGAGTCAGTAGTCAACAACATTCCTTCAATGATTAACTGGCAAAGGCTGATTAAGAATCGATAAGAGATGTTATTCCTTTGAAAGCGGAGTGAAGACCAGTGAATCGAAACTGGATCTATAATGTCAACATTTGCAAAGAACAACATTTCTTTCTTCAAATCACTTTTGTATTCCGTCGCCACATCACCGTGTCGTAAAAGTAACATTGCAGTAGTTTTAAGAATTTGATTGAATGAGTTGTTCTCCGAAAGCTCATCATATTCACAGCTAACAATACGTTCTCTTGAGAGTCTGTGCTGAATAGTCCCCGGTAAATCAATTTTACCGCGCACTACAGAGAGGCTTTCTTTCTTACTCTGATATTCACGGTATAGTCCTTGTTTGAGCTGATGTCCTATTCCCTTTGCAAGGATAGCTGCAAAAAGGTTATGGATATTATCAAAGGTTTCCTTAGCCATATCTTCAACTTCGCCAAGAGTAAGATTTGTGAATGCGTATGAAAGCATACAATAAATATTCTTTATGAAGATACTTTTATCCTTTGTCATTGAAACACACCTTGTAATACATTTTCCCATGTTTGAAGTTTCGCTGTATCATCAAACCAGTATTCGCTAAGCATGGGTAGAATGTCGTAATCAACAATCGAATGTAGCCACTCTTCAGTGCAAATGTCCCTGCCACAAAAATAACTGTGTCCAATGCAGAATCCTTTTCCTAACGACTTATCACGCGCTATTTCCTTGTTTAGCTCTTTCACTTTCGCGATTAGTTCATTAAGCGTTTCGTTATTAAGGGCATTCTGATAATTGATAAAGCCCTCTGAGTCAAATCCCGGTTCTACTTCAAAGAAGCTGAACCGACGGCGCAATGCGTAATCTATCATAGCAAGGCTTCGATCAGCAGTATTCATCATTCCAATTATGTACAGATTTTTGGGTACGGAGAATGGTAAACCGTTATAAGCCAATGTTGCTTTAACACCTCTGTAGTCACGTTCAATCAGCATTAAGAGTTCTCCGAAGATTTTGCTCATATTTCCTCGGTTAATCTCGTCAATAATAAAGAAGAAATCTTTATCGGGCTGATTTGCAGCCTTCTGACAGAAACGATAGAAGATACCATGTTTCAGCTCGAATCCATCCTCTTTTGGCTTATATCCCATCATGAAGTCTTCATAAGAATAGTTCTGATGGAATTGTACGAATTCAATGCGGCTATCATCTTTTTCACCCATAATTGCCCACGCGAGGCGGCGAGCGGCGAATGTTTTTCCGACACCGGGAGCGCCTTGAAGAATAATGTTCTTTTTATTCTGTAATACAGCGACAAGGTTTTCATAGCGTTTTTCAGTCATATATACTTCTTCGAGGAAGTCGTTCTTGGTGTAGGTCTCAATTGATGACGAAGGCGTTACAGGATTCTCTTCTCGAATCATATCTAAGATAAAATCATATTCGCCTCGTGTCAGCTTAAACAAACTTCCTTGCGGATTCTGAAAATACTCCATGCGTTCTAATTCAGGACAACCTTTTAACGTTGCATAATCAATAGGCGAAGTCAAGCCTTCGATTTTCTCAAAGTATATTTTTTCACCATCTTGTTCAGCACTTATACGCCCAATTGCTACAATTTGTTTTACCGGATACGACTCATATCCAATAATCATATCTCCAGCTTTTGCGTCGATGAAATTCTGGAATATACGTCTTTTATTTCCATTGTCATTATATAGCGTATAAGACTGTGTTTCACCAACAGCTATATTAGAAAAGCTCCAAATCTTAGGGTTAGCATTTAACCACCAGAAACCGCAATCAGCCTCGCCGGGAGCAGTCGGAACATATAGTTCAATGTTGGACAGATCGAATTTGCCAAGTGCCTTAGAAAGCTCTTCTCTCAATCGCCAAACAAAGCACCCTTCTTCATCTTTCGCAGCAGCTCTTCCAGTATAAAGTACAGTCCACCACTGAGCGCCGCCGTCATCTCTATTATTGGGTGCAATTCCCGTTGCGTCACATATACGTTTGGCGAGTGCGACAGATCCAGAATTATAGAAATTCTTTGTTTCGCCGTATTTCACAGCCAATTGTGTACAAGTAGCCTCTCCGCCATAATCCTTCATACGTTTCATAATTTCAAGTGCCGATGTGGTAAATATGCTATTATCATTAAGCAGACCTTCCCAATCGGAAACAGACAGCCCTGGATCATATTCTTCACCGATCCACGCCCCAGAAGCAGCAGAAGAATCGTCAGTTTTTTGAGAGTAGTACCGGCTGATATAAAAACCAATATCCATAGCGAGGGTTTTCAATTCAGGATCGGGATAGCAAGTTTCAGAAAGCTGAGAACGGAATAAGTTTATCAGTTCAGTATCATCTTTAAGAACAAGACTAAGTTCGTCATAGAAGTGCAGAAAATTGCGTATATTATCTGCATAAGCACCTTTTTTAAACTTGTAATCCGCTTCAAGTTCGCTGGCGGCAGACTTAACCTCACCAAATTTATAGATGTAATACTTATCCGGATAGCGAAGCCACAGGTATGTAGTAATGGCATTTTCATATTGATAGTGTTGAGCTGCACCGTTACCGTATTTCTCTAATAGGATAGAGGCACTCATTTTGAAAGCTGTTATACGCTCAACCACATCTTTACTCTCATCGAACAGGGCGATAAACATTGCTCTAACTTCCTCCGGAGATGACTTAGCAAAGCCTTCAATCATACCTCTTGGGAAATTATTCATTGATGCCAGCAGGTTTGAAGATCTGTCCAGAGAGAGATGAAGCATCTCAGGGAAGTTTTCTGCGTTAACATCCCAGTTATCCTGAAACCATTTGATTGCTTCCCATTTATATTTTTCGTTGCCCCAGTGCTTTGATACAAACGATTTCTTGTATTCAATCAGCACCTCTTTGAGTCGAAGTCTATCAAACATACTTATTCTCCTTGTAATTCATCCATGATGGCTCTGAGTGTTTTTCCACTTTTATCTCTCCAAGCAAGTAATCCATTGGTGCTACACCCAGTTACAAAATTAGCGGCGGTTGATGCACTTTTGAATACTGCATCTTTGATGGTTACCCCATCTTTGCAATACATCTCTCTGTATTTCAGGACGGAGTTTGCACTTCGGAACTTACCTTCGGTATGAACATCCGGCGTAACTGTCGATCCTTTCTTAACTATCATTTCTTTTGTAGACAAATCATATTCGCCGACAGCATCAGCACCAGTCTTTTTCTTGAGATATAATTTCATGTTGATACCCTCCGGTTTAAGTGTTCCTTAAGCTCTTGTAGATTTCCTCAGTGAAGATACCAAGAACTTGTCGTTTGATTTCGTCATTGCTTAAAAGCAACGAGAAGAAATCCTGATTCTGTTCAAGCCCTTCAATCAATGCATCGTCAATGTCGTCAAAGTAAGAAAATTCAAAATCCTTAACTGTGTTATTCTTGGCGCTGGTTCTGAGACGATCGGATTTGAGCAGAATATCACGGATTTGCAGCATTGCTTTAACAGCGACATCGTTGTCATAGGCTTTTCCTGTCCTACTGTTTATCTCAGCAATGATCTGTGAGAGCCGCTCCTCTTTCGCCTCTGTCAATCCGAAAATTTCTGCTGTCGGGAGCTTTACGACAGGCTGAGCTACAAGATCGGGTTTGCTGTGTTCCTCGACTTTTTTCTGAACAAAATTAGTTGCTTTGATTTTTCCATCAAGATTGAATCCGCCGCCGGGATGCTTGATGTTTATGTATGCAAGCAGATAGGTGATGAAATTGTACTTCTTATGCAAATCAGTGTCTTCAAAGCAGGATACCTGCAGCATAAATTCATAGAAACGCACGAAATGACGCATCATCGCCACGATTTCATGCTGCTTCAGCAGATCGTATTTTTCGATCATGTTCTTTGCGCGTTTGAAGTAAATAGTTAGCTTCTGCTTGTCTTTTGATGAAATATTCGGTTTATACAGCAGCTCGTTTGCACGTTCGATGTCATCCGGATCAAGAACGGTATAAGCATCAATCTGTGCTTCCAGATCATATATGGCTGTCGGTGTAATTGAGTTGGAAAGCAGTGTGGTCGTATAGTATGGAGCAAACGCTGCCTTTATATCTTCATAGCTGTTAACAAAATCCAGAACAAAGGTCTTTTTTTCAAACGGAGGGCAAATACGATTCAAACGTGAAAGTGTCTGCACCGCAGATACGCCCTTCAACTTTTTCAGCACATACATTGCACAGAGCTTCGGCTGATCAAATCCAGTCTGATACTTGTTTGCTACAAGCAGAACCTGATACTGATCGCTGTCAAACTCGTGCGTCAGGCGATCTTCTGGGAAGCCATTCATAGACGCTTCGCTATACTCGGTCTCATCATCAGGAAGTTTAACCTTGCCTGAGAACGCAACGAGCGCCTTAATATCTGTATATCCCTTTTTTCTGGTATACTCTTCAAATGCCTGACGGTACTTTACCGCTGCCTGACGAGATGCGGTGATAACCATAGCTTTTGCCATGCCGCCAAGTTCCGGCATAACCGTCGTGCGGAAATGCTCAACAATTACTTCAACACGCTGTGCTATGTTCGTTTCATGCAGTTCCACAAAGCGGGCAATCTGCCGTTTTGCCTCGATTGTTTTACAACGGGGATCTTCTTCTATTTCCTTATTGATTTGATAGAATGTGTCATATGTCGTATAATTCATAAGCACATCGAGGATAAATCCTTCTTCAATTGCTTGTTTCATGGAATATACATGAAATGCTTGATGCTGCCCGTGCGTGTTCAGACGACCAAAGAGTTTTATAGTGGTTGACTTAGGCGTCGCTGTAAAAGCAAACATAGACACGTTTGCCTGCTTACCGTTACGACGGATTTCATCGGTGATCATATCTTCTACATCACTGTATTCCTGTTCGCCTGCACCGAGAGACTTAGTAACGGCAGCCATATCTTTTCCAGCGGTTGAGGAATGTGCTTCGTCAATGATAACTGCAAAGCGCTTCTTTTTTAGTCCTGCGACACTGTCAACGATATACGGGAACTTCTGAATAGTCGTTGCAATGATCTTTGTATTGCCGTTTAGCGCTATAGCAAGGTCGGCTGAGTTGCACTTATCATCCATAACACGGATCAGACCTGCCTTATGCTCCATTCCCATAATTGCTTTCTGGAGCTGGCGATCCACGACAACACGGTCGGTAACTATAATGATGTTGTCGAAAATGATTTTGTTATCGGCGTCGTGCAATGACGTAAGGCGGTGTGCAAGCCATGCGATAGAATTTGTCTTACCTGAACCGGCGCTGTGCTGAATCAGGTAGTTTTGCGTTGTGCCATTTTCACGCACGTCTGCAAGCAGACGGCGGATGACGTCAAGCTGATGGTATCGCGGAAAAATGACGTTCTCGGACTTCTTTGTTTTTCCGGTCAGCTCATCCTTTTCTTCCCTCTGCTCAATGAATATGAACTTGCTGATCAGATCGAGGATTGTATCCTTTTTCAGGATGTCTTCCCACATATAAGAAACGCTGTACTTGTCCTCGAATGTAGGATTTCCGGCTCCGGCAAATACGCCCTCACCATTACCCATATTGAAAGGCAGGAAGAATGTCGCTTTCTCTGCAAGTTTTGTCGTCATATAGACTTGCTCTAAGTCCATAGCGAAGTTGACAAGGCAGCCAGCCTTGAACCAGAACAGGCGGGTTTTCGGATTGCGGTCAGTACGGAACTGGTAGATTGCATCCTGATACGACTGTCCCGCGGCATTGCACTTCAGTTCAAAGGACATAATTGCCAGACCGTTCAGGAAAATCACGAGGTCAATACGCTCATCGTCGCTTGCCCACACTTCTTCCATAACAGAGAAGATGTTCTTCTCATATTTTGCAAGCAAGTCCTGATTGAAAGTCGTGGCAGGCTTTGTGTACATGAGATTAAGCTTTGTGTTTGAAAGCTCTATGCCATGCTTGAGGACTTCCAGCAGACTGCCGCGAGTTTTTGTTGTTTCGGCATTGATGAAGCTGACAATCGTATCCTCCAGATCGCCTTTGTAGATCTTACGGAGCGCCTCCATTTCATCCGGTTGTGTATCTTGCAGGAATTTGAAGAGCATTTCACGATCGACAGCAAACAAGCGGTCATAATGCTTTGCCTTGCGTTCGATGAATCCGTTATTCTGTGTAAGTTCGTCAATAATGAAACGCTGGTATTCTTTTTCGGTAAGTATTATATTCACGCCTGCACTTCCTTTTTACCCGTCACATACTCAAATATTAGAGATTTCTTGTACTCTTCTATTGTTTCAATTTGCTGTTTCTTTTCAGCAATAGCCAGATCAATCTCGTCGCACTTTTCTCTGAGATAAACTACGATTGCATTCTGCTCTTCAATTGGCGGTTCGATCACCATAAGTCTTGAAAACTCAGAGAAGTTTAAACCCTGACGAACACCATTGCCCATATTATAAAACACTTTCATCACATCATAAGCATGAAGCAAATAATGGAAATAATCGGCATTAAGTGGTCTAATTGCTTTCATGGCGATATATGCTGATGTTATTATACCGTGTTCTCTTGCGATTCCTGTGCGCAAGCTGCGTTTATCATTTTGTAAGTCTGTTGGACGGATAATAATATCATTTTGCTCGATAATATTATAAGTATTGAAGCTTTCAGGGAGTAGACCTTCGTTTGTGTTAATATCTTTTCTGATAATCTTTCCATAACTTAAAGAAAGAAGATTCGTTTCTTGCCCCCAAGCGTTTTTATTCTTCCTCTCTATAAAGTAATAATAAAGAGGATGCATTATCCAATGTGTCGGGATATCGCCAACCCATGCGATACCGCTGTCACGCATCTCTGCGTCGGGATTCAGCCCTTTTGTTACAGCTTCGGTGATGACGGAACGCTTGTATTGTTCGAGAGTATCTATTTGCGCTTGAATATCAGCAATAAGAGTACCAATTTCGCTGCATTTCATATCAAGGAAAGAAACTATCTTTTTTTGTTCAGGTATCGGCGGAAGCAAAAAATACTTCTTTTTCAATTCGCTGAAATTAAGTATCTTTCTTACTCCGCCACCCATATTATGAAATGCCTTAATGTTATCATAGCTTTTGAACAAATATGTAGCGTACTGAGGAAGCACGCTATCATCCAAAGGGTGAAAAGCCATGTATGCAGAAGTTATTACACCTGTTTCATTAACTAAACCGATTCTTTGAGTTACAAAATCAAAATTTAGATTTAAGCCGTTGAGCATGATTGTTCCGGGAGATACAATGGTATAGTTTAAAATGGTGTTTGCAACATAATTATCATCGTCTGCATCAAAATTGTCTTTACGTATTATTTGACCATAAGTGAATTTTAAAGCGTTTTTTTCTTCACCCGTGGTATTCTTTTGGGTTACTTCATAAAAAGCTGCACGTATTGGCTTTACGCCCCAGTGCGTTGGGACACTTCCAACCCATTCAATTCCGCTATCTTTCATTTGTAGCATCATATTTTCTCCTTCACAAAAGACAATACTGTAAACAACGCTGCAATAAAAGCCATTAACGAAGAAAAGATCATGTTTATCATCTCATTGCTTTCCATCTGGTCAATCTCCATTCGGATGATCCGCATCAGTTTTGCAAAGAACAGCGTCAGGATCAGAATGGATAAGAACCAAACAGAAACGGTTTTGATAACAACCAGATAAACCACAGCCGCAGATATAGAAATGAACAACCATTCCAGAACATCAAAAATCGCAGAGGAAATCAGTGCCATAAACGCAAATGCCATCCGTGTATCCTTAGCATATGATTTTTTATAGAACACGAATGCTTTCAGGGAATGAAAGAAATTGCTGATACTGATTCCGATATGCTTGAACAGCCTCTCGTTTTCAGTATGCTCTTTCAGACCGATGGTTCTGCGCCAGTTCCGGCTGAGTTCTTCCTCTTTTTGCTCAATCTGCTTATCTTCTTCATTTTTGCTTTCAAGTATTGCCTTAGTAATGCTTTTCGCTAATTTATCGTAGTCAATCTCAGAGACCTTAATGGTGGTCTCCTGAGATTGACTTTTCTTCTTTTTACGCATATTTATCTCCGCTGCAGCAATCAGCCAAACAGACGTGCAATGCGCTCACTGACTGATTTCTCCAGTTCAAGGAAGGTTGCTTCCAGCTCCTCGCTCGGCTTCGGCTGCTGGTATTTGTAGAAGTAACGTGTAAACGGAATCTCAGCTCCCGTCTTGATGACGGGCTTTTTCTTGCTCAGATCTTCCTCAAAGAACCACTGTGCATCCGGTACATGAGGAAGGACTTCACGCTCCATGTAATCCTCGATACTTTCATCGATTTTGACGATTTCGGCATCTTTTGTTTCCTTATCGTAGATAATGTTGCCCTTCTTATCACGCTGTATCTCAGCGGTCTTATCCATGACAGACAACCCGTCCGCAATCTTGGCGATGAGTTTTTTGTCGGTGGTAACTGCGCTGAGGATTCCTGTAAGAACGGGTGTAAATGCTGTCGGAGAAAGGTATACATCCTCGGAAATAGCGCCTCGGAGCGTTTCAATAATCGCATCATATACAGGCTTGTTATTCTGGAATGTTTCGAGTTTCTTCTGGTCTTTTCCGGTCAGCTCTTCCTCAGAGTTTTCAAGTTCTGCGACCTTTGCAGGATCATACAGCGAAGACAGCGCACCGCCGGAAATCAGCGACTGAATGCGCTCCTCGGTTACGGCATAACTTCTCTGCAGCGGCTGCATCACAGCATACTCGTGATAGATGAATTCAGAGTTCGGGAAGATTTTGCAATATTCATTTTCAGCGAAATCCGCATACAGTCTGGTGATAGCAGAGCGATCTTCCGGTGTAATTTCATTTTTCTTGTCGCCGAGAGCCTTGCGCAGCTTGTGGAAGATGTGGCTGGCGTCGATAAGCTGAATCTTGCCCTTACGCTCCTCGCGCTTATTCTTGGACAGAACCCAGATATAAGTTGCAATACCGGTGTTATAGAAAAGGTCAACGGGCAGCGCAATAATCGCTTCAATCAGATCGTTTTCGAGCAGCCATCTTCTGATCTGGCTTTCTCCAGATGCTGTTCCACCTGCGAACAGCGGCGAACCGTTCTCGATAATTGCACATCGACCGTAATCATCGTCGAGTTTATCAATTGCAGATTGCAGGAACAGCATCTGCATATCTCCGGAACCCGGAAGTCCAGCACCCCAGCGTCCATCAAAGCCTCTCTTAAATTCTGCATTGACTGCATCTTCGACACCTTCGGCAGCGTCTTTTCCGCCCCATGCAGTTCCGAACGGAGGATTTTCGATGACAAAGCGCATCTTCGTACCCTTAAAGCGATCAGCAATCATGGTATCCTGATAGCAGATATTTTCAGCATTCTGTCCCTTGATGAGCATTTCTGCAAGACACATAGCATAAGATTCCGGATTGATTTCCTGACCGAAAAGTCGAACATCGGCTGAAGGGTTGTAGCGTTTGATGAAGTTGTATCCGGTGGAAAGCATACCGCCGGTTCCGCAAGCCTGATCCAATATGGTGATGACCTTTCCGTCATCGAAAATATCATCGCAGCCTTCAGCAAGCAGAATATTGACCATGAGCTTAATAATATCTCTGCCGGTGTAGTGGTCACCAGCCTCGGCATTTTCAGAGAACTTTCGGATAAGCTCCTCGAAAATATATCCCATCTTCACATTATCAATAGTGCGTGGATCAAGGTCGAGTTCGGAGAACGCCTTTACAACGGAGAGCAAACGGTTATTCTTATCCATCTTTTCGATTTCTTCGCCGAAATTCAAGCCACGCTCTTTGGACATGAGAATTTCAAGAACATTAGCAGAGAACCCCTGCAGGTAGCTACGGAAGTTTGCAGCGATATTGTCGGAATCGTTCACCAGCTCAGCAAGATCGTATTCACTGGTGTTGTAAAACTGGAAACCTGAGATACGATACATTGCTTTTGCAGGGAAACTCGGATTTGCCTTAAACTGCTCCACAACTTTTTTCTTAGTAGGAGCAAGCGCACACTCAAAGCGGCGGATGATCGTCATAGGGATGATGACATCCTTGTATTTATCGCTGCGGTACGGTCCGCGCAGCTTGTTTGCGATAGACCAAATAAAGTTCACTTCAGCAGAAACATCAATCGGGGAATCGTCCCACATCGCATCTATAACCTGTTTTTCAGCCATTGCTATTATACCTCATTTCATTGTTATTCTTGTCTTCCGGTCATCATCTGATAGTGCTGATTTTGATGCAGCGCTTCAAAGATTTTCTTGAATACCTTTTTGTATACCCTTACATCCTCGCAGTCCTCAACATAATTCAAACCGTCACTGATACCGTTGGGATTATTGATGTATGCCAGCAGCGATGATGCAAGATGATACTCTGTCATATCAGGCTTTTTGCCTTCAATCTCTTTAATGAACATTTTGCGATTGTCTGGATTCTCCAGAACCAGCTCGCGGAGATCACTACCTTCGTAACCACAGAGCTGCAGGAAATAATACTCCAGAATGCGCCGCATCACATTGATCGCTGGAATAGTAGTCTTTATGTCGCGCAGCTCATCCCATAGTGCAGCATATGAATTCTGAACAGGATTGTAGTTTTCGTTCTCGGCAGCTTCGTCGTCACGCTGGCGAATACACAGCTTTACTGTAGACTCATTATCCATCTTGCGAATCATGTAGAACGATGTGCTTTTGTAATTTCCTACCTGATGATAGGTAACCTCACGATGGAAGTAAACATTATGTGTCAATATGAATATCTGCTTGATATAATCACCGGGAACCTTCGGGTTCTTGTATTCCGTATTATTAAGGCAGACATTTATCATTTCACGAACAATCGCACTGACGATAAAAAGTGCAGTGCTGTCCATACTCGAAACTGGATCGTCTATTACGACGATCTTCTCTTTAAGTTCAGCGTCTGTCATACTGCCACGAACTTGATGGTAGAAGTACAGAAATGCTATGAAGTTCCGTTCACCTTCGCTGAGGTATTCTGCAACGGAGCCATCTTCTCTGACGATTTCGTACACGTTTTCAATGTTCTTTTTTGCACGTATACTAAATCCCTGAAAGCCAGAATCCTTAAGGATTCTATTGATGCTTTCGATTGTTGCCTCAGTATTGACATTATGCTTATTGAGTGCTGTGATTTCCTGATTCAAACGAGTGATCTCAGCATTAAGAGCCTTTCCTTCTTGAGATGTTTGTTCAAGTTCAGTTTCAAGCTTTTCTTTTTCATCAAGATAGCTACTAACCTCTTTAGAAAGCAGAAAGGCTAAGTATTGTATAATCTGCTCTTTACATTTTTGTTTGCTCGTTCTTTTCTGTGATACCACTTCATTATTAGTTTTTATGACAGCGTTGATATCGTCGATAAGAGAACCGATCTCAAGGAGAAGCGTGTCCGTATCTTCTAATGAAACGGTTGTTGCAGGTTCTTTCACTTTGCTTGCAATCCGCTGGCAATTGATTTCAAAGTTCTTTGATAATAATTCGAGCTTATCAGAGTATGCCTGAATATCGCATCCGGGCATGACGGTTGTAAGATTGCCTTGCAAAGTGCGAAGGATAACCGTAGTTTCTCTTTCATATGTAGCCTGAAATTGCTGGAGGTCACGAATGTCAGCGTTATACTGCTCGTCAAAGCAAGCAGCAATATCAGCCTCAAAGGAATCAGGAAGTTCTTGCTGGCAGAAGGGACAATGACCATTAGCACTGCTTACATAGTGGGTGTGACCGTCACGAACCCAGTCAGATGCCTTAGCTCCAAGTGCTTGAAGGAATTTGGCAAAAGGGGTATCACCACTATTGGTTACGATTTTGTCCAACAGATCTCTTCCGGGCATTGATCCATATGTTATAGCCGAACTTGCTTTTTTGAATTCAGGGTATGCTTGTGCTTTATCATCAAAAGCGACATCGTATAGCTGTGTCAAAGCGTCAAGGTCATGATCCGTAGGATGTTTTTCTCCGATAATAGCCTCTGCAAAGCTCCTCTTCTGCTTTTTTCCGTCGAGTGCCTTTTCAAATCTTTTTCTTAACTCCGCCACCTTTGAAAATGCTTCGTCTTGAAAAGTTGAAAGTATCGCATCTATTTGACCTTGTGTGGTTTTATATTTAGCACGGGCAGCATCCCGTTTATCAGTCGTTTGTTTACGTTCACCTGTGAGAATGTCGATTTTTTGCTTCGCTTCGGCGTCTTCTTCGCCAAATACAAACACACCTTTGAGTTCTCCGTAATTTACAAAATTACGATTAATGTACTCAGTATTATAAACAAGCAAATCATATCGGTCGGGGCTTTCGCCATAGTTCCATGTTATGCCGTCCTGTTCTTGGATTGCGTAAGCAATGGATGATTTGCCAGCACCATTATTACCATAGAAAAAATTGACAAAGGATAGCTGTTCCACGGTCTCATTGTCAAACGTTGCACGATTCAGTGTGATCTGAGCTATTGCTGATGGAACTTTAGCGTTCATTCTGATACCCCCTTATTCTTGTATTTTACCTTTTCTTACCCATTCATCGACTTCTGATATTTTAAATTTATAACGCTTGCCCGCTCTATAAACAGGAAGTTTACCTTCTTTGATCCAAGCGCGAACTGTATCTTGACTTAAACTTAGATGTTCAGCCACATCTTCGAGATTCACCCATTTCTCGACTTGCATTTCTTCATATTCTTTGCTCATAAACTGACCTCCTTCCATGAGAAGCATTCATATCTTAAACAATCTGCAGCCCGTTTTTTCTATAACAGTAATCAAGTCAACCGGCTTTATTGCCCAATGTGTCTCTGATAATTCTGTGAAGGATTTTGCTCCTTCGATATGTAGTTCATTTGAGAGCTCTATTATCAATTGCTGAGAAATATTTCTATTCAATATTTGATAGGAGACTTTTATATCTGTCTCGTGAACAGATATGCCTGTAACGATTCCATAATGCGCCATGTGTGCAGCATCTGTTGTTGCGAAGCAATGGTTTGGACTACAAAACAGCGCAGGAAAAGATCTGATCATTGACATAGACTCAGGGGAAAAAGCTATGTGGGCTTTTCGTATTTCACTGGGCGTTCCTATTGTCAAAACCACACTTTTATGTACCGAGAACGATGAACCAGTATAGTCTTCTCCGTCAATGACAAATAAGTTATAGTGAGTGCGATCCATTGAAACGGAAGTATCACTTAGCGCATTATGTTGATTCGCAGAAGGTTGACCTATAAAAATGTTTGTGCTGCGGTCAACTTTATCAATATGTGCTTGAGCTATCTGTGTATTATGGTTTCCATGCTGCTCAAGTGTGACCTGCTTTATTTGATCCGGTAAAAGCGGTTCTGAAGAAACTATCTCAAATGAGCCTTTATCAGTTGACATTTAATCCTCCTCATCATGTGTATGATAGTGTTCAACATAACCTATCTGAGTGTTGTGATCACCGTTTTGTACAAAGTTGAAGATCACAGGCTGATTAAAAACCTGATGATTTGCATTTGATGACTCTGTGTCATCAGGTGATGTAGTGGCAGGCGTGCTATCTTTTGCACCTATGTACTCATCTATTAATTGTAGCATCAGGTACGCACATGGGTAGCATATGTCATCTTCTTGTTCATTGAAATCGGGAATAAAGCTTTTTATTTCCGCTTCGATGTTGAATAGTTCTTGTTCTGCGAAGGTGTCCTTTATATATGTAGCGAATCGATCCGCATCAAAGTATTTCCGTACTTTTTGCATCTTTCGCTTTTCTAATGGATGATTGTGCTGTCGCCTGATACATCGGATAACTGAAGCTTGCTGAACACACCCGACATCAAAAGGATTATATTTTCCATTAGATTCATCGGTTTGGTCTTTAGCTGTTTGTGGTTCTTTCATAACGTGTTTAATCAGGCTTATAAAAAAATCATAATCCGAATCATCTCCGGAGTGATTCTTGAACAGTATATCTACAAGATCTATGATATCCATATTGTACCTTCTATTGTCGTTACATTGTCTGAAATGGAATTTCCGGGAACTTCCCGTTGCTTCCCGAACTTCCTGCCGTAAAAAAATAAATATGCGATAATAATGTTAGGAGGATAGAGACTAAAAACTGTCTCCCACTAACTCCTAACAAACCATAATATCATTATAGCACAACAGTACATTATTTTCCATAGGCACAAGACACTTTTGACAAAATCGTCATTCTGCACAAAGATAGATATCTCACTTATACGATTTGCCCACTACTATTGTCCAAGACTACTGGTTTTCTATTGTAGTAATGTAAAGCAATCGTTTTTGACAGCGAGCAATCGTTATAGATAATAGGGAGGACAAGTTCATACCCGCCGGGTGGCGGTCAAATAAATATTTTTAAAGCCGGAGTGTGTACAGCTCAGGGCATAGGGATATTTCATACAGGACACCAGCATCGCTGGTGATTCGGTATCGAGATAGCCTTGCTTTGCTGTACCTATTTTTCGGTGACGCAGGAGCTGGCATCTCGCTGGTTCCTGTTTTTTATGCCCTTTTGCCCTTTCTGTATCCGGCGGAAAGGACAAGCTATGACAAATTTACCGTTCGAGAGAAAAAGCAAAGTCAACACAAGCAGTGACAACTATCTGGATGCCAACGGCAATTATGTGTACACACGCATGGTGCGACAGCCTAATGGAAAGTGGGAGCGTGAGGTTATTGACGTTGTTCCGCTTACCGCCGAGAACATGGAGTGTCTTATCGTTTTGGAGGAGAACGACCACGATGTCGATCTGGCAGAACGCTATGATGCTGAGAATGCCGACTACGGTTTCCTTGCTCAGAAGGAAGCAGACGAGGGTGATCCGTTCGACCGCATTGCAGTTCAGATGTTTGATGATGATGAGGCTCCGGAGCATCCGGATATGGAAAGGGTTCTCGCGTTCATCGAAACGCTCACACCTGCTCAGCAGGATTTGCTGTATGCCCACCTCGGTGAGAGAAAGTTCCTCGAAGATATCCGCAGGGAGGAAGAAGCAGCGACCGGAAAGAAAATCACCAAGCAGGCGATGCACAATCGCTGGAATAAGATCATCGCAAAAGCGTGTAAATACTTCGGTGTGGAGAAGCCGAAGAAGTCGCACAAGCAAGTGGGTTGACTTTTTCGGCTTAGGGTGAAAGGCAGGTGAGATGCATGAAGCACAAGGTCAAGATCGCCGTCAGCAACGGCGGCAAGAAAACGCAGGTGTTGACCAGCGGCAGCGTCAGGCTTCCGATGAGGATTCTCCGCTGGCTGCTCGGTGACTTCTGCGAAATCCTTGTCCTGACACCCGGCAAGACGGTGCAGGGCGTGGAAATTCAAGAGGTTGCCGAGGAGGTTGACTTTTCCGGCTAACTATGAAAGGAGTGAAAATCATGGACAAAATGTTCGAGCTTATCAACTCTCTGAATGCGCTGACCAAAGCTGTCGCAGCGCTGACGGAGAAAATCACAAAGGAATACCTCGACACGTTCGAGACCATCTATGATCCCGCAACTGACGAGCCGCAGGCAGAAGCACCGAAGGAACAGCCTACACCGAAGAATGAAGAATCGACCGTTACCTTCGTGCAGCTCCGCAGCCGTCTTTCCGAGATCAGCCGCAGCGGGCATACACAGGAGGTCAAGGAGCTGATTGCCAAGTATGGCGCAGAAAAGCTCTCCGACCTTGCAGAGAGCGACTATGCTGCGGTGCTTGCAGAAGCGGAGGGATTGTGATGGCAGGACACGCATTGCTCTCTCCGTCCAGCAGTGAACGCTGGATCAACTGCCCGCCCTCCGCAAAGGAGAATGCGGGCAGCGATACCGGCAGCAGCTATGCTCAGCAGGGATCAGATTGTCATTCCCTATGTGAGTACAAAGTCAAGAAGGCACTGGGCTTTAATGTTCGCGATCCCACTGACGATCTGGAATACTTCGACGAAGAAATGGCGGAATGTTCCGACGCTTACTGTGAGTTCGTCATGGAGCAGGTGCAGGCGGCAAAGGAGACCTGCGCTGATCCGCTGGTTCTGGTCGAACAGCGCCTCGACTTTACCCGCTGGGTAGCCGAGAGCTTCGGCACGGCAGACTGTATTGTCGTCGCCGACGGCGTGATGAGCGTTATTGACTTCAAGTACGGACTGGGCGTTCTCGTTGAAGCGGAGGGCAACAGCCAGATGAGGATGTATGCGCTGGGCGCTCTGAATCTCTTTGAGTCCCTGTATGACATCAAAACAGTCCGCATGATTATCTTCCAGCCCCGCCGCGATAACGTCAGTACGGCAGAGGTCACAACCGAGGAGCTGCTTCGCTGGGCTGACGACGTCCTTATCCCTGCCGCAGCACTTGCAGCGAACGGTGATGGTGACTACAAGGCGGGCAAGCACTGTCAGTTCTGCAAGATCAAGGCGACCTGCCGGAAACGGGCGGAATATAATCTCCAGCTCGCGCAGTATGATTTCGCAGTTCCGGATACACTCGCAGACGACGAAATCAGCATGATACTCGACCGCGCAGATACCTTCATCGGTTGGATCAACGATATCAAGGACTACGCACTCGAACAGGCTATCAGCGGCAAATGCTATCCCGGCTTCAAGGTCGTGGAAGGACGCAGCAACCGCAGATACACAGACACCGATGCCGTTGCAGCAGCAGTTACCGAAGCAGGCTATGATCCCTTTGAGAAGAAGCTCATGGGCGTGACCGCGATGACAAAGCTGCTCGGCGCTAAAAAGTTCAACACCCTGCTCGGCTCTCTGATTGAGAAGCCGAAGGGCAAACCCACACTCGTACCAGAGTCGGACAAGCGTCCGGCATGGACAATTGATGATTTCAAGGAGGAAACTGAAAATGAGTAAAATGACAAATCCGTGCAAAGTGATCACCGGCAAGAACACACGCTTCAGCTATCTGATCGTGAACGAACCGAAGGCAATTAATGGTGGCACTCCGAAGTACAGCGTGTCGCTCATCATCCCCAAGACCGATACAGTGACGGTTGAGAAGATCAAGGCAGCAATCAAGGCTGCTTATGACGAAGGTCAGTCCAAGCTCAAGGGCAACGGCAAGTCCGTCCCGGCACTGAAGACAATCAAGACTCCGCTGCGTGACGGCGACGAGGAACGTCCCGACGACGAGGCATACGCAGGCTGCTACTTCATCAACGCCAACAGCGCTACCAAGCCCGGTGTTGTGGATGCCGACTGCCAGCCGATTCTCGATACCAGCGAACTGTATTCCGGTATTTACGGCAGAGCTTCCATCAACTTCTACGCTTTCAATACAAACGGCAACAAGGGCATCGCTTGTGGTCTCAACAATCTCCAGAAGCTCCGTGACGGTGAGCCTCTCGGCGGCAAGTCCCGTGCTGAGGATGATTTCAGCGACGACGATGACGACGACGATTTCCTTTCGTGAGGTGACGGCGTATGAGTACAGTATTCTCTCTCATTCTGTGTGTTTCCGGCAGTATCACAATGATCTGCTGGACGATTATGACGGTCAGTATTATGATTGACCACTTCAAGAACCGTAAGAAATAAGTAAATGTCGGGAGGGCGACTGGCGGTATGACCGTTCGGGTGGGTTTAAGGAAGTGCTACCATGAAAACTTTAGAAATTGATCTGGAGACTCGGAGTGACCGTGACATCACCAAGTGTGGTGTGTACGCTTACGTCGATTCTCCGTATTTTGCTATCACGCTGATGAGCGTGTCAGTGGATGATGGTGCAGTGCAGCTTTATGATCTGGCTAACGGTGACAGTGTCCCGGATGATATTCTTTCTGCACTCATCGATGAATCGGTCATCAAGCGGGCGTTCAATGTGCAATTTGAACGTGTATGTCTCTCCAGATATCTGCGCGAGGAATATCCGCAGATCTTCCGCAGCTACAGCATCAACGAGGATACAGTTGGTGATTATCTCAGTCCGGTCGGCTGGCAGTGTACCATGATCCATTGCCGGACGCTCGGTCTGCCATCAACGCTTGCTTCCGCCGGTGCTGCTCTGAAGTTGGAACAGCAGAAGATGCCGGAAGGCAAAGCACTTATCAAGTATTTTTGTGTTCCGTATAAGACAGAAAACGGCATTCCGCAGTTCCACACTCCTGCCGATGCTCCGGAGAAGTGGGAAACCTTCAAGGCATATAACAAACAGGACGTGGAGGCAGAGCTTGCCATTGACAAGCGCCTTTCTCGTTTTTCGGTACCGGATTTCATCTGGGAGCAATTTTATCTCGATCAGGAGATCAACGATCGCGGCATCCGTGTTGATATGGAACTGGTCGATGCTGCACTGACGCTTGACGCACAGGCGAAAGCAACGCTGTCGGCGGAAATGCGCAGGCTTACCGGCATCGAGAATCCGAATTCCGTGTATCAGCTTCTGGAATGGCTCGGCGAACAGGGATATAAATCGGACTGTCTTGACAAAGCTGCGGTGAAGGAACTGCTCAAGACAGCGAAAGATCCGGTGAAGTCGGTGCTGGAACTGCGGCTCATGCTGTCAAAGTCCAGCGTCAAGAAGTATCAGGCGATGCAGACAGCAGCCTGCTCGGATTCCAGAGCGAGAGGGATGTTCAGCTTTTACGGCGCTGCCCGGACGGGACGCTGGGCAGGACGCATTATACAGTTACAGAACTTGCCGCAGAACCATATTCCGGATCTGACGGAAGCGAGAAATACCGTCAAGTATGGCTATTACGATGAGGTCGAGATGTTCTATGAGGATGTGCCTGATACGCTGTCGCAGCTCATCCGCACCGCTTTTGTACCCAGACCGGGGTATAAGTTTATTGTCGCGGACTTTTCAGCAATCGAAGCGAGAGTTATAGCGTGGATCGCTGGGGAGCAATGGCGCATGGACGCTTTTGCGAACGGCGCGGATATTTACTGTGCTTCGGCATCAAAGATGTTCGGTGTTCCGGTTGTGAAACACGGTGTCAACGGCGAACTGCGTCAGAAGGGCAAGGTTGCGGAATTGGCATGTGGCTACGGCGGCAGCGTCGGAGCAATGAAGGCTATGGGCGGCGATGCCCTGAACCTGACCGATGCCGAGCTGAAGCAGATCGTGACCGACTGGCGTGATGCTTCTCCCAACATCGTCAAGCTCTGGTGGGATGTTGATGATGCCGTTAAGAAAGCAATCAAGCAGAAAACCACCACAGAAACACATGGATTGCAGTTCAGCTACCAGAGCAAGATGCTTTTCATCACACTGCCTTCTGGTCGGAAGCTGTGCTACGCGCACCCACAGATCGGCGAGAACCAGTTCGGCGGCGAGTCCGTCACCTATATGGGCGTGGGCGCATCGAAGAAATGGGAACGTATCGAGAGCTACGGTCCGAAGTTCGTCGAGAACATCGTGCAGGCTGTAGCTCGTGATCTGCTTATGTTCTCTATGCAGACTCTTTCTCACTGTTTTATCGTCGGTCACATACACGACGAAATGATTATTGAGGCTGACCGCAGGATGTCGCTGGAAGTGGTATGCCAGCAGATGGCAAGAACGCCGGAATGGGCGGAAGGTCTGCTCCTGCGGGCGGACGGATACGAATGCGAATTTTACAGAAAGGACTGAGATTATGAAATACAGTATTGAATGGTTTTATGCGCTTGTCAGCGGCAAGCTGGTCAAACCGGAGAACGTCTATGTGAAATGCCCCCGCTGCGGGAAGCTCTGCAATAAGGGCTGCGACAGGAAGCCCTGCGGCAGGAACGAGGTGAGGCATGGCTGATTATTATAACAGCGAAGGCTATGCAAGTCCAACGGAACACGAGGCATTCACCCGCATCGAGCGTGAAGAGAAGGCTGCGGCAAAAGCTGCCGCCTTCCGTCCTGTCGTGTATATCTGCTCTCCCTATTCCGGAGATACGGAGAGGAACGTCGAGAATGCCAAGAGATACAGCCGCTTTGCTGTTGACCGGCACTATCTGCCGATCACGCCTCACATCTACTTTACGCAGTTCATGGATGATAATATCCCGGAGGAACGGGATACAGCCATTTTCATGAACTGGGTGCTGATGAGCAAGTGCGTGGAGCTGTGGGTGTTCGGCGACACGGTCAGCTCCGGCATGAAGGCAGAGATCGACCGGGCAAAGCGCAAGCACATGAAAATTCGCTATTTCAGCGAGGAACTGGAGGAAAAGATATGAAGTTTACCCTGTACACTGCCGATTGTACTGGCAACGCAAAGAATACGATTTACCCGAATCAGAAGGTCATTACCTCGGAAGCGGATCTCCGCAAGGCAGTCACGTTCGACCATGTGTGTGCGCTGTATGCGAATAATGCCCGCAGCGATGCCAATTTTCAGCTCTCTGATGTTGTGCCGATGGACTGCGACAATGACCACAGCGACAATCCCGATGAGTGGATCACTCCGGAAAAGCTGTCCGAAATGCTCAGCGATGTGGAGTTTGCGATCACATACAGCCGTCATCATATGCTGGCGAAAGGCTCTGTAACAGCCCGCCCTCGTTTCCATGTATTTTTCCCGACTACGCCCTGCAAGGATGCCGCATTCCATAAGAACATCAAAGCACGCATCTACAAGGAACTGCCGTTCTTTGACGGCAATGCACTGGACGCTTCACGCTTCCTGTATGGCTCGAAGGGCGATGTAGTCTGGCACGAGGGCAGCCTGTCGATTGAGGACTGGCTCACGCTCATGAAGTCGAACCGCAGTATTCCGCAGGGACAGCGCAACAGCACCATGTCCCGTATGGCGGGCAAGCTGGTCAAGCGTTTCGGTGTGACGGATGATGCCCATGCGAAGTTCCTCGAAAAGGCAGCGGAATGCGATCCGCCCCTCGACGATGAGGAGCTGGAAGGCATCTGGGCAAGCGCCTGCAAGTTCGGCAAAATGGTCACCTCGCAGGAAGGTTATGTGCCTCCCGACCAGTTCGGCGATAATGTGCTGATCCCGGACGATTTCTCAGATGTCGGTGAAGCCCGCACATTCGTAGAGTGCTTTGGTGATGAGATCGCATTTACGATTGCTACGAATTATCTGCGCTATAACGGCACCTACTGGGAGGAATCAGAACAGGCGGCTGTCATGGCGATGATCGAACACACGGACGTTCAGCTTGCTGAGGCAGAACGCAAAATGGAAGATGACCTATGTGCATTGGAGAAGCTGGGTGTTCCGAGAGCGCTGGCGAAGGCAGGCGGCAAGAAGTTTCGTGATAGCCTGACTCCGGAACAGGGCGCTGCATACGGGCTGTTCAGATTTTCCGAGCTGTATCATGATTTCGTATTGAAATACCGTCATATCCGCAGCCTGAACAATGCCCTTGATGCCGCAAAGCCGCTGGTGCTGAAGCACCCGGAGCAGCTTGACGGTGATCCGATGCTGCTGAATACTCCCGGCGGCACCTACGACCTTGCCAAAGGTCTCGACGGCTGGAAAGCGACAGATCCGACTGACCTGATAACGAAAGTGACGGCGGTCGTGCCGAATGAGGAAGGTCGCCAGATCTGGGAGGACGCCTTGCAGGTGTTTTTTTGCGGAGACCAGAGCCTTATCGACTATGTGCAGATGATCTGCGGTCTCTGCCTGATAGGTAAAGTATACACGGAAGCGATGATTATTGCTTACGGTGACGGCAGAAACGGAAAGTCCACCTTCTGGAATGTTATCTACAAGGTGCTTGGTAGCTACAGCGGTAATATCTCCGCCGATGCCCTGACCGTCAACTGCAAGAGAAACGTGAAGCCTGAAATGGCAGAGCTGAAGGGCAAGCGCCTGATTATTGCGGCGGAGCTGCAGGAAGGGATGCGCCTGAATACTTCTGTGGTAAAGCAGCTCTGTTCCACCGATCCCATTTTCGCTGAAAAGAAATTCAAGGCTCCGTTCTCATTTGAGCCGAGCCATACACTGGTGCTATACACGAACCACCTGCCGAAGGTCGCTGCCTCTGACGACGGCACTTGGCGCAGACTGATTGTTATCCCGTTCCATGCAAAGATTCAGGGGCAGGAAGACAAGAAGAACTATACGCAGTACCTGATTGACAATGCAGGCGGTGCGGTTCTGTCGTGGCTTATCGAGGGTGCCATGAAAGTGGTCGCCGCCGGTTTCAAGGTAGATCGCCCGCAGTGTGTATTGGATGCAATCGGAGCGTACCGTGAAGGCAACGACTGGCTGGGGACATTTATCGATGAGTGCTGTGACGTGGATGCATCATATCAGGAAAAGTCCGGAGAGCTGTATAAGCGCTACCGTGAGTATTGCACCGAGAACGGCGAGTATATCCGCAGCACCACAGATTTTTATAACGCACTGGAACAGGCGGGATTCAAAAAGCAGAAGCTCCGCAGTGGTCAGATGGTGATCGGACTTCAAATTCGGCTTGAATTTCTGGATTAACCTGCACAGAAAAGCATCAAAATCAACGTAGAATCGGGATTGTGCAGGTCGTTGATGGTCATTTCCCAACTTTACGCAGGCGAGAAAAAACATAGAATTTTTCTTCCTATGGAAAGGTTTGTATTCGACCGTCAACGACCTGCACAAAATCTCGGAAAGGTCGTATTTATGCGAGAAAATGAAATTGAAGCAAAACTGGTCGCTGCCGTGAAAGCTGTCGGCGGTGTCTGCTGGAAGTTCACTTCTCCCGGAACGGCAGGTGTGCCTGACCGCATCATATTGATGCCGTCCGGCAGAATCGGTTTCGTGGAGGTCAAGGCTCCCGGCGAAACGCCCCGACCGCTGCAGCGCCTGCGTATCAGAACACTTCGGCGGCTGGGCTTCAAAGCCTTTGTGCTGGACAGCCCGGAGCAGATAGGAGGAATCATTGATGCAATACAAACCACATGACTACCAGAAGTTCGCTGTCGACTTCATCGAAACGCATCCGCAGGCAGCGGTATTGCTGGAATGCGGACTGGGCAAGACCAGTATCACCCTGACGGCGCTGAACGACATGATGTTCGACCGCTTTGAAATCCGGAAGGTGCTAATCATCGCACCGATCCGTGTATGCAAAAATAGCTGGGCGGCAGAAATCGGAAAGTGGGATCACCTGAATGGGCTGAAATACAGTCTGGTTCTCGGCAGCCGCGACCAGCGCCTTGCAGCTCTCCGGCAGAAAGCTGACCTGTATATCATCAACCGCGAGAACGTGCAGTGGCTCATCGAAAGCAGCGGAATGCCGTTCGACTTCGATATGGTGGTGATCGACGAGCTGTCCAGCTTCAAGAACCATCAGTCCAAGCGCTTCAAGGCGCTGCGAAAAGTGCGACCGTTCGTGAAGCGTATTGTCGGGCTGACCGGCACACCGTGCAGCAACGGTCTCATGGATCTCTGGGCGCAGTTCCGGCTGCTTGACAAAGGAGAACGCCTCGGCAAGCGTATCGGGCAGTACCGCGATGCCTACTTCACCCCGGACTGGAACGGCTTTACCTATTCTCCCAGACCGGGTGCAGAGAAACAGATATACAGCAAGATTGCCGACATCAGCATTTCCATGAAAACCACCGACCACCTGAAGATGCCGGAACTGGTGATGACCGCTGATTCCGTTGAGCTGGATGAAGCGGCGGCAACGGTCTACAAAGACATGGAGCAGGATATGTGTCTGGATTTCACCCGCGATTCCATAACGGCAGCAAATGCGGGTGTCCTGTGTGGAAAGCTGACGCAGCTTGCCAGCGGTTCGGTTTATACCGACGGCGGCAGCGTGATGCGGATACATTCCCACAAGCTGGACGCATTGGAAGATCTGATCGAAGCGCAGAACGGCAAGCCGGTGCTGATTGCGTACTGGTACAAGCACGAACGTGACAGCATTATGGAGCGCTTCGACTGCCGGGAGATCAAGACCGATGCCGACATCGCCGACTGGAACAAGGGCAAAATCCCGGTCGCACTGATACAGCCTTCTTCCGCAGGTCACGGTCTGAATCTCCAGTCAGGCGGCAGCACCATCATCTGGTACACGATGCCGTGGTCGCTGGAGCTGTACCAGCAGACCAATGCCCGACTCTGGCGACAGGGGCAGCAGTCCGAAACGGTCGTTATCCACCACCTTGTTGCGGCGGGAACGATCGACGAGGATATCATGAAGGTTCTGGAAAACAAGGACAAGACACAGGCGGCGATGATGAAAGCCGTGAAAGCGAGGGTTAAATGACAGAAGGATACAAATTACTGGCGGCAGCAATTATCAAGCAGTGTCTCTTGGATTATCGGGAGGCGCTGCAGTCACACGATATCATAACAACGCTTGAATGTGAACAGTTCCTGCGGTCGCAGTGGTTTGACTTCATGTCGGATATGAACGGCGAAAAGCTGATAAAAATGATGAGGGAGGAATTTGCATGAAAGAATACTGGGAGCAGGCGGAACGACTCCGCCGCCGCATCAATCGTAAGATACACGAAATCCATCTGCTGCGTCAGCGGGCGGAGGGCATGAACGGCAGCGGCATCAACGATATGCCGAGGACGGTATCGCCCGACCGCAGCAAGATGGAAGGCACCGTTTTCAAGATCATGGCGCTGGAACAGGATATACAGGAAACGCAGGCAGAATATGATGCGCTGATTGCCGACATGGAAATTCGCATCAATGCTGTGCAGGACGGTGATGCCCGTGACCTTCTGCGTAAAAGATACCTCGAATTCCTGCCGTGGTCGGAGATCATGAAGGAAATGGGATACAGCAAGTCCCACGTGTTCCGCCTGCACAGCACAGCCGTAGTTGCCTTGAAAAGTTGGGACACCGTGGGACTTGCAAACACCGGTAATGTGTGATATAATGTATAATAGAAGAATCTGTAAAGAGCCGTTGTGGATTACCGCAGCGGCTTTTGTTATGCCCGAAGGAGGTGTCGGCGATGCCGAGGAAGGCACTGAAACCGTGCAAGCACCCCGGCTGTCCGAGACTGACCGAGGGTGCGTACTGCGACGAACACAAGCCCCTGCACCCTGACCGACCGTCAGCCGCCAAGCGTGGATACGGCAGCAAGTGGCAGCGTGTCAGCAAGGCGTACCTGCGGAAGCATCCGCTGTGCGTGAAGTGTCTGGCGCAGGGAAAGTATGTGACCGCAACAGTCGTTGACCACATCGTTCCGCACCGAGGTGACCATTACCTGATGTGGAGTGATACAAACTGGCAAGCGCTGTGCAAGTCCTGTCACGATAAGAAAACCGGAACTGAGGACAGCAGACCGGAATACTCCTACTGATGGGGAGGGCTGGGGGCTGCCCGGTGGGGGTATCGAAATCTCTACGGAGCAGCGATCACAAGACCGGCGCCCCCTCTCACGCGCAAAAAGTCCGGTTCAAACACCCGATTAACCCCCTCGAATATTTTACAAGCCGAAATCCGCGTGGTTTCGGCATTTTTTATAGGCAGGTGATGATATGGCAAAGGACGGTACAAACCGTGGCGGACGCAGAGTCCGTGCAGGCGACAAGCCGAAGCCACTCGCCGAGAAAATTGCCGCTGGAGAGGATGCCGACATCATCGAATTCACCCCGACCGCGCTGGAAGGTGCTGACATTGATGATGCCGCTGATCTCGTTGGTGAGGATATGCCCTCGCCGAGTGAATACCTCTCGGCACGGCAGAAGGACGGCAAGCCCCTCGGCGCTGATGAAATCTACAAGGAAACATGGATATGGCTGAAGAATCGCGGCTGCGAAAAGCTGGTGAACAAGCGACTGCTCGAAAGCTACTCGCTGGCGTTCGCTCGTTTTATCCAGTGTGAGGACGCGCTCTCGACCTACGGTCTGCTCGGCAAGCACCCGACGACCGGCGGCGTGGTCGCATCTCCGTTCGCATCGCTCAGCCAGTCCTATCAGAAACAGGCAAATCTGCTTTGGTACGAGATTTTCGACATCGTGAAGCAGAACTGCACCACAAAATTCGACGGCTCTCCGCAGGACGATATGATGGAGCAGCTACTCCGCAGCAGGAAGTGAGGTACACATGAAAACAACGACAGACTTTCAGCTTGTCAGCACCGACAAGCTCATCCCGTATGTAAATAACGCCCGCACTCACTCGCCGGAGCAGATAAAAAAGCTGCGCTCCTCGCTGCGTGAGTTCGGATTTGTCAATCCGGTCATCATCGACCGGGAGTACAATGTCATCGCAGGTCACGGCAGACTGATGGCGGCGAAGGAGGAAGGCATCACGGAAGTGCCGTGTGTCTATGTTGACCACCTGACCGATGCACAGAAGAAAGCCTACATCCTCGCAGATAACCGTATGGCACTGGATGCAGGCTGGGACGAGGAGCTTCTTGCCGTGGAGATGCAGGAACTGCAAGACCTCGGCTATGACCTTTCTATGACCGGCTTCGATGAAAAGGAACTGGCTGACCTATTCTCCGACGGAACCGGAAGCGATGCGAAGGACGATGATTTCGACCTGACCGCAGCACTGGAGAAGGCTTCCTTTGTGGAGCGCGGCGACGTGTGGACGGTCGGCAGGCATCGCCTCATGTGCGGTGACGCGACCAGCCCCGAAGATGTAAATACACTTATGGGCGATACAAAAGCAAACCTGATTCTGACCGATCCGCCCTACGGTGTATCTTTCAAAAGCTCCAGCGGACTGACGATTCAGAACGATAGCATGAAGAACGAGGAGTTTTATAACTTCCTGCTGGCGGCGTTCAAGTGCATGGCAGACCACCTCGAAAAAGGCGGCGCGGCTTATGTGTTCCATGCCGATACGGAAGGACTGAACTTCCGCAGGGCGTTCATCGACGCAGGCTTCCACCTTGCTGGCTGCTGCATCTGGGTGAAGGACAGCCTCGTCCTCGGACGTTCGGATTATCAGTGGCAGCACGAACCGGTGCTGTACGGCTTCATGCAGAATGGTAAGCACAAGTGGTATTCCGACCGCAAGCAGACGACCATCTGGCACTTCGACAAGCCGAAGCGCAATGCGAACCACCCGACCAGCAAGCCTCTCGACCTGCTCGGTTATCCCATCGGCAACTCCACGCAGGAGAACGCTGTGGTCATCGACACCTTTGGCGGCAGCGGCTCGACGCTCATGGCGTGTGAGCAGATGAACCGCATCTGCTACATGATGGAGCTTGACGAAAAATACGCCTCCGTCATCCTACGGCGCTACGTTGAGGACACCGATGATGCCGAAGGCGTGTATGTAATTCGTAACGGACAGCAGATTCCTTATTCCGATCTGGTCAAAGAGGTTGAGACGAAGGAAGGCTGATAGTGCGTTATCCTCACAAATTATTATTCATATCTTTACTTGTTCTTTCCAAACCTCAAACCGATATTCGTTGTTAAGTGACTCAACGTCATCAGGATATTCAGTATCAATAGTATAAGTCTTATCTGATTCTCCAACAATATTACACCTGATTATTCCTGTGCAATCTTCTTTCCAACAAGGTGCATCAGTATCAGAAGGATATCTATCACATTGACAAATCACAGGCACTTTGTCAATAAAATGATGCTTAACATTTTTGCAGTCTGTCAGCTCACATTTTACAAACATTGGATATCCGGTATCATCGATCACTTCAATCACTTTTACAGTAACTTTTGCCATAAGATTACCTCTCATAATACGTTTTTCCTTACTATGATTATACAGCGCATTCGCCTATATGTCAATATCTGGAGACGCTGTAATATGCACAAATATCCGAAAATCCGCCCCGCACATATTCTCCGTTTTACAGTCTTGCTATCTGTGCGGTTCAGAGTTAATATGTGACTACAATCAAAACCGCAGCAAGCGGTGAAAACAGGAGGTCACATCATGAATATCAAGTTCAATATCGAAAAGAGCCAGCGCAAGGCACTGGCACAGAAGATCGGCGAGCTGACCGGCAGCGAGGTCAAGTACCTCGGCGTTCCGAGCTGCGGATACCAGATCGGCGCATACACCCTTGACAAGGAAGCGGTGCTGCACGGCGATGAGCTTCCGGACGAGATCCGGAGCGAACTGCAGAAGGCAGGCTACACCGCAGAGAACGAGCCGGTAGCGCTGACGATTTCGATGCCGCGAGACTTCTTCACGGAGCAGTCGATGAACAATCTGCTCCAGCTCATCGCCAACAAGGAAACGCTCCTGAAACACGCGCTGAATACGGAGAGCCTTGCGGTCAACGAGTGCGAGGAAACGGTCGAGTTCCCGTGGTTCACGGTCGAGAAGGACGGTGACGGCGATGCCTACGCCCGCTTCATTACCGCCCTCTGCGAGTTTGCAAAGAACCTGCAGCGCGTGGTCAACAAGCCGGACACCAGCGACAACGAGAAGTACGCATTCCGCTGCTTCCTCCTGCGCCTCGGCATGATCGGCGAAAACTACAAGGCAGCCCGCAAGGTTCTGCTCCGCAATCTGACCGGAAGCTCCGCCTTCCGTCACGGCAAACCCGAAGGAGGTGCCGACGATGCGGTTTCCGAATGAAGCTGAACTGAAAGCCCTGCGGGAGCGTTATCCCGCAGGCACAAGAATACGCCTGATCCGCATGGCGGACGACATCGCGCCCGTACCGCCCGGTACGACCGGTTCGGTTGCGATCATCGACGACGCAGGCAACATTCATATGAAGTGGGACAACGGCAGAAGCCTTGCGCTGATCGAAGGCGCAGACGAGTTCGAGGTCATCTCCGGCGGCTGATTATACAGCCTCCGGGGGCGCCGGAAAATGTGAGAACCTATTCCATCGTACCCCATATTACCACACGATTGCAAGTAAGTCAAGGGTGTATACTACACAATC